>JAFZOV010000088.1 GCA_017550445.1 Fibrobacter sp.
GTCTGCAAAGTTCAAGGGTAAGGTTCCGCCGCGCGTCATCGTTTCTGAAGCCGGGGCTTCTGTGTACAGCGCAAGCATGATTGCTATTCAGGAATTCCCGAAGGAAGACGTGACGACTCGTGGCGCCATCTCTATTGGCCGCCGCTTGCAGGACCCGCTGGCAGAACTTGTGAAGGTTGATCCGCAGTCTATTGGCGTGGGCCAGTATCAGCACGACGTGAACCAGCGCGAACTCAAGAAGCGCTTGGACGAAGTGGTGGAAAGCTGCGTGAACATGGTCGGTGTCGATGTGAACAGCGCCTCTGCTCCGCTGCTGTCCCATGTGGCGGGCCTCAGCAATACTTTGTCCGAAGCCATTGTGAAGTATCGCGAAGAAAACGGTGCCTACGCTAGCCGCGAAGCCTTGAAGAACGTGAAGGGCTTTGGTCCGAAGGCTTTCGAACAGGCTGCAGGCTTTATGCGCATTCCGGGTGCCGAAAACCCGCTCGATGATTCTGCCGTTCACCCCGAAAACTACGCCCTCGTCGAAAAGATGGCCGAAAAGGCTGGTGTCTCGGTGAAGGATATGGTGGGTAACGCCGAAGCCGTGAAGGCGATTAACCTCGAAGAATTCCTCTCGGACGAAGTGGGTAAGGCTACTTTGGACGATATTATGAAGGAACTTCAGAAGCCGAGCCGCGACCCGCGTAAGGAATTCCGTTACGCCAAATTCGACGACAAAATCCGCACGATTCAGGACCTGATTACGGGTAGCTGGATGGAAGGTGTCGTGACGAACGTGGCTAACTTCGGCGCCTTCGTTGACATTGGCGTTCACCAGGACGGCCTTGTGCACGTTTCTGAAATCAGCGACAAGTTCGTGGAAGATGCAAAGACTGTGCTGACTGTTGGCGACATCGTGAAGGTGCGTGTGGTCGCAGTCGATGTGGGCCAGAAGCGTATTAGCCTTTCGATGAAGCAGGAATCTACTGACGGCGTTGCAGGTGCTGGTGCAAATGGCCCTCGTGGCCAGCGCGCTGGTGGTAACCGCGGCGGATTCGGTGGCCACGGCCGCGACAACGGTCGCGGCAATGCCCGCCCGCAGGGCGGCATCCAGGGCCATGCAACCCTCGCAGACCTCAAGGCGAAAATCGCCGGCAAGGACCGCCCCGGTGCAGCTCCGAAAAAAGCCGCAGCCATGCCCGGCAAGATGAGTGCCCTGCTGAAGAATATGAAAAAAGGCTTCTAGCCGAGCGTCGCAGGAACAGGTGTTTGCGAGGTGAACGGAATGGAGAAAAACTTGTTTTTCGACATTTCTGAGCCGTAGCAAACAGATGCTGAAAGCATCAAAGAAACCTGTTCCTATGACCGAGGCAGACCGTTTGCACTCCTTCGGAGTGCAACAAAGGATTCTAGCCGAAACCTAGCCGGAGTGCTTGCACTCCGGCATTGGCAAATCTAGGCCGTTTGCGCTACGAAGTAGCGCAATAAAGGATTCTAAACTCGCTCAAAAAGGGTTTATAAAATAGGGCGAGCGCATTTGCGCTCGCCTTTCTCAACTTCGATAAATTGCTTGTAAACACAAATTATTCCAAAACGGAATAACTATATTGAATTTTTACGAAATTTTTTATATATTATTCCAAAATGGAATAAATTGAGCGCAAATAGGCAAAACTCCAGGAGTTCAAATGCCACAAGAAAAAAATATATGGGAATTTAAAATAGCCCCGTGCTATTCAAAATCAACTGCTGACCGTATTAGTAAAAAGCATCCGCAAGAATTCCAAAATACATTTAAAAATTTGGACACCTATAAAAAGACTTTGGATGAGGGTGTCTCGTTAGAGCAGGCGAAGAGAACTCTTTCGTTTGTTCGTAACGAGCAAAAGGGCTTGCTCGCTATAGACCAAAGGCCGCCTAAAGGGGGCTTCCAATTGCGGCTGTACATTTACCCACAAGAGCCAACGCGAATAATTCATCTTACATCTATTGGAGATAAACAGTCTCAACAAAATGACATAAAAATAGGGCACAGGTTCATCCAGTCGCTTTAGGATAAAATGGAGATTAGCATGGAACAGAAAATTTCGACAGTATCAGATTTAATGAATGAAATGGGTGTTGGCAAAGAAACCGCTGAAAAAGTCACGGAACACATAAAGAATTACAGTATTAGCCAAAACTTGACGGTTCTTCGCGCCAAGGCCGACCTTTCTCAAGCGGAAATGGCCAAAAAACTGAACACTTCCCAATCTTTCATTTCTAAACTAGAAAGTGCGAGCAATGATCAAATTAAAGTTGACGACATGTGCACGTTCCTTGCTGCACTTGGTTATGAGACGACTATAACAATTTCTAAACCGCAAAATATTGCGCAGAAAATTAAGGCTAGTTATTGTCAACTTGTTAACTTGGTTAAAGAATTGCAAAAATATGCCGTTAATGATGAGGCGATTCTTGAAGGTATTGCTAGCTTTGAAATAGAAGCAACGCATAATATGCTCAATTTGGCGTCAATGCTTATAGAAAGTTCTTCTGCAAAACTTGAAAAAATCCATCCGCAGCAGGAACCTAAAATCATTCTTCAGAACGAGAGTGTTGGTAAGGCAAAAAAGGCTTTCGTCTAATTGTGTAAACTTTTCTTACGGTTTACTCTGTGGTACGATTCGTCTCGTTTGTGTGATTCATGTCAAGAAAAGCCTTAAAAAGGCCGATTGGGCGTGTAAAAATTTCTGCCAGCTATTGCTTAGTGTGTAAAAATTATTTATTTTAAGGGTATGTGTATTGCGCTAGAACATCTGTTTGATTACGACGACTTCCGCAAGTTCCTGCAAGACTACTTTGAGGAACAGAAGAAAATGCGGGCCGTCTTTTCGCACCGATTCTTCGCGGCAAAGGCGGGCTTCAGCAGTTCTTCTTATTGCTTGAACGTAATCCGCGGACGCTTTAACCTCACGCCAAAGTCAATCGATAAAATCGCGAAGGCGATGGATTTCGAACCGTTGCAGAAGGCGTATTTCGAGGCCCTGGTGCAGTATAACCAGGCCCAGCAGGTGAACGAGCGCGAAAATGCCTGGGAACAGATTGTCCAGATTCGCAAGCAGATTGAATTTACACACGTGACCACGCGTGAACAGGCCTACTTTAGCAAGTGGTACTATCCGGTGGTTCGCGAAATTGCGGTAAACTCCGACTGGCATGACGACTACATGGTGTTGGCTCGCATGCTTACCCCGCAGATTACTACCGAAGAAGCCCGCGACGCGGTCAAGAAGCTTTTGGAATGGAACCTGATCAAGAAGGTGGGGGACCATTACGAAGAAACTTCGCAAATGCTGGATGCCGCCGAAATTCCGCCGATTTCTCTGCGCCAGATCCGTCGCGAATACATTCAGCATGCCATCGGTGCCGTGGAATCCATGCCCAAGAACGAACGTTTTGCGGCGTTCACCACCTTGGCCATGAGCGAAAGTTCTTATAATTACGCTGTTGAAGTTCTAGAAGACGCCCGCAAAAAGATAATTGCGAAGGCGGCGAATGATCCAAATGTGGAACGCGTCTACGAGATGATGCTTGTTGCGTTCCCCATGAGTAAGAAAATTGAAAAGGAGGCAAAATAATGGATATCTTGTTCAAATATGCCTCTGGTGTGGCTTTAGCTCTTTTTGCGGCGGGTTTGACTTCTTGTTCCAGGAGCGATGAAACTGCCGGTGGCGTTACCGATATCGGTAACTCCGTTGCAAGCGGTATCGTGGTGACCGAGGCGAACCAGCCCGTGGCCCATGCCCGCGTGGTTGCCTATTACGACGACTGGGATAAGACCGCTATCGAAGATTCTGTCGAAGTTGTCACCGATGACAACGGAAGATTTGAATTGAAATTCGACAGTACCCGCTCTGTGGTGCTGTATGCCGAAACCGGTTCCGAATCTGGCCTTTCTCGCATTCAGGATGCGGGCGAAGCTTTGGTGATGATTGGCCACCCCCGCAGACTCGAAAGTAGCGTTGCCGATGCCAAGTCCGGCTATATGCGCATCGTGGGCCGTAATGCCACGGCATCTGTGGGTAATAACGGCTCCTTTGCTTTTGACTCCATGCCTGTGGGCGACATCTCGCTGGTGTATGTTGCAAGCGAACAGGCCCAGGCAAGGTTCAACTTCATGACGGCTATTGTGGGCGATACGCTCAAGATTCCGTCTCTCGAAAACAAGAATAAAGGCTGGCTCACTGTTTCGGATTATCACTATTATAGTGGTGCTGCATACGGTGGCATTATGGTGAACGTACCCGATGGTGTGGTTGTCCCGAAGAACGATACTCCGCAAGATACGGTTGCTCTGCCGCCGATTGATCCTGATACCACAGCAAAAGATACGACCGTTTCCGATACTACGGAAGAATTGGCGATTTCCTTGGAACTCCACATGGACGGCAAGGATGAACAGATTGAAATTCACAACAGTGACGGTTCGGTTGCCGATACAGTGACCTATGTGGAAGGTGTGTCGGGCAAGGGCATTTTGCTGAAGGTTGGCCAGTATATCGAAGTGGGCGAGATTGACCCCTGTGCTGGTGACTTTACGATGACGGCATGGACTAAGTGGGGTGGTTATCGCGGTGACGGTATTTACCAGATTCTCTTTGCAGAACGCTTGAACTGGGAGACCGGATTGTCAAGGTTCCAGTTGCAGTACGAAATTATGCCGAGCTCGATTACGGCCGTTGGCGATGGCTTGGACTGGTCCGGTTATGGTTATGCTTGGCTTTCTAAGGGTAATGTCGAACGAGGCGGCAAGCTGCCTATGAATGAATGGGCTCACTTGGCTCTTGTTTACGAAGGCGGCAAATTGTTCCTCTACATTAACGGCGAACTTGCAAGTGTCGAGGCTGGCGTTCCGTTTAGGCCGAAGGAATTGACAACGGCGATGCCGTTCCGCATAGGAGGTTCCGAAGTTGCCGCTGATACTTGGAACGGCCCCATTGACGAAGTGAAGATTGAATCGGTCGCCCATAACGCTGAATGGGTTAAGGCCGAATACGAAAAATACGCTCGCTAAAGTCATCCCCGCGTTTTTCTCTCTTGTCATCCCCGCGTAGGCGGGGATCTCCTTTAAGAAACAAAAAGGCTCTGTCATAACGACAGAGCTTTAAAAGTTTTGAGTAAAGCGGCGCGGGGCGCCACTAAAGACTACTCGTACTTAATCACGCCGGCCGGGCAAGAGTCAGCAGCGTCCTTGATTTCGCTTTCGTAAGCGGAATAGTCAACGCCTTCCTTGACCTTCATCTTTTCAGGAACTTCGAACACTGCGTCGCAAGTAGCTTCGCAAGCGCCGCAGGAGACGCATTCGTCACTGGATTCGTCCAGCCAAACTTTCGTGATTGCCATAAATTACCTCTTTGTATTGGTTGAGTTTATGGGTATAATATAATAAAAACATTGCAGACGCGTTTACTTTTTCTAAATTTGCACCTAAATAATTTCACTGTCTCACAAGACAAAACGAGAGGTACGCACCCGCGATGAAAAAAGTGGTTGTAAAAATTGGTGGCAGCCTGGCAATCGACGAAGCCAAGCTCGCTGATTTTGTGTCGGCAGTCTCTACCCTCCCCGGTAGCGGCTGTCAGGTAGCCGTGGTTCACGGTGGTGGCAAGGACATCAACGAAAATATTGCCTTGCTCAAGGAACAACCTACATTTATCGACGGCCTGCGAGTAACGACTCCCGGCATCATGAAGATGGTGGAAATGACTCTCTCGGGTCATGTGAACAAGAAGCTTGTTCGCATGCTCCTCACCAACGGCTGCAACGCCATCGGTATTTCCGGCGTAGATGGCAACCTGTTCCAGGTTGTCAAGAAACAGGGCAAGGTGGACCTTGGCCTGGTGGGCGAAATCAAGCAGGTGAACCCGAAGATTATCAATGATTTGTTCAGCGCCGGTTGGACCCCGGTGGTAAGCCCCATCTCGATTGGCGACGGCCAGAGCTGGAACGTGAACGCCGACACCGCAGCCTCTGAACTGGCAGTGGCGCTCGAAGCCGACCAGTTCGTGCTCGTGAGCGACGTGCCGGGCGTGATGGACGAAAACAAGAATGTGATTCCCGAACTGAGCGAAGCGGACGCCGAAAAGCTGATTGAAGCTGGCGTCATCTCCGGCGGTATGATTCCCAAAGTCCGCGAGAGTTTCAAGTCGATCCGACGAGGACTCAAGAGCATCCACATCGTGGGTTGGAAGGACGCGGAACACTTTGGTAAACAAATTAATGGAGATTTAAACTATGGCACAATCTTGCGCTAACCTGCTCGAACAGGACAAACAAATTATCGCGCCGCTCTACGGCAAGGCTGACATTAACTTCGTTAAAGGCGAAGGCTCTTACCTTTACGACGATCAGGGTAACAAGTACCTGGACTTCGTGGCAGGCATCGCCGTAAATGCGCTCGGTCACCAGAACCAGGCCATCAAGGATGCGGTGGTGGAACAGATGAACCACTTCAACCACATCAGCAACCTCTACCCGAACTACCCGCAGATTAATCTCGGCAAGGCTCTCCTTGAAATCACCAAGTTCGATAAGGCCTTTTTCTGCAACTCGGGTACCGAGGCGAACGAAGGCTGCATCAAGTTTGCACGTAAGTACTTCGACCGGAAGGGCGAAAAGAACAGGCAGAAGATTATCACGTTCGTGAACAGCTTCCACGGCCGTACCTATGCAGCCCTTTCTGCAACGGGTCAGCCGGCTATCAGGGAAGGCTTCGGCTCTATGCCGGGTGACTTTGTGCATGTGACTTGGAATGACTGCGCCGCCTTGAAGGCCGAAGTCAACAAGGATACTTGCGCTATCATGCTCGAAAGCCTCGCGGCCGAAGGCGGCGTGATGACGCTTTCTAAAGAAATGGTCGAAACCATCAACAGCCTGCAGAAGGAATTCGGCTGCCTCGTCATCGTTGACGAAGTGCAGGCAGGCGTGGGCAGGCTCGGAACCTTCTGCGGTTTTGAAAAGTACGGCCTGAATCCGGACCTCGTTTCTCTCGCCAAGGGAATCGGTGGCGGCCTGCCGCTCGGTGCCGTGCTTCTGCGCCAGAAGATTGCCGACCAGCTTAAGGCCGGTGACCACGGCACGACTTTCGGCGGTAACCCGATTGCATGCGCTGCCGGTCTCGCTGTCGTAAAGCAGGTCACGGGCCTCTTGAAGAATGTGGAAGAACGTTCCGCCCAGATTAAGGCTGGCCTCAAGGCTCTCGCCGACAAGTATGCCTTTGCTAAGGAAATCCGCGGCGAAGGCTTGATTCTCGGCGTCGCACTCGCCGAAGAAATGCCGGTGGGTAACATTATCGCCGCAGCCCGCGACGAAAAGCTCATGGTGCTGAGCGCCAAGGGCAACGTGTTGCGTATGCTCCCGCCGCTGAACGTGAGCGAAGCCGAAGTCGCCGAAGCCCTCGAAAAGCTCGGCAAGGCTTTTGCTACTGCAGCATCCAAGGCCGCTAAGTAATTTCGTCAAACGCAAATAAAGCTTTGTAAAAATCTCCGCCCGCTGGCGGAGATTTTTTATACAAACTTTAAACATTCGCTTGCGAAAAATTCCTAATTCTTATATATTTGATTTGTATTCAAATGGAATCTTTGGGAGGTTTCATGAAAAAGAATCTGTGGTTTTGGGCAAGTGCTGTTTTCGCAGCTTCGCAAATGGTGTGGGCTGCTGGCGTCGAAGAGGACGACTATTACGTACTCCCTGTGACAATTTATGATACCGATGCGAGCTTGCATCCGGCTTTCTCATGTTATTCAATTATGGTTGAAGGTTGTCAAAAGGGTGCGCAGGGAGTCGATTCTGCGGCTGCCGTTACTGCGGTTGAGGCTTGTGTTGGCGTTACCCCGGGTATCGTAGAATCTACGCTGGATCCGACAACGAAAAAGCCTAAGATGACAGCTGCTGGCAAGAAGTGCTTTATTGACGAAAAGTTCTTTAATCAGCTATTCAACTACACGCAGGGCGTGAACGAAAAGAGTCTTTTTGACATGCCCTTCTCCCGTATGGAAAATGGCTGGTGGAGCTTCAACTCCGATGTCTTTATAAACAAAGGCACGTCTGTTATAGGCGGGTTCTTTCCGGTAGAAACGGTGAATGATGAAGATGTCTTGGCGGCGGATCCGGACCAGACTCCGGTGGCGGCTGCCCGAACTAAATACGTGGCCGAGGGTCCTACGTTTTTTGGAGAGGCGCTTAGGGCACTTGATCCTGCCGAGGGCGTTCCTGTAATTAACGTGTTCTGCAATGGCCCCGCATGGAACAAGGGCTTTGATTGTGAAGGCAACTTTGGCGATGGCGATGTCACGGCTACGTTTATCCAGAAATCCCTAGGTCTTGATACCGGGTTTGTAGCAAGCGAGTTGCCTGAAAATTGCGTGTTTGGATGGGAATGTCCCGATTACGCTCCTGAAGGTTGGCCACGCTATAAAAGTGGAACGGAAACGCCCTATAATGATTCATTGGCGGGCGATCCTCGTTGGGTGTCGCTTACTCAAGCTGGAGACGGAGGCCGCAAC
>JAFZOV010000089.1 GCA_017550445.1 Fibrobacter sp.
CAAGGTCCGTTCCTTGAAGCGAATCCGTGTTTGGATGGACGCTGTAATTGTTGCGTTTGAATGGTTTGAAGAAAACATTCCCGACCCGTCTAGCAGGGGTCTAGCCAAAAACCAGGTGCTAGGCGACGCATCGCACCCCCTTGGGACAATCGTGGCGTGGTCGGGATGGCTGTGGCACGACACCTGCAAGGCTATCGCAAGAGAAATCGGAAAGCCGTTCCAGGAACAGGTTGACACCTACTATGCGGAGGACAGGAAAATCAAGGACGAGAACGCAAAGATTAAGGCACTGAAACGAATCCGTGTGTGGCTTGACTTGATTATCCAGGCTGTTGAATACATTGAAGAACGGACCGAACCGCTGACGCTAATCTAATCGGAGGAAATATGGACCGGCCTACCTTGAAAAAAATTATGACTGCATTGAACGGGCACAGGATGAACCTGTCCCTTAACAGGCAGCATTGCTGTTCCTGGGAAGTCCCACAATACGAAGGGGCACTTGAATACAACAGTTGTGTGTTAAAGTATATTTGTAAACAGATAAAGCGTGAAGAAACTTTGCTGAAAAAGAAGAAGGGCTTGAAATGAGTTATGCCGACCACTTGAAAAGAATCAAGGCGAAACTTGAGCAGCACTTGATTGCCAAGCCCGTCCTATGCAAGAACTTCACGAACACAAAAGCGGGTTCGTGGCTCCAATCACTTCGGGCTATTTCCCGCACCGACCAGGACTGCGTGGACAATATGCTTATGCGTGAAATGGCAGAAGCGTTCTCGGCATACCAAATGCAGGATTACGAAAAGAGCATTGATGCCTTTGAAAACTGCGGAGCGATTATCTGTCGCTGCATTAACTTTGTCCACGAAAAACAGCAAGCGGAACATAAGTAGTTTATGGCATACAAGGACAAGGCAAAGCGACGGGCAGCATACAAGCGTTGGCTTGAAAAGCATAGGGCAGAACACGCCCTAGCCTGCAAGCGGTGGCGTGAGCAGAATCCCGAAAAGCAAGCAGCCTATATGCGTGGGTATTTCCTGGAACACCACGAAGAAGAAGCGTTCAAGGAAATGCACAAGGCATCCAACCACAAATACCGAACCAAATTAAAGGAACAGAAAAATGAACAACAAGTTTGAAGAAATTTCAGCCCTCATACGGGAAGCCTACAATGCGGAACTTCCGCAGGTGTTCACCTACAATACAATAAAGGAATGGATGCAGCAGACTACCCGAACCTGCAAGGAAGAAATCGCAAAGCAGTTCCCCGAAGTCCCGACCAGGATTTCCCTGTATGAACAGAAAGCCCTTGAACAATTCCAGGCGTTTATTGCTTTTGCCCTTGAAGACGGTTCGCACTTCTCGGTTTTGTGCTATACCTGGAATCCGAACAAGACGGGCGACGAATACACTTTGAAAAAATTGAGCCTGGAATAGCATTATGATTGATACCCCGAAAGAACTAATCAAGGCTTACAAGGATTACCACGATTACCTTAAAACCAAAATCTACGCCCCCGACAGGGTGCAGCGTTCCAACATTTACTACAGGCTCCAAAAGATTGCCAAGCGAACCGACACCGAAGAAGCCTTGTTAAAGGAACTCCAACA
>JAFZOV010000090.1 GCA_017550445.1 Fibrobacter sp.
GCCCTCTTTACCTCGGTTGCGACGTGGCACGCCACCGCCACCTCTACGTCATCTACGTTTTTGAAGACATCGGAAACCAGCTCGTTTGCCGAGCCGTCGAAGCCTACCAGAAAAAGAAGTGGAGCTACCTTGAAGAAAAGCTCTACAAGTTCCTTAAATTGCCGAACCTGATACGCGCCTGTATCGACCGCACGGGGCTCGGCGACCAGTTCACCGAACGAGCCCAGGAAAAGTTCGGCACGGTCAAGGTCGAAGGCGTGCTGTTCACGAACACCGTCAAGGCAGACCTGGCCATCAGCCTATTGCAGGCTTTCGAAGACCAGAAAATCATCATCGAGAAGTGCCCGAAGTTCCCAGGCGTTGACGGTAACGAAGAGGACAAGCAGGCCGAAAGCATCCACGCCGTCAAGAAGATTGTCACAAGTGCCGGGAACGTGCGCTACGACGCCGCGAGCACCGAGCAGGGCCACGGCGACTTCTTCTGGGGAGCGGCCCTCGCATACCATGCGAAAAACGCTGGCGAAGCAGGCCCGTTGATTATCCAGAGCGCCGAACCGTATGCAAACGAAAGCACCGATTTTGGAGGATTTTGAGAATTGCGCAGAAACGCACTTCTAAGCCGTTTTTTCGTTTACCCTAGCGTTTACTCGTCCGGCTTCAGAAAATCAAAATTCAACGAATTTGAACGGCCATTCAAAAGGATTAGAAAACTACCGAGGATTGCATGAGCAAAAAGAGTAAAAAACGACCCGAAGACACCCAAAAAGGGAAGCAGAAGCTCCAGCTGGCGACCGAAATCGCCACCCGCGAAGCCGCTACCTTCGTATCGGGCGAAGACTACCTGCCGAACCCGGACAAAATCCTAAGGGCGCAGGGCGGGAACATCAAGGTTTACCGCGAATTTGTGGACGGCCACCTTGACTCGGTGAAGGGCAAGCGCTTCGCCGCCATCACTAGCCGCCCCTGGACTATCGACGGGAGCAAGGGCGACGCCAAGAAAGCCAAGATGCTCGAAGAGTACATCTGGAACCTTGAGCAGCTGAGGGACATCATGTCGCAGATGCTCGAAGCGCTCGGCTTCGGCTACACGGTCCACGAAATCGTGTGGGACGCCGTCGAAACCGAAATGGGCACCCTCATTCTCCCCACCGCGCTCAAGGACCGCCCGCAGGAATGGTTCAAGTTCGACGACAAGGGCCAGCTGCTCTTCCAGGACAAGAACAACACGCGCACCCTTGTTCCAGACAAGAAGTTCATCGTCACCCGCAACCGCCCCACCGCAAGCAACCCCTACGGCGAGCCGGTATATTCCCGCTGCTTCTGGCCTCTCGCCTTCAAGAAGGGCGGTCTCAAGTTCTGGATGATTTTCGTCGAGAAATACGGCATCCCCAAGGCCATCGGCAAGTGTCCGCCCACGGCCACCACCGAAGAACAGCAGAAGTTCCTGAAGATGCTCTCGAACCTTGTCCGCGACGGCGTCGCCGTCATCACGAACACGGGCTCCGTCGAACTACTTGAAACAAAGCTTAGCGGCACCAACCCGCACAGTGAAATAGTCAAGTGGGCAGACTCCGAAATGTCCAAGGCATGGCTCGGCGAAACGCTCACCACCGAACAGACAAGTTCCGGCGGCACCCAGGCGATGGCCACCGTCCACAACGACGTGCGCATGGACCTCACCAAGGACGATGCCGCGATGATCGAGTCGAGCTTCAACCAGCTCATTCGATGGATCTACGAAATCAACTGGCCGAACGAAAAAGTCGTTCCCTGGATGAACATCATCCTCCCGGAAGACATGCAGCAGGCAAGGCTCGAACGCGACGCGAAACTCACGCAGCTCGGCGTCAAGTTCAAAGCCAAGTACATCACCGACGTTTACGGCATCAACGAAGACTACTTCGAAATGGCCGAAGTCCAGCCGCAGGGCGGACTGTTCGCCGAAGGCCCCGAAAAGAAAGGCAAGGTGCGAAACACCAGCCACGAACTCCGAAACCAGGTGAACGCATTCACAGAACACCTCGAAGAACAGTGCGAAAAGATTGACATTCTCGCACCCATCCGCGAACTCGTAGAGAATGCAAAGAGCCTCGAAGAAGTCCGCGACAAGCTCGGCGGCTGCTACGGAGAAATGCCCATGGACAAGATTGCCGAAGAAATGGAGCAGGCGTTCATCGCCGCAGACCTTGCAGGCAGATTCTCCATCCTCAAGAAAGCGGGCATCGTAGATGGCTAAGAAGCTCGCGTTCAAGCAGGGAGCGTACAAGGAAGCAGTCGATTACTTCAAGCAGAAAATCAACCTTCCTACAAGACGCTGGAACGACCTTGAAGGTGCCATGCACACAAGGGCGTTCACCGTCGCCGGCGCAATGCGTGCCGACATCCTTCTCGATTTTCGCAAGGCCGTTGACAGGGCCATCGAGAAGGGCGACTCCCTGCAAGACTTCCGCAACAACTTCTACGACATAGCGAAGAAGTGGCGGGCCGCAGACCCGAGCTTCGACGCCAAGATGGAAAAACCCAAATACGGCGCATGGCGCTCGAAAGTCATCTACCAGACGAACATGGTCACCGCAGCGGCGGCAGCGCAGGAACGGCAGGCAAGGGCCATGCCCGACGTGTTCACCCACGCAAAGTATATCTGCCAGATGCTCCCCGGAAGCCGCGACGAACACAAGGCATGGAACGGCACCGTTCTCCCCGTGAACGACCCCTGGTGGGAAAAGCACAGCCCGCCCAACGGCTTCGGCTGTCTCTGCGAAAAGGAGTTCATCAGCAAGTACGAAATGGACGCAGGGATGGAGAAGCAGACCAAGGCACCTACAGCCCCGAACGACACCACGAACATCGGCGAAAAGTGGGACTACAGCATAGGCGACGCAGATGCCGAAAACCAGCGACTGAAAGACTACGAAGAAGAAAAAGTCCAGAAGGTTGCGAAGCTCTACAAGAACGAAGACATCAAGCCCTTGGAAAAAGAAACCAAGGCCAAGTCGAAAAAGCAGGAACAGCGCAGGGCAGAAATCCGGAAGATGGCGGACGAACGCCACGCGAACAGGACCGCGACAGAAGCAGACAAGATTCAGGCAAAGTGGACACTGTCGCACCCGCATTCCCAGATGCCGAAAAAATTCAACGGCGTGGGCGACATCGCGACATTCTGGAACAAAATCGACAAGGCAAGGGAAACCCTCGGCCAAGAAAGGATATTCCAGAACGGCGATTTCAAGTTTGGTCGCATAAACAACAAATACAATGGCGACACCAGCATGGATGGAACAATCAATCTCCATCGGAAAATACACGACTTGTGTGTCTCTGCGTTTGAGAAACTTCGGCTGGGAACAAATCTTTCAAAAGACGAATGCAGGGCCATAGGTACACTATGGCACGAAATGACCCACAACCGGCACAAATTGAACGGCGGTATTTTCCACAGACCGCCTGGGAAATCACTTGATTATATGGAAATGGCGAACGAATTTGTCGCCAGGAAGACCCTGCCGGAACTATTCGGACTAATAGGAGCGAAATCAGCACCGTATAAGCAGTTTATGATTTCAAGAGATAATTGCGGATATGATGATTGGGTGGTCCGTTTAGATACCGCTTTGGACACCTTCGGAATCAACAAAGATTCTTTCTTGAAACAGGCTCGAACAGATTTGTTTGACGGCAACTATAACATGCAAAAGGAACTACTTGTAAACAACATGGCAAGCCATGTGAAAGGAATGGATACCGCTGATGCAACAAAAATAGTTGCACAGTGTATAAAATACAAAGGAATTTCTTTTGAAACAGATGTATTGATGCCGATTAAATCTAAGCTAGGAGGCAAGAAATGAATCAGTCAATAATGACGCCCTTGTCTGCCATTTCATCGCGGTGCTTGAAGTATTTGTCGATTTCTTTATCGGCGGCATTAAACAATTTTTTTGCGTTCGGATCCACAGACTGTAGAATTACAGCCAAATCACGCATCCAATTAAAGCGCACCGGAGTATCTGCGATATCGAAAAAATCGCGTGTAATACGTTCCCTAGTCGATTTACGCACCTTCAAAAGCTCGTCAACGGCCTCGGCATCGCCGAAGTCGTATATGGTCTTTTTCCCCAGATTGGAGAAATCTGTACTGATGAGCTTCATAAATAGTCCCTCTTCCCACTAATATACCACTTTTTTTGTTCAAAGTCAACCCTAGGTCAGATTTTATCAACGCAGAAATAAGGATAGACCGCTTCAATTCCCTTATAAGGGCCCTTAAAAAGCGCTCGAAGAACCTGAAACCCGTGATGTCCGTCATAGGCAACCTGGTAGTCAAGAGCGTCCGCCAGAACTTCCGCGAAGAAGGCCGCCCCGACAAGTGGCAACAGTCCAGGAAACCCAAGGGAAGGACCCTTCTGGGCAC
>JAFZOV010000091.1 GCA_017550445.1 Fibrobacter sp.
GCTATAGGCGAGGACCACTTTCTTCTTGGATTCTTTCTTAGCCATTTTGAATGTCCTTTAGGAAAATTTTAGACGAACCAAATATAGAATTAAAAACCTACGGCGACACCCAGGTACCCCGACAACGCCCAGGAATCCACGGACCTGTTGAAAAAGCGCTGGAAACCCGTCTCCACAGAGAGCCACGTCGCAGACAGGTGCCGCGCCGCCCAAGGCCATACCGCCTGCAGATTGTAGGCGATACCCGGCGAAATCGTGAGCAATTGCGCTCCGCCAAAATTATATTCATAAAGGATGCTCGCCGTCGCACCGATTACGCCCAGGAACACGGCTCCTCCGCCCACGTCCACGCCAACGGAAAAACCATCCAGCGAGAACATCTTCTCGCAATCCTCGATTTCTTCCTCTTCTTCCATTGTTCCAAAAATGGGCATGCCCCACTCGTTCTCGCGCTGGTGCCATTCGTCGCGGATATCCTCGAGGTTCGTAGATTCAAAACCGATTATGGGGCCCACATACCAGCTCCACTCCCCCCGCGGGAAATGGAACCGCGTATTGATCCTGTACCGCTGGTAAAGCACCGACTTGTCCTTGTCGAGATTCCCGCCAAAAAAGCGCCCGTCAAAGCCCGCGCTTATCCAGTCGCTGTAAAAATATTCGCCATGCCCCTGCCAAACACCCAGGCAGTCGCAGTCTTCAGTCGGGTTGTAGAGGCCAAACGCAAGCCCCACCATGAGCCCCTTCCCCGTATAGGCAGAGAGTCGCGGCAGCGGTACACTGTGACGTTCGGGAATTGCAGAGTCCGCCGCAACAGAATCCGTAGACGAAACAGTATCGACAGCAGGCGAATCTACAGTCGCAGAATCAGCAACAGCTGCAGAATCCCTCCCCGCGACATCGGCGGCGAAGGCGCAAACGGCAAGCAGCAATGCCAAAAACAGGACCCGCATCGACATTAATTTAACAAAGAGCACGCCAAAACAACGCTACAGACTGAAAAAAAACGGATACATAATTTGAGTTTCCCCACCTACCCCGCTTTTTTGCGCAAAAAACGGCTTTTCCCCCTGCAAAATGGTGTAAAGCTCTACAACACAAGTAACATAACATTTATTGCACCGGCGGACAATCCCAATTATTTTTTGAGTGTACACAGGAGTGAGTGTACATATTGGAGTAATAAAGGAGTTAGTTATATGAGGAGTGCAAAGTTACTCTCTCTTTCTGCCGCCTTGTGCATCGGCGCGTATACCACGACGCTAGCGCAAGACAAAGTTACACCCGTAAAATTCTTCGACGAGAACGGCGCCTACTACGGCCCAGACTGCGACGAGACCAACTACACCGGCGCCTACTACACCGGCGATTACACCAGCCCGTTCAAGACCGTGCTCGGCAAGACCGACGAAGACATCCAGAACAAGCTGGACGAGCTCTGGAACCACTACTTCGGTGGCCAGAACGACAAGACCGTGTATTACGAAGACCGCGACGGCGGCTACATCGTCGATATAAACAACAACGACATACGTTCCGAAGGCATGAGCTACGGCATGATGATTGCCGTGCAGACCAACCACAAGGAAGAATTCGGCAAGCTCTGGAACTGGGCCAAGAAACACATGTGGAAGGATCCCTCTACGGGAGGCTCCGGCTATTTTGCCTGGCAGGCGAACCGCGACGGTTCCGTACGCGACTGGGGCAACGCTCCCGATGGCGAAATCTACTTCATGATGTCGCTCCTTTTCGCGGCCAACCGCTGGGACGACGCCCAGTACATGAAGGATGCGCAGAGCATCTTGAAGGCCTGCTGGAAGGGCAACGGCCAGTCACTGTACAGCGAACAGTCCTACATCGCGACCTTCCAGCCATCTGACGGCAATAACACCTGGGGCGACGCCTCTTACAGTTTGCCCGCATTCGTGGACCTGTTCAGCCGCTGGTCCGATACCAACAAGGATAAATGGAAAAAGGCGACGAAGGCCACCCGCGACCACATTTACAATTCCGCCAACCCGCAGTCGGGCCTGTGCAGCGACTACAGCAACTTCGACGGAACCCCGCACTACGCATTCAGCGACAACTCCACCAAGTACGCGTTCGACGCCATCCGCTGTCCCATGAACTACGGCATGGACTACTACCTGTTCGGCGCCGATGCGGAACGCCAGACGAAGATTGCGAAAGTTATCACCGACTTCTTCGAGAAGGACGGCTACAAGCACGGCCACTTCAACTGGGATGGCACCAGCGGCTACGGCGACTTTACCATCGGCCAGGCCGGCGCGAACGCCGTGGCGACCTACGCCCTGCTTGACGTGCCCGAATACAAGGACTTGGTGAAGAAGGTGCTGCAGAAGGCCTGGGACTCCAAGCCCATCGTGGGTAGCCAGCGCTACTATGACGGCCTGGTGCATTACCTCGCCATGCTCCACCTCACCGGCAACTTCAAGATTTGGAAACCCAAGCCGAAGGATATCAAGGAAAAGGAAATGGAAGCCCAGGAAATCGACGGCGTTGCCTACCAGGAAGGCGACACCATCGACTGGTTCGAGGACTGCCAGCTCTACAAGGTGACCTTCAAGGCCGCCGAAGTGACGCCACCGCAGGATTCCACCGATTCCACGATTGCGATCCGCCCGATGGTCACGCGCGAAGCCCAGTACAGGATGCAGCGCGACTACGACCTGAAGGGTTGCAAGATCAGCAACACCAGGAACAGGGCCCGTGGCGCCTACTACGGCAAGAAAGTTCTGGTAAAGTAAGGCTCCTCGCACACGCTTAAAGTTGTCATCCCCGGCCTGACCGGGGATTTTTTACATGAAAAAGGTTATTTTTTGCACATGCACATTCTCGAAAAGATCAGTGAATTTGTGGGAAAATGGATGGCGGTTGTCGTGCTCGTGATTGCAGCACTCTCGTTGTTCGTCCCGAAATCGACTCTCTGGATTGAACTTTCGTGGGTAAATTACCTGCTGATGGTCGTGATGTTCGGCATGGGGCTTACGCTCAAGCTCAGCGACTTCAAGCTCGTGTTTACGCGCCCCAAGGAAATCACCATCGGGTGTGCGGCGCAGTTTATCGTGATGCCCGGGCTCGCATTCTTGCTTTCCAAGATTTTCGGGCTCGATGCCGCGCTGATGGCGGGCGTGGTTCTCGTGGGAACCTGCCCGGGCGGGACTTCTAGCAACGTCATCACCTACCTTTCGAAAGGCGACGTGGCGCTCTCCGTGGGCATGACGAGCGTGAACACGCTGCTCGCTCCGATCTTGACACCGGCAATTACTTATTTGCTATTGCGAACCACCGTGAACGTAGATGTGATGGCAATGTTCCTTTCTATCGTGAAGGTCGTAATCGTGCCGATTGCGCTCGGGTTCATTATCAATAAATTTTTCGGCAAGTTCACCGCTCGCGCGGTCAAAGTTCTGCCGCTCGTTTCCGTGATTGCAATAACGATGATTGTGGCAGCAGTCGTTTCGCACAACGCCGCAAAGATTCTCTCGACGGGCGCGGTCGTGTTTGCCGTGGTGATTCTCCATAACCTGCTCGGTTACGGCTGCGGTTTCGGCATCGGCAAGCTGCTCAAGTTCTCGACGCCCAAGACGAAGGCGCTTTCTATTGAAATCGGCATGCAGAATTCCGGCCTTGCCACAAGCCTTGCGGCGACCGCATTCTCATCGTTTGCGATGGCGACCGTGCCCGGCGCCATCTTCTCCGTATGGCACAACATCTCCGGCGCAATACTCGCGAACGTTTATCGCCGTAAGGAATAAACCCCACCCCTGTCATGCCCGGCCACGACCGAGCATCTCCCTATCAAAAAAAATATGAGCATCGAATACAAAGAAATACACGAATTTTCTGAACAAGATTTAAAAGACCTCTTCCTCTCCGTCGAATGGTCCTCGGGACATTTCCCCGACAAGCTCGTTGTCGCCATGAAAAATTTTAAGACCGTCATTTCCGCCTGGGACGGCGACAAACTCGTCGGCATGATTTGCGCGATGGACGACGGTATCATGAACGCATATGTGCATTACCTTCTCGTGCGCCCCGAATACCAGGGCAAAGGCATCGGGAAAGTCCTCGTCGACAAGGTTCACGAGAAGTACAAGGATTACCTCCGCATCGTCGTGGTCGCCTACAACGAAGAACTCGCCTTCTACGAGCATTGCGGCTTCAAGAAGGCCGACGACGCAAGCCCTATGTTCATTACCAGTTTGTGGACGTAGGTTCCTTTTTCACCCAATGTCCATTTTTCGACGCACCTTCCCAAACGTAGCCAATCTTTTTCAAATCGCGCTTTATCGTATTTCTACCAGCATTTAAGTGTTCCATTAAAGAACTTACCGATATACTTGCATTCTCGTTAATCAGTTTTTCGATCAACACTTCTCTTTGACTTATTGTATTTTGGGACCCATTTTGAGACCCGCTTTGAGGCCCATTTTGGGGTTCATTTTGAGTAACATTTCGACCATTTAATCTGGCCAGCGGGAACGTCACCACGGTATAGCCGCCCTCTTCACTCCAAAAGGGTTGTGGAGAACCTTCAGCTTTGCAAGCATCCATTATGCGCTTTATTCCCGAGCCCCATTTTTCTAAGTATGTTATTTGATAGAGAACCGTCGCAACAATCTCGTTTCGTGGATACGACTTATGCGACCGCTTAATAGTTTTGGGAGTTAATTCGCGGGGTAACAAGCCCGGGCTTTCAATTTCTATACGGTCGTCATATATGGCAATGCCGATAGAGCACTGGTGAATGTCATAATCCCTATGGCAAAGGGCGTTAATCAGTGCCTCGCGCAATGCCGTTGCAGGAACATCAAGGTGTTCTTCCCTTTTAAACCCCTTGATTTCTCCGCTAAGAGAAAGATGTTTGAAAAAGAACGACATGCCCGCATCAAGCAGTTCAAAGAAATTGCCATGAGCCTGCTGGTTGTCGATAAAGTAATTTTTGTCCGTTCCTCTAAAACGAGCCATTCGAATTTCATAATCATACGAAAATCTCTTAGAAAAAAGAAACACAGCGGCGTTCCGCAAATTGTCGCCATCCAACAGGTTCCATTTTTTCAATATTACTTTAATTGACTCATTGAGTGACCCCACCGGAATTCGTTTTTCTTCGACTCCGAGACGGACTACGCCACGAATTGTGCTGACATCAAGGTCTTTTATAGAATACCCCTCAGCCACCCTCATTTCCCACGAATATTTGTGCGGCATGTTGATCCGAATTCTAGCATCAAACATATCCCTAGGCATTGCTTTAGTGACACTTTCCAGTCTATAGTATGGTCTTCCATGAAATGTGTACGGGTCATTCCCATAGACCCACGGATTGAACCTCAGTACGATTACTTGATGGTTGTCCTTGTCGGGGATGTCAACATATTCAATAACAGGGGTGACCGCAGGTTCTATTCCCGCTAACGCTTGCGCGATATCGCGACGGGTAGATTCAGAAACGATTTGCCCAACAATACTCAAGGAAGGCGTGACACCGAAAACGAGAACGCCGCCATCGGAATTCAAGAAGGCGCATGCCGTATGCATGCCTTCTCGAAGTTCGCCGGTAGATTTTTTCAATTCAATATTCTTCGTTTCATCTTTAGAAATCAGTTTTTTGAGTTCTTCCAAAGTCATCGAATAGCCTCGCTATTAAAGTTTTTCATCTCCTTTTATCCTCTCGGGTAACGCAGTTTAACGCCGCATTTCGGGCAACGCAGAATCAATTCCTTAAGCCGTTTGATTTCGGCATCTTTTTCTTCTAGCACCTTGGCAAAATCCCCGATTGCATTGTTAGCACTGCGATTCGGGCCTCCGTTGAATTTTCCGAAAATTTCATCGAACATGATATCTCCTTATAAATTTTAGTTGAACGTCGCTATTGGGCGGCATTTTGACAGGCCGTTGCGATTACGCCAAAAAACAGCGCACAACATGCCCTTGCTTATTTGTGATGTATTGAAATTTTCCACGCCTTGCGCGGAAAGGGATGATCTTGCAATCCTGTTGGCGGGGGCTTTCCCCGGCGTTACTTGCCACTCTTTCGAGTGAACTCGAGTAGGTCGTGTTCCTACCAGCTATCCAACAGAACCATCAAGAAGGTTGATGGGCCCCGCCGCGAATGCACGTACGGACCCGAAGGTCTATGTCGACTGTCGCGGGGATTATCGGACTTCGGAAGTAATATATATAAACAGACTTTAAGTGTCAAGTCGTATTGTTTTTTTCAATTCTAGGAAAATTCGTTTTGCAGGACTGTTTCTTCCAACGGGGGGGGGAAGAATCCCCCTCGGCAAAGCCTGTAGTCTTTGCCTACCCCCACTGTGAACCGACCCCAAAAAGTTGGACAGTTTAAAGTTAGGATAAAATTGAGTTACGGGTTCGGTATTGAACCGGGCTCATTCCATCTAAACGTAGTTTTATCCGTCTGTTATTGTAATAGTCGATATAGTTTCTAAGCTCCC
>JAFZOV010000092.1 GCA_017550445.1 Fibrobacter sp.
ATGTAAGCGTATATTTTTGGGCGGTTGAGTCTTTAACAATGTCCATGAACCGAACTGAAAGAAGTTTCAATCTTTCACTAGTGCTGGAAGTATAGTCGAGTTCTATCTTTTCAGTTTCTATACCACTTCTGTTCTTCCCAGCACCACTGTAACCCGCTGAAAATCAGCGGGTTTTATTTTTTGTTCACACTTTTGTTCACACTTTTGGCCTTTTCTACCCCTTTTTACCGGCCTATACTCTACACTACTAAAAACGGCCCTCAGCGCACTCAAATGGCGATTTAGCGACTATACTGTAGGAAACTATTCCGCTGATTTGAACGAAAACCGACTTTCCCAAAACCTTCCCACCCTGGTGTGGTGATGCATCGAAAGTGTGAACAAAAACCACCGGAAAGTGTGAACAGAAATGGTTCTTCGCTCGATTTTTCGTAAATTTGCAGTAAGTACTTGACCTATTGCAAACTATGCCGCGCTTCGTTCCATCCGTGCTTATTGCTGATTGTTGGGGCTCCGTTGGAGACCTGACCTTCTATCATGTGGACGGGCGCTGCTACTACAAGAAGAAATCCCAGTGCGAGTTCAAAGGAACGCCCGGCCAACTTGAACAGCTCGAAGTCCACCGGCGGGCGCTGGCAGCCTGGAGGACTGTTCCCCACGAGACGCAGAAGATCTGGCATGAGTACGGCAAGGGCGCATTGAGTCATAAGCCGCCATTTGACGGCACTTCACATATCAGCGGGCAGAATCTCTTTGTGAGCGCTTATCACGGCTTCTACACCCTCGGAAATGAGCACACGCCGGAGCCGCAACCTTTTGCCAAGTTTCCGATTGATGCGCTGGAATTCGTTTCCTGTGAACGGCCGAATTCAACTGATCTTCTTCTCCGCTTCCATTTAACCTTTGAAGACTGCCCTTCCCCGGAGCGTTACCATCTTCTCCTCAAACTTCAACTTACCAATCCGGGCAAGGGAAAGAAGCCGGGCCTGATGCGGAACTTCCTCGCCCTCGCTCCCTGCAGCGCCGGTGATTCAACCGCCGAGATTCTGGTCAAGAATTACCGGGACATCTGGGGACTTGACCTGCCGGAGTACCAGGCTCATTGCCACTACGTTTTGCTGGACCGTCAGACCGGCTACCGGAACATTCACACGCCCTTGAAGTTTTCCTTCTCAGTCTGAGATTTGACCTTTGATTTGTCGAGCTGACGCCGAAAGTATGCGCTGGCTCGATTTTTCTTTGCCCCGGGGATACACCCCGATATACCCTACTATATCCCTATCTACTTAAAGCAAAACTTGCGTTAAAATATAGTAAATAATTGTTTTGCAATAAGAAAAGATTATGCTATATTTGTTGCAGCACAAGGGGTTGTGTCGCTTAATTTAACCTAAACTTAAACCTATGCAAGCGCTTCCTTCCATCGCTTTCGGGGGCTTCTCCGGTTCGGCAAAGGATGTTACGGCTCGCCAAGTTGGCAACCGTACCATCCTTTCCGTTCGGAGTTGGCCGACCGGCCAGACTACCTCCGCGCAGGTGGTACGTCGCGCCTCCCTCTCGA
>JAFZOV010000093.1 GCA_017550445.1 Fibrobacter sp.
AATCCTTTTCGAGGAGGTCGCTACGGCCGCAGGCTTCTTCGAGAGAGCGGAGACCGAGGCTTGCGAGGATTTCGCGGACTTCGTCGGCAATGAAGAACAGGAAGTTTTCAACGTATTCCGGCTTGCCAGCGAAGCGCTTGCGGAATTCAGCATCCTGAGTGGCGATACCCATGGGGCACTGGTTGGTATGGCACTTACGGTCCATCACGCAGCCAAGGCTTACCAGCAGGTTCGTTGCAAAGCCGAATTCTTCGGCACCGAGGAGAGCTGCCACCACAATGTCGCGGCCCGTCTTGAGCTGACCATCGACCTGGAGCTTGATACGACCGCGGAGATCGTTGAGCACAAGAGTCTGTTCCGCTTCGGCAATACCCAGTTCCCACGGAAGGCCGGCATGCTTGATAGAGGTGAGCGGAGATGCACCCGTACCGCCATCGTGGCCAGAAATCAGCACCACGTCGGCATGAGCCTTGGCGACACCAGCAGCAACCGTACCCACACCCACTTCGGACACGAGCTTCACAGAGACACGAGCCTTCGGGTTAGAGTTACGCAAGTCGTAAATGAGCTGGGCCAAATCTTCGATAGAGTAAATATCGTGGTGCGGCGGCGGAGAAATCAGCGACACATTCGGCGTACTGTGACGGATGCGAGCCACAAATTCATTCACCTTGTGAGCAGGCAGCTGGCCACCTTCATCGGGCTTTGCACCCTGAGCCATCTTAATCTGCAAATCCTTTGCATGGCGCAGATAGTCAATCGTCACGCCAAAGCGGCCAGATGCAATCTGACGAATGGCAGAGCTACGGATATCGCCGTTCGGAGCCGGAGTATCGCGATCCGGGTCTTCACCACCTTCACCGCAGTTGCTCATGGCACCGATGCGGTTCATAGCGATTGCGATGGTTTCGTGGGCTTCGGGGCTCAAGGAGCCAAGGCTCATGGCGCCTGCCACAAAATGCTTCACAATCGATTCGCGGCTTTCGACTTCAGAAATGTCAATCGGAGTTGCTTCCTTGAACTTGAAGAGACCGCGGAGCGTTGCCTGACGTTCAGACTGGTCGTTAATGAGCTTACTATAAACCTTGAACTTTTCGTAATCGCCACCCTGCACAGCCTGGCGGAATGCAGCCAAGGACTGCGGAGTCCACAAGTGCTTTTCACCTTCCTTGCGGTAAGCGTACTGACCACCGGACTGAAGCACCTTGCTTGCGTCGGCAAAGGCAATCTTCTGACGGGCGCCGACTTCGGCAGCGATTTCTTCGAGACCGATACCTTCGATGCGGCTTGCAGTACCCGGCAAGAACTTTTCAACAAGTTCGTGATTGAGGCCGACCGCTTCAAAAATCTGGGCGCTGCGGTAGCTACGGAGGGTAGAAATACCCATCTTCGACATAATTTTGAGGAGGCCCTTATCAACGGCCTTCACATAGTTAGAAGCAGCCGTCACCGGATCGACATCGAGGTCGCCGTTGTGGCACATATTGGTAATGCTCTGGAAGGCCAGATACGGGTTGATGACCGTTGCTCCAAAGCCGAGCAAAAGTGCGAAATGCATGACTTCGCGAACTTCACCGGACTGCACCACCAGACCGATTTCAGGACGCACGCCCGCTTCTACAAGGGCGCGGTTCACGCTAGCCGTTGCAAGGAGAGACGGAATAGGTACATAGCCCCAATCGATGTTCTTATCGGTGAGCACGATGATATCGAAACCATCATTCACGGCACGCACGGCATCGCCAGCGAGGTTCTGCAAGGCGGCTTCGAGGACTTCCCCATTGCCACCGAGCGGGAATTGCATCTTGAGTTCCTTGGCCTTGAATGCCTTGTCGCCAATGTTTTCAAAGCGGCGGATTTCGTCTTCGGTCACAATCGGGCGCGGAATCTTAATCAGGTGAGCCTGTTCCGGCGTTTCTTCCAAGATGTTGCCGTGGTTACCAATGTAAGTGGTAAGGCTCATCACCAATTCTTCACGAATCGGGTCAATCGGCGGGTTCGTCACCTGAGCAAACAGCTGCTTAAAGTAGTTGAACAGCGGCTGCGGCTTATCCGAAAGCACGGCGAGAGCGGCATCGTTACCCATAGAGCCGATCGGTTCTGCACCGGTCTTTGCCATGGGCTGCAAAATAATGGAGAGGTCTTCGGCAGAGTAACCGAAACGCTTCTGCTGCACCAGAATATCGTCGGGCACATCAGACGGGTTGATTTCGCTGAAGAGGCCACGAACGCTCATCTTGTTTTCGGCAACCCAGCGGCGGTACGGCTTGCTACGGGCCACATAAGCCTTCATTTCGGCGTTCTTCAAGATGTGGTGATTTTCGAGGTCGAGGTAGATGATTTCACCGGGCTTCAAGCGGCCCTTTTCTTCGACTCCGTCATCTTGCAAGTCGAGCACGCCCGTTTCAGAAGCCATGACGAAGAGACCGTCTTTACACAAAGTGTAACGAGCAGGACGAAGACCGTTACGGTCAAGGATTGCACCGGCATTCACACCGTCAGAGAAAGCGACGGCGGCAGGGCCATCCCAAGGTTCCATAAGCATGGATTCGTATTCGAAGAAGCCACGCACGTCGCGGCCGAGGTAATGCTTCTGGCCCCAAGCCTGCGGCAAGAGCATCATCATCGCATGCGGGAGGCTACGACCCGCAGCGACGAGGAGCTCAAACATGTTATCAAGGCTAGCAGAGTCGCTCTGACCCGGCATAATCAACGGCAAGAGCTTCTGAAGGTCGTCACCGATGACTTCGCTCTTGAGGAGCGGTTCGCGGGCACGAAGGCTGTTCAAGTTTCCGCGCAAGGTGTTGATTTCACCATTATGAGCGAGGTAGCGGAAGGGGTGAGCCAGCGGCCAAGTCGGGAAAGTATTGGTAGAATAACGCTGGTGAACGAGAGCCAAGGGGCTTTCGAAATCGAGATCGTTCAAGTCCTTGTAGAAGCCTTCAATCTGGCTTGCAAGCAGAAGACCCTTATAAACGATGCTCTTGCGGCTGCAGCTACAAATATAAATGCCCTTCACCGCCTTTTCGATTTCACGGCGCACCACATAAAGCTTGATGTCAAATTCTTCGTTGGTCTTGAACTTGGAACCATCAAAGAATACCTGGCGAATGTGCGGCAAAGTCTTGCGAGCGGTATGGCCGATCGAGTTCGGGTTCACCGGCACTTCGCGGAAGTGTGCAACAACCACACCTTCAGATTCTGCAATGCGCTTGATTTCAGCATCGAGGGCGTCAGCGGCAAGCGTATTTTCGACGAAGTACATCGCCACACCGTAACGCGACGGAAGTTCCGGGTAAAGCTTACGGAAGAACTTGTGCGGCATAGAAAGCAAAAGACCCGCACCATCACCGGTTTCCGGGTCTCCACCTGCTGCACCGCGGTGCATCAGTCTCTTAAGAACAGTAATACCCTGCAACACAATCTGGTGCGAGGCAACATTATTAATATTGGCAACCAAGCCGACACCACAGGCGTCGTGTTCGTTGGCTGGATCGTAAAGTGCTTGAGCGTTCATAATAATCCTTTTAACTTTTTGCGCTCCATATCTGCAAAAAGCGTGCCAAGCAGGCAAAATCACCCTCCAATTATTGAAAAAGCGGAAAGAAAATGTAAAAGATAACGGTTTTAACCATTTTTCTCTAAAAAAGCAATTTCAAAATATGTAAAACAAACATCTTTCATTACAATTTATGTAACAAAAGACCGTGCGCAATTGTGAGCGTACGGCCTTTTTCATTTTATGTCAAATCGTGCTTAATCGAACACTTTTTTCTTGCGCTGGTCACGGCCGAGCAGTACGAGGCTCACGACAACCCCCGCAAGCAACGTGGCCGAGATACCAATCCAAAGAGCAGACCCGCCCACTGTCAGCTGGAAGAACAACACCGAAAGACTCCAACCGATAATCGTCTGGAAAGTAACCATCAGAGTTCCGTAGAATCTACCCAATTCGCGGAAGGCCGTTCCAAGCGCAGCAAGGCAAGGTACATAGAGCAGAATAAAGAGCAAGTAGGCAAACACCTGGAACTTACCCAGCGAGAAATGTGCACGCATTCCCTTCATCGCCGAGGCGACATCCGCATTTTCGGCATCTTCACTTTCTTCAACAGCATCTTCGACACCAAGCGGATTCACAAGCTTGCCAAAAACTTCCGAGAGGTTCACAGAAATAGAGATAAGCGCTTCTTTTGCAATCGCCTTCAAGCTGAAGCCGGCGCGGTCACCAGCAGCGTTGTCCATACCCTCGGCTGATTCCTGAGCAGCTTCACCCGACTGGTCTTCGATGCTGTAAAGCGAATTCAGTGTACCGACAATCGCTTCTTTCGCAAAGAGTCCGGTAAAAAGCGCCACAGAAGCAGGCCAGTTATCTTTTTCAACACCGAAGGGTTCAAACACCGGCGTAATCGCGGAGCCAACCACGCTCAGCACGGACTTTTCGTTATTGTCGTTTCCGAAGCTGCCATCAGTACCGATAGAGCCCATGAATCCAAGCACAGTCACCATAATCAGAACAATCTTGCCCGCACGGAAAATGAATTCGCGGAGGCGAAGCCATGCATGCCTAAAGAGGTTACGGAATTTGGGCAAATGATAAGGCGGAAGTTCCATAATGAATGTAGATTCCTTGCCCACGAACAGAGTCTTTCTCAATAGCAGGCCGTACAAAAGCGCAATCACGATGCCAACCATATAGATACCGAACACCAAGTTGCCAGCCGACTTTCCAAAGAAGGCCGCACCGAACAGCGCATACACCGGGAGGCGTGCACCACAACTCATGAACGGCACCAGGAACAGAGTCAAGAACCGTTCCCGTTTGTTTTCAAGCGTACGAGTACCCATGAGCGCAGGCACCGAGCAGCCAAAGCCCACAATCATCGGAACGAAAGCCTTTCCGGGGAGTCCCAAGAACCGCATGAACCTATCAGCGACAAAAGCCGCGCGGGACATGTAGCCCGAATCTTCCAAGAAAGAAAGGCAAAGGAACATAAAGAAAATCACCGGAATAAACGTGGACACCGTCTGGATACCGGCGCCAAGGCCGTTCGCAAGGAGTGCCACCACAAATCCCGGCGCATGAATCTTTTCAAGAAGTTGCGTCAGGCCATCCACAAAGATTCCGCCGACTAAAATATCGAAGAAATCAATAAAGGCAGAGCCCACCGTCACGGCAAACCAGAAAACGAGATACATCGCCACCAAAAACAGCGGAATACCCAACACGCGATTCAAGAAAAATTTATCTAGTTTGTCGGTACGGGTCCGCTTGTTCGTATTGTCGCGAACCACCTGCATCACGATATTGCGTGCGTAAGAATAGCGCGAATCCGCCAAGGCAAATTCCACTTCTTCGCCCAAGTCTTCTTCAATCTTGTCGTGCGGAATGGAAACATTCAAGCGTTCAGCCACTTCCAAGACGCGACCGCTATGTTCCAAGTACTGCACCGCCGTCCAGCGAGGGGTTGCGCCCAGTTCTTTTGCGACCGGCTCAAGTGTTCCAGAAATATCTTCAATCAGCTTTTCAAGTTCTTCGGAATGCTGAACAGCCTTCGGGAGCGGAAGTTCGTTGCTGGAATGGAGCAACTTGTGCAAATCGTTCACAAAGCCTTCGCAGCTCTTCGGAGAAACAGCGGTCAAGCCCACAGCTGTCACGCCCAAGATTTCTTCGAGTTTTTTGAGGTCAATATGAACGCCACGCTGAGCCGCGATATCCATCATGTTCACAGCGAGCACCATCGGCACGCCCTTTTCCATGAGCTGGCTCGTAAGGAACAGATTGCGTTCCAGATTCGTCGCGTCAAGAATGTTCACGACCAGATCGGCTTCGCCCTTAAGCAAATAATCAAGAGCGGCGCGTTCATCTTCGGAGTTTGCGAACAACGCATAAATACCCGGCAAGTCTACCACGCGAATGGTATGATTATCGAGTTTAAATGAACCTTCTTTCTTTTCTACCGTCACGCCCGGCCAGTTGCCCACAATTTGATTGGAACCAGTCAGAGCATTAAAAAGAGCCGTCTTTCCGCAGTTCGGGTTACCCGCAATAGCGATAGTAAAAACTTCTTTATCGATAGCCATTACACTCTCTCCAACATCAGCACGTTCGCCTCTTCTTTACGGAGCGAGAGCCTGTAAGAAAGCACCGCAACTTCAATCGGATCACCGAGAGGCGCCACCTGCATCACCCGCAATTCCACTCCGCGCACAAGGCCCATCGACAAAAGTTTGGACTTGTACTGCGAATCACCCGTACGATACCCAACAATCTTCACCTTGTCGCCGCGTTTCAGTTCCGAAAACTTCGGCGTCGCATTTCCACAATTACAACTCATTTGCCGCCTATCTCTTCGCATTCTTCACGACTTTCGCTTTTTTAGCAGCCGAATTCACGTCCACCGGCTTCATGAACTCTTCAATCTTTCCAAGCGTCTCCGCCGAAAGGATATGTTCCATGCAACAGGCGTCCTTGTCGGCAATCGCTTCAGACACACCGAGCTTGATCAAGAAACCCTTCAATAGAATATGGCGGTTTAGAATCATGGATGCGACACGCACCCCTTCTTCAGTGAGTTCCACACCACTATAAGGTTCCTGAGTCACAAGACCAAGTTTCTTAAGTTCAATCATTGCTTTGGCAACCGAAGGCATTTTCACCGTAAGCGCAGCCGCAATATCCCTGACGCGTGCAATCCCATTCGCAAGGCGCAACATGTGCACCATTTCCAAGTAGTCTTCGAGACTTTGACTCAGCTTTACGTGTTCCATTCGAAATCTCCAATCCGAAACCGGCAAATTAGACTTAACTAACATAATTTAGACAGGCCTAATATAAATAATCTAACTTTATTAGTCAAGACTAAATTTTAAATCTATGAACTTTTTGGGGAAAATATTGGGTTCTTCCCTTCAATCCGTTTTACATTATTCGTAATCTTACATTCATTTTTTCACTTTTTGAAAAACCTCAATGTTTTGTAAGAACAGGGAAAACCGGCATTTTTCACAAATTTCGCCATTTTCGCTCTTGGCACGCGTTTTGCATAAGGGGTAGCGAAAAAATTTCAAATTAGGAGATTGCCATGAGCAACGAATACAGATTAAAAGCTATCAAGGAAATCGCCAGCGAAAACGCCGGCGCTAACCTCCCCGCAGCACCCGCAAACATCGACTTCTACGGTGAAGACGTCTTCAACGCCGAGGCCATGCGCGCTTACCTCCCCAAGGACATT
>JAFZOV010000094.1 GCA_017550445.1 Fibrobacter sp.
ACCACGCTTCGCCGCCGCTCGGCACGTTGATGTTGTAGTCCGTATCGAGAGAAAGCGCGGTCGCCGCAACGGTCACGGAAACGGACTTGGTATCCTTACTGGAATTACCGGCGCCATTTGTCAGCGTCTGCGTATATCGCTTTTTGCGGATTGGTGGTTCGAATCAGACTGTCCAGTCGCTTGCCTGCGGTCTTAAAGGATTGGGCGTTTCCGGTTTGCGAAAGGGCAAGAATATTCCACAGGTAACATTCTGCACGTGCGGAGTCGGCTTCCTTGGGGCATGCAACTTCGTATGCGTCGGCAGCTTCTTTCCAGTTGCCAGCAACATAGGCCTTTTGCGCATCAGCCATCGTCTGCGCGATTACGCTTGCTGTAAGAATCGTCAGTAATGCAAATAGTGTTTTTTTCATTTTCAAATTCCGCCTCACTAGATCTTTCGACTTCACTTCGTTTCGCTCAAGATGACACTGTCCTTCGTCTCTCACCCTATGGATAGCTTCCCTTCGACAGGCTCAGGGCTGTCTCTGCTTTTGTTTCTCGCAATGACGTTGTCAATATGAACATTTTTCTTAGCTTATAACTCTGAAATCTGAACTCCGAATTCTGAATTAAACCAGCTTCCCTCTTATCGTCCACCCGCGAATGTCGTCGAGTTTCACCTTCACGTAATCACCGGGCTTCACGATGCGGCCTTCTTCGGGTTTGAACACAACTTTCTTGAAGTTGTCGGTGCGGCCGCGCAGTTCCGTTTCGTCGCGGGCGGAGTTTCGTTCTACCAGCAGTTCTTCGGTGCGACCGAGCATCATTTCGTTGCGTTTTAAGGTGATTGCGTTCTGCAGTTCCACCAGGCGCGTGTGGCGTTCGTTCTTCTCTTGTTCGGTGAGCGTTTCGGCTTCCTTGTACGATTCCGTACCCTTGCGCGGGCTGTAGATGAACATGAATGCAGAGTCAAATTGGCACGTTTCAAAGGCCTTGAGGGTGGCTTCAAAATCTTCTTCTGTTTCGCCCACGAATCCGCAAATCACGTCGGTAGAAATCCCGTAGAACGGGTCCTTGCTGCGTAGCTGTTCGATAATCGAGAGGTACTGCTCCATGTTGTGCTGGCGGCGCATCTTCTTGAGCATGGCGTCGGAGCCGCTCTGGATAGGAATATGCGCGTAGTGGCAGACCTTCGGATTGTTTAGCAGCACGTCGATGAGCTCGTTCGTGTAGTGCCTCGGGTGCGGACTCGTGAAGCGGATGCGGCGGATTCCGCCGATCTCAGAAACTTTCGTGAGAAGGTCCGCAAAATTGCCACCTTCCGTCTTGTAGGCGTTCACCGTCTGGCCGAGGAGAGTCACCTCGGTAATACCCTTGTCGGCAGCCTTGCGGACTTCGGCGAGTACATCTTCCATATCGCGGTATTTTTCGGGGCCGCGCAGGTACGGCACAATACAGTAACTGCAGCGCTTGTTGCAACCGCGCTGGATGGCGACGAACGTGCTGAAATCGTTCTGGAGCTTTGCATATTCGCCAAGATAGTTCTCGCTCAGGTCCTCGTCGATGAACATCTTGTGGTGCGTTTTGTGCAGCGGGCTCTGGGCGTCGCCGAGCAGCAGTTCCGGGATTTTTTTGTACTGGTCCGGACCTACGATGTAGCTTACGTTCGGGAGTCGCTTGAGCAGTTCCGGCCCGCGGTTTTTCGCCATGCAGCCGCATACGACTACCTTTACATCAGGGTTCTTCTTGTTCAGGTACTTGAGCTTGCTGATGTTGGCGATTGCTGTATCCTCGGCCTTTTCGCGTACACTGCAGGTATTTACGATGATGAAATCGGCATCTTCCTGGTTGCTCGTTTCGACGCAACCGCACATGTCGAGTTCCTGGGCGATCATCGCCGAGTCATACTCGTTCATCTGGCAGCCGTATGTGGCCAAGTGATATTTTTTCATGCGCCCAAATATAGAAATTTTATATTTTTACATTCCACACTTCACATTTCACATTGCACATTTCCATGTCCCTTTTGCTTGCCGTCATATTCTTTGCTCTGTTCATTAGCGCTATCGTGCGCGGACAATTTTCTTATGGCAAGGCGGACTACAGTTTCCGTGAGCATCCGGTGCAGTTTGTGATTGTGTTGGTGTTCATTTTGGGGGTGTCGGTGCTTTGCTTTTACCGGTTTCTCGTCGAGATTGAAGTTCTTCGGTAAATTTCTACATTTGCCGCGCTATGCTCCGCAAGAAATCCCTGATTGTATTCGATTTGGATGGAACCTTGTTCAATACGCTCGGCGACCTAGCCGTTGCGGTAAATTTTGCATTGCTCCATTTCGGGTTTCCGGAACATGACGAGCAGCGAGTGCGGACCTTTATCGGTAACGGCTCCATGAAGCTTGTCGAGCGGAGCATGGGCAGGGCCGCTCTCCCTGAAAATATTGCCCGCACGGGTATAACGGTGGAGGCTGTCCACAAGGTCTATTCGGATTTTTATTGGGAACATTGTACGGAGCGGACTCTTCCGAATCCAGGGGTTGTTGAATTCCTGCGCGAAAATTCGGTGCGCGTGGCGATGCTTACGAATAAGCCGCTTCGCCCTAGCGAAAAGATTCTGGATCATTTCGGGCTCCGCGACCGTTTTGAGTTTATCCTCTGCGGCGATACCACGCCCGAACGTAAACCGAGCCCCGCAGGTTTGCTCAAGATTCTTGAAATGGCTGGTGTTTCTCGCGAAGATGCTGTGATGGTGGGCGATGACCAACCGGATATTCTGGCTGCCCGCAATGCCGGAGTCGATTGTGTTACGCTCCTTTGCGGCTTTGGAAAACCACACAATTTGCTTCCTTTAAAGCCTGAAAATACGGTCGAAAGCTATGCGGAAATGTGCCAAGTGCTGTCCCGAATCTCTAACTAGTATTTTTTCTATATTCATACCATGACTTTCAAAATTATTCCTTCTGTTTTGGCTGCGGCATTTGTCCTTTCTACGGCAGTATTTGCCGAGGAGTCCATCCGCTTTGTTCCCGAAAATTACCCGATTGGCATGTTGAACCAGGGTGATACCAAGCATATCGTTTTGCAGGGCGCCAATATTACGGATAAAGAAATCGTGCTCGAAAACGTGTTCGGCCAGGGCAACGGCATGTCGAATTTCAAGTACCCGAAAAAGATTCCTGCCAAGGGGACGGTCAAGATCGAATTTGACTTTAATTCTGCCGAAATGGAAGGCCAAATCAAGCCGGTGGTCGTGCTCGTCGATACCACGGGCAAGCCTTACCTCGCAAATATGGACGGTATCGTAAAAGTTCCGTTCTTCTTTGGCGAAAAGCTCTTTGATGCTGGCTACTATGCCAAGGGCGAAAAGCGTGAATGGACTTTCTATGTGTGGGAAACCGACAAGAAGAATCGTCCTGACCTGACTCTTGCTCCTGAATCGGCAAAGCAGTTTGCCATGTCCGCCAAGTCCGTGATGCTGAATGTGGATAAGCTGGACCAGATTAAGGAAGGCGGCAAGGTTCCTGGTCTTAAAATCACCCTTTCTACCAACGGGCTTACTCGCGAAGGCTGGGAACTCAAACAGAAAAGCATCCGCAAGATCGTTTCGTTCAAGAGTAAAAAGTACCCGAAGGCTACCCCTGACGTGCTGATTGTGGGCTTTTGGAAGTAAAAAAAACGGCTTTTTTGGGGCGTTAGCCTTGCAAAAAAGCCCACTTTTATCTAATTTTGACCCACCAATGAACCAACGGGATGTAGCTCAGCCTGGTAGAGCGCTTGAATGGGGTTCAAGAGGTCGCTGATTCGAATTCAGTCATCCCGATAAAAAACACCGCTTTAAGCGGTGTTTTTTTTATTTCTCTTCTTCGGGATTCTTCTCGTCGTTCATTGTTCCGTTGCCTTTTTTCGGAACATCGTCGAGGTAGTCGATACTCACCTGGTACTTTTCGTCCTTGGACTTTTCTGCGTCTTTTTTCAGGGCGGCGAGCTCGACGGCGGCGGCCTCGTAGTCGGCTTCGGTCACCCATTCGGGTCTCCAGACGATAACTCGGTTTCTGCCGCCTTCCTTACCCTGGTATAGAGCCTTGTCTGCCATTTGAATGCTTCGGTCTGCACCCAGGCGTTCGTCGAACTTGGCCACACCTAGTGTAATGGTAATCTTGATGGTGAAGTCTGCATAGCGGACGGTCATCTTTTCGATTTGTCTGCGGAACCTTTCTGCCACTACGGTTGCACCTTCAAGGTCGGTCTCGGGCAAAAGGGTCAAGAATTCTTCACCGCCGTAACGAGCGAATACGTCGTACTTGCGCAGCAAGCCGCGAATGGTTTGGGCCACCGACTTCAAGATAATGTCGCCACAGGCGTGGCCGTAGGTGTCGTTGATGTTTTTGAAATGGTCGATATCGATAAAGACGAAACAGAACGGTTTCTTTGTGCGGGCGGAACGTCCCATTTCGTTTGCGATAGTTTCGTTCATTTCGCGACGGTTCGGAAGTCCGGTCAGCTCGTCGGTCTTCGAAATGATTTCCAGTTTCTTGTTCGCCAGTTCCAAGTCCTTGGTTCGTTCCTTGACCTCCTGTTCCAAGATTTCCCTATGGGCGTTCAGTTCTCTAATCTGGCGCTTAATGGTGTCGTGCATTGTGTTGAAAGCGTTGCTCAACTGGCCCAGTTCATCTTTACGGTTGCCGATGTTAATTTCTTGAATGTCAAGGTTACCTTCGGTAATTTGGCTAATGTGCCTGGTGATGCGGTTCAGCGGGAGCCCTAGCATGTAGAACATCCATGCCGCAATAATCAAGATAATCAGAATGGCAATAATGAGAATTGCAATGCTTGCCTGCGTTGCCGAATAAATGAGGTCGTCAATTTCTCTCTTGGGCTGGAACGCGAAAATACCGAAATCCGTGTTGGAATCGAAGTAATAGTTTACCAGGTACTTTTCGTTGTCGTACAGTTCCTGGAATTGAGCCTTTTTGACATCGTAGCTGCGCGGGTCTATATCCTTGAGGCCCAGCTCCGAAATCTTGTGGGAATCGGTAAGCCAGCGCTTCAAGTCGGGGTGGTAAAGGATCTCGCCTTGGCCGTTAATTGCCACCAGGAATCCGTTCTTGCCGATTTTGTAGTTCGGGAACATTGTCCAGAGTCGGCGGAGCGAGAAACTTGCGAGCAGGAATCCGCTAGAGCTGGACTTGTTGGTAATGGTGATGCCGAACAAGCGCTTGGGGGGAGCATCCTTAGCATCTCTGAACCAAGGCGTCGTGTAGGGACGGTGTGGTGTGATGCGAGAAAAATCAATGGGGTAAGGACTTTCAGTCGGAATGCCCACCATGGAGTTGTCGCAAACGAAAGTGTTTTCTCGGTCGTACAAGGTGACGGTTTCGCCCGAAATGAATAAGGATGAAACGCTGTAGCTTTTGAGGTAACTCGCGGCTGTAGTGGGTTCAAGGCTTTGAATTTCAGATGTCTTGGAAAGAAGCGTAAGGCGGTCGCCGAATTGCTTCATTTCGCCTGATGCCATGTAGCCAATCTGAGTGAGCATCGACTCGTTGTTGTTGTAGCTCCACTCTAGCATCAGGTTCGTCTGTTTCGATGTGAATATGAAGATACTTCCCGTGACCACGAGAGTCATGGAGACTATCAAAACGATGAGCACCTTGAAGACTATGCTTCGAGAAAAACCTGATATCGTATGGATTGACATAGGGCGTTACTTCATAATTTTTATTTCTTGCGCTTGCGGAGGAAGGCGAACAGGAACCCGAGGACAAGCATAACGACGAATACGAAGGGCGCCTTTTTCATGTTGCTGTCGACGGCTTCGTTCGTGGTATCCTTGGCGACTTCAACCTGAGGCTTGCTTTCTTCGTTGATTTTGCTCCAAATCGTCTTGAATTCGGCTGCGGTCATCAGGTTGGTGGTCGGGTAGTTCAACTTTTTATCGATTTCGACCGTGAGGTCCTTGAATATCTCGTACAGCTTGTCTTCGGAATAGAGCGACGGAATTTCCATCTGTTCCCAAATGGCGCTGAATAGGGTGTTGAGTTGCTGTTCCAGTTCGCCCCATTCCGGAATGGCCACGTAGGCGCGACCGGTTTCTAGTGCGCGGACCAACACTCGGTATTCTTCGTCTTCGGCCCAAGTCTGCAAAACCTTTCTAGAGGGCGGCAACAGGCCAATCTGCTTGGTGTAGGCGTCCAGGTTTTCATCTTCAATCAAGAAGAGCAAGAGGTCGAGGGCCTCTTTACGCTTGTTGACAGACGGAATAGCCAGGTTGGACCCGCCAATGAAGCTTACGCTTCCGACCTTGCCCTTAGGAATGGGAACTACCATGACGCTGTCGGAACCGATTCGGGCGTTAGAAAGGCCTCCCATGTTTCCGTGGAAACGGGTCTGCATGATGATTTCGGAAGTGCTCACGATAAAGGCGAGCTCACCATTGTTGAATTGCTGGGCAATCTGTGCCGTATTAGTCTGCAGTGCTTCGGGCGCTACGAGCGTATCCATAATAAAGTGAAGGTAGCTTGCAATGCCTAGGAGCGTTTCTTCAGAAAGAATGTTGGCGTGCCATTTGCCGTCGGCGTCTTTTTTGATGAACGAACCGCCGTTGCTCCAAATCCAGGGGGCAAAGTTGTGAGGAAGGTTCCAGTCGCTCCTGCCGGGGAATGCGTAACCGCGTACGTGGGCACCGTCTTCAAGAACTTCGTCTTTTTGGTTGACTTTGCGAATTGCGTTCTTGAATCCTTCGTAGGTTCTAATGGAATCTTTAGTGATGCCGTGTTCAGCAAGGATTCTCTTGTTGGCAAGAACAGCTCGAATATCGATAAACCAAGGCACGGAATAGATTGTCGAGTCTTCGTCAATATGGGTCGTGTTCCAGCTGACGGGTACAAATCTTTCGGGCTTAATGCTTGTAAGGTAGCTGTTCAACGGCTTGATTTCTTTACGTGATGCAAAGTACGGAATCCAAGTGGTACCGAGCTGCAGAACATCCGGTGCGGGCTGTTGGCCGTCAAGGGCCTGCGAAATACGTGTCCAGGCTTCACCCCAATCAAGCACTTCGACCTTGGTCGGAATTTTGGTTTTCTTAGTAAAAAGTTCAAGTCTTTTTTCGAGGATTTCTTGTGGAGAGGCCCCGTTTGGCATAATCCAAATCGTAAGGGGCTTTTGCTTGGGGGCGGCTAAGGCTGCCGTCGAAACAAGAGCCAATGCCAGAATTGAATGCGTAATCCTATTCATCATGGTACCCATGAACTTCTCCTTTCTAAGTCGAACTGTCATGACAATCCGAATGTTAAAATAATAAAAAAATGATAAAAGTGAAAACAATCACATTGATGTTACCATTGAAAGATAGTCCAAAATGGAATAAAAAGGCAAAAACAGTCTTGGAATGTAAACAAAACTAAACAAAAGAGACACAAAGTGATGGAAATCAAAAAAAGATAATTTTTGGAGGGTATCTCACCAAACAATCATTTTTTAGTTATATTTTTCTTGTCGTAAGAAAACGATAATCAACCCTTAAGGAGTAAAAAAATGAAAAAAGGTATCATTACCCTTCTCTGTGCCGGCATGATTGTTCTTTCCGGCTGCTACGGCAAGTACGCTTGCTTCAATAAGCTGCACGCTTGGAACGGCACCCTTGGTAACAAGTGGCTCAACTCCATCGTACACTTCGGCATGTGCGTGATCCCGGTTTACGGCATCGCCTTCTTCGTTGACTGGCTGGTGCTCAACACCGTCGAATTCTGGACCGGTTCCAATCCGCTCGCTTCTGGCGACTCCTACTATGAAAAGGACGCTCAGGGCAACGAAATCGCCGCTGTCAAGAATGCTGATGGTTCTATGACCGTCGAATTGACCACTGCTGCTGGCGAAAAGGCCACCATGACCCTCCAGCGCGATGAAAACGTCATCCGCGCTCTTGACGCCGAAGGCAACGTTGTTGCTCAGCGCGAACTCGACAAGTAATTTCTTACTTGATTGATATTCTGGGACCTTGGTTTTGCCAAGGTCTTTTTTTTATATATATTTGAAGCATGCTTGGGCGTGTTTGCCATATAACAATTGTGCTGTTCGCGTTTTTATTGATGTCTTGCGTCAAAGACGACATCAAACGTGGTAACGACGCCTTGCGTATTGGCGACTATGAACGCGCCATCGCCAATTTTTCTAGAGCCCTTGATGTAGAACCAGCCAATCGTGATGCTCGTTATGGGCTTGCCCTTTCTTACTATGCCGAGGCCGAAGAGGCTGACCGTTTCAACGATTCTTCCTTTGATCGTTGGAATCGCACAGCCCGCGAATTCAAGATTCTTTCTGTACTAGATAGTAGCGGAAGCATCGATGCCAATTATTCTACTTGTTTGTTCTACTTGGCGCGAGCGACGCTTAATCACGACGCGTCTGCGAACGTGTTACCCTTATTGGAAAAATCTATTCGTTTAGACAGTTTGAACTATTTTAGCTATAACTTGAAAGGCTTGATTCTTGCCAAGAGCAATGCTCCCGGTGACTTGAATAGCGCAAAGAACATTTTCATTCATATCGTGACGCGGGAACCGCAATTTATTTCGGCATACATAAACCTGGGTAATATTTACTGGGAAGAAGGCGATGTGGAATCTGCTTGGGATACTTGGTCTGCCGGACTCCAGAAGGCTCCGACGAACAACGCCTTGATTTACTGGACGCAGGTGGCCGAGGACTCGCTCAAATCGATGGTGCTTTCGGGTAGACTATGAGCGTGAAAGGCGAAAAGTCTACGGTGAGCATATTGGACAAGGCTAGCGATTGCGCCTTGTTGCATGGGGGCGGCGAAGCTGACGTTTATGAACTTGAATGCGGCGAAGACCGTTATGCCTTAAAGTGGTATCATGAAGGCTTTCGTTATGATGCATCTGTTATAGAGCATCTAAAGCATTTGAATATTCCGGGGCTTTACCGTGTTCGTGAATCTGGGGTGCGCGAAAATACTCCGTATATTGTTTATGATTTTCTTGAAGGAATCAGTTCGGCTGATGTTCCTGCCATGCCTGTGCCGGTGGCCTTGCAACTGCTTCGGAACTTGGTTCAGACGCTGGTGTTGCTGGATAAAGAAAATATCCATCACGGAGATATTAATCCGGCCAATGTCATGCTTTGCAAGTCCGGGACGCATTTGCAAGCGGTGCTGATTGATTGTGGTATTGTTGGGCCAGGAGCTTTGGCTTATGCCGCACCGGAACGTTTTCAAGGTAAGCCAGCTAGTACTCAAAGTGACCTTTACGGTTTGGGAATGCTTTTGTTCCGCTGGATTGCTGGACGTGACCTGCTTGATTCGCAGGACTACAATGAACTTGCTTCTCTGGCTTTTGCTATAGATTCTGTAGATATCTCGTCTCGTTTGTACGAATTAGATTGTTGCTGTGCGTCAGAACTTTCGGCCCTTTCTAATTTGTGGAAGGTTCTTTTGCGCTCTGATCCTGAATCTCGGGTCGAGGATTTTGACGAACTGGATGAACTCTTGGAAATCGCCCTCGATTCAATCGGTGTGGGCGAGGTGACTGTCCAGACGGCATTGCAGAAATTTGCTGCTGGACTGTTTGATGAAAAATTGGGACGAAAATTCCCGGCGGAAGAATCGGCATCCCCCAAAATGGTGTTTCCGTATAAGAAATATAATGGGCAAAGTGAAAAAAATAAATTGAAAATAGCCGTTTTTGCCTTTTTTGGACTTATATTAATTGTACTGGTGTTTTTCGTTCTGGTCGGTACTAAAGGTCCCGACATAGACGAAACGGGAAATTTATTGCTTCAAAAATCAAGAAGTTTGGAATCGCTAGATTCGGGAATAGAAAATTTGAGAGGTTTCGAATGAAGTCTGAATCGATGCTGGCTACAGAAAAAATGCTGGATGTCGTAAAAATCTTGCTGGACGAAGTCCAGCCGGAATCTCTTTTTGTGAAAATTCTTGAAGTGGCGAAGAACGTGCTGCATGCCGATGCCGCCGTTTTGGATACAGGTGGCGAAAACGCCATTCATCTGAGTAATCCCGAAAATGTGAGCATTTCTATATCGGCTGTAAAGCAGGCTAAACTCGAAAAGAAAGCGGTGGTCTGGAATCAGCTGGATGACGATTCTGCCGACCTTTCGAAATCGATTGTGCAGAACCAGCTCACTAGCATTATGGTGTCGCCCTTCCGCACGCCAGAAAGTGAAGCAGGGTATTTGTATTTGCAACGTGCCGCCCGCGAGGATCCGTTTACCGACGATGACAGCGCCCTGTTCGATTCCTTCGTGATGGTTTGCGAAAAGTTTGCCTTTGCCGCATTCGATCGTTTGCGTGACAAGGAATCCTTGAACATTTTAAGGAACGTGATTCGCAAAGACGGCATTGTGTATTCCAGCAAGGTCATGGCCGACCTGATTGCTTTGGCCGATAAGCTGGCGGTGCTCCCGATGCCGGTGATTATCCGTGGTGAAACGGGAACCGGTAAAGAAGTCATTGCCCGTTATATCCATAGGCATAGCCCCCGTGGCGATAAGCCCTTTGTGGCGGTAAACTGCGGTGCCATTCCGGAACACTTGATGGAATCCCTATTGTTCGGACATGCCAAGGGTTCTTTTACGGGCGCCATTGAATCTCGCAAGGGCTTTTTTGAAGAAGCCGATGGCGGAACCATCTTCCTCGACGAAATCGGCGAACTGCCCATGAACATGCAGGTAAAGCTTTTGCGCGTGTTGCAGGAAAAGCATATTACCCGCGTGGGCGACAATCGTGAAATCCCGGTGAATGTCCGCATTATCAGCGCCACTCATGTGGACCTTGAAGAAGCGGTGAAGGCGAAACGTTTTAGAGAAGATCTGTACTTCCGCATTCAGGTGATGCCTGTGGTGATGCCTGCCTTGAGGGACCGTGGGCAGGACGTGGTTCTTTTGGCCGAAGAATTTCTGACCCGTTATGGGGCCGAATACGGCAGGGGCAAATACCACCTGAGCCGCAATGCAGAAAAGGCCATGCTCGGTTACCATTGGCCGGGCAATGTCCGCGAACTAGAAAACAAGATTCAGAAAGCCTTGATTCAGGCGGTGCATGGGGTGATTCAGCCCAAGGATTTGGGCTTGGATGATACCCAGGCAATGCTCAAGGATTCTCCGAGAACCCTGAAAGAAGCAAGGGAAAGTGTGGAGCGTGAGGTAATTGGCCGTGCTTTGGCCGATAGCAATGCTAACCTGACGCTGGCTGCAACGATTTTGGGAATTGACCGCAAGGTTCTCCGCGAAATCATGGAACGTTTAGGGATGAAAAAGGAAGACTACAAAAAATAGTTTTATATATTTTGGGTACTGTCCGGCAAGAATTTGCTGGCATAGGCCCAAAAGGACGGTTGGCACGGAATTTGCAAGAGATTGAGTATGAAAAAGACTACTCTCATAACGACAATTATGATGGCTGCGGCGCTTAGCTACGCTGCTCCGTCTTCTGCGCGTCCGGAGTCTTCTGTCCCGACCCCCGCCGAGAATATGGAAATTTCGCGAGAAATGCCCAATCTTGGTGCGAAGGAAAGCGCTGATTGGCAAAAGTTGCGTGCAGAACGTCGTGCTGCCCGAGAGCAAATTCTTATGGACTTGCGCAATAGTTCCGCCGCGGAAAAGAAAAATATCCGCCAGGAAGTCTCGAAAAAACGGGACGAAAAGCCTCGCTTTGAGGGGGAAATCCCAAAAAATCAGTCTCGCGAACGTAAGCCATTTTATGAGCAACCAGAATCTCACCAAATGAATCCGATGCGAGATATGCCTCATGGTCCGGCTCAGGGGTATCCTCCTATGCAGCCGATGAACCATCCTCATCGCTAAATGCGTTTCATTGCAATAGTGCTATTGATGCTTTCGTCTCTGCTTTTTGCCGAGACGCAAGAATCCGTGTACTATCGCGCCATGAAGGCCGAAGAAGCCGGCGATGTGTCTACCGCTTTGGCCGCTTTTGAAGAAGCTGCTCAAATTCCTGGCCCTTATACCCAGGAAATTCGTGAAATTATAGGTGAATATTATCAAGCTCTCGGTGTGACTGCGGAAGAAAAAAATCCGTGGTCTTTTCGCTTTCTAGGTGATTTGGGCTTTTATGGACTGCATTATAGCGAATTTGGCAGTGTCGATGATGTTAGCGAAAATGGTGGAAACATATTCTTTTCGCTGACGCCCTTTATCGACTATTCTACGGGCGACTGGATTCACTCTTTTGGACTTGGAGTCTCGGGAGACCTGTTTATTTCGAATGAAGATATGCCTGCGCTGGATACTAACGACTGGGATGTTTCCATAGGCTTGGAATATTCGTTGGTGGGGCGGTCCCTGATGCTTGATGTGGGTGCCGACATAAAGGTGGTTGAGGGGGCTCATGTTTATCCGGACTTTTTCGCCTGGGTGGAACGGGATTTTTACAGGTTTGAAAAACAGAGATTTGGTGCTGCTGCCTGGGGCTATTATGATCCAGATGGCCCGCTTTCTTTTGCCTTGTATGGAGCCTGGCATAGGACTGAACCCTATGGGTTTAACGGATCGGTCTACGTGGGGGCTCGCTTTGAGGCGGATTCTGTAGTCGATTATGTGGGTTACCTTTCGGCTTATAAAAAGGCTCTTGAAGAAGCTGAAGAGAACGAGGGTGAAAACTACGATTATCGTGGAAACTATCCGATGGACTGGGGATGGAATGGCCAAAATCCGATGACTGCATGCCTAGAAGCCTACGGGTCCGAATGCTATGGCTGGAATATTGGAAAACTCGATTCTATGTATTGGGCCCAACAGGGTTTTTCGCAAAATACAGAATCGACGGAATCTTCGATCGATGTCGTTGTGCCCAAGTATTATGCAAAGTGGCTTGGCCCAACCATTCGTTCTAGAGTGTTCTACAAGTTCAAACGCAATATAACGCTTGAAGCCAAGCTGAATTTGTTTTATGGGTTTGTGCTGGATGGCCCGGATGAAGATTACGAAAGCATGGGAAAATTTAACGCCTCTTGGGGAACGACTGCTTATTGGAAACCCAGTGCGGTTACCGTTTATTTGGGTGTAGAGCAGATTTACAAACGTTATAATTTGCCGATTTATTACTTGGGTATATACCCCAGGAACACTTTGCTTTCTGAACTTAAAGCTGGCGTTAAGTGGGAAATATAAAAAGGCCGGAATCTTGTTCCGGTCTTCTTATGGAGATAGTGGGAGTCGAACCCATGACCTACAGATTGCGAACCTGTCGCTCTACCAACTGAGCTATATCCCCAGGATGTAGGCGCAATATAACTTATTTTACGCCTCTTGGCAAGTCGAGCCTTGCCTTGACTAGTTCCCGCGGTTATCCATGGACGAAAACATCTGGATGATTTCGTCGGTAAAGAGTGAGCCGGGGAGACTCTGTGCAATTTCAAGGGCCTTTTCAAGGTGGTCTTGGGCGTTGACCTTTGCCTTCTTGAAAGCGTCTTTTTCGGTCAGCTTTGCGATAATCTTTTCTGGTACTCCGGCCTGGTCTGCTTGTGCTATAAGCGATTCCATGTCGGAACGTTCCTGAGCGTTGCTGCCATCGAAGTAATAGAGAAGCGGGAGCGTAATCAGGCCGTTGCCCAAATCGGTAAACTTGGCCTTGTCCAGATTCTTGCTGCCGAAACCGTAATCTAGAAGGTCATCGACGATCTGGAAGGCGATGCCGAAGTGGCTTCCCATTTGGGCGCACTGGTCCGCTTGTTCTTTATTGAAACCTGCGAGAATGGCACCGATGCGTGCTGCCGCGGCAATTAGAGAGGCTGTCTTTCCGTCGATAATCTTGTCGTAGGTTTCAAAGGACAGGTGCATGTCGCCGGTGTAATCCAGTTCGAGAATTTCTCCGGCGATTAATTTGTCTGCGGCTTTAGAAAGAATGGTGGGAATGTCGTGCGACTCTTCGTCGATGACGCATTGCATAGCCTGCGAAAGAACGTAGTCGCCAATCAATACCGCCACTTGCGTTCCCCATTCCTTATGGGCCGTTTTTTGTCCGCGGCGGATGTCGGTTCCGTCGATGATGTCATCGTGGACTAGGCTTGCGAGGTGTAAAAGTTCGATGCCTGCGCAAGCGTGAGCGACACGCATGGAATCGGGCTTTTGTGCACCGCTTTGTGCGATGAGGCAAAGGAGCGTAGAACGGATGCGTTTGCCCTTGCGCTGGAACAGAGATTCTAGGCGTTCGCTGATTCCTGCGGGTGCATTCTTGGCAATGCCGAAAATGACCTTTTCGGTGAGTTCCAACTGTTCTTGGACTAGTGCTCGTGCCTGGGCCAGCACGGTCTGAAATTCTGCCTTGGTCGGAGCCATTAAATAATCACCGTTAGATATCGAGGTCGTTCAGGACCTTGTAGGCGTTGGATTCAATGAACTTGCGGCGCGGTTCCACGTCTTCGCCCATGAGCATGCTGAAAATCTGGTCGGCTGCCACGGCGTCTTCCACATAGCACTGCTTGAGGAATCGTTTTGCCGGGTCCATGGTCGTTTCGGAAAGCTGTTCCGGAGACATTTCACCAAGACCTTTGAATCGGCTAACCGTCACGTTCTTCTTGTCTTCGAGCTTGGCCATGGCCTCGTCCTTGTCCTTTTCGTCGAACAAGTAGGTTTCCTTGGTGCCGACCTTCAGCTTGAACAGAGGCGGCATGGCGAGGAACACGTGGCCGTCATCAATGAGCGGACGCATGTAGCGGAAGAAGAAGGTGAGAAGCAAAGTCTGAATGTGAGATCCGTCCACATCAGCATCGGTCATGATGACGATTTTGTTGTAGCGGAGTTTTTCGAGCTTGCATTCGGTACCGAGACCGCAACCGATGGCATTTACCAGGTTCTGGATTTCTTCGGTATCGAGTACGCGGTGAAGGCTTGCCTTTTCCACGTTCAAAATCTTACCACGGAGCGGGAGAATGGCCTGGAACTCACGGTTACGGCCCATCTTTGCAGAACCACCTGCAGAGTCACCTTCCACGATGAACAATTCGCATTCCTTGGGGTCGCGGCTGGAGCAGTCGGCGAGCTTACCCAGAAGTCCGCCGCTTTCGAGAACGTTCGTGCGGCGGGCGAGGGTGCGTGCCTTGTGGGCGGCTTCGCGGGCCACGGCGGCGTTGTACACCTTGTCCAAGATAATCTTGACTGCAGCCGGATTTTCCTGGAAGTATTCTTCCAACTTGGCGCCGAAGGCAGATGCCACATAGCCTGCGATTTCGGAGTTGCCGAGCTTGCGCTTGGTCTGACCTTCGAACTGCGGCTGCGAGACCTTGATAGCGATAACGGCGGTCAAACCTTCGCGAATGTCATCGGCGGTAATGGTAATGTCTTTTTTGCCCTTGGGCATTTCTTGTGCGAACTTGCTAATCACTCGGGTGAGGGCTGTCTTGAAGCCCGTCACGTGCGTGCCACCGTCGTAGGTGTTCACGTTGTTCACGAAGCTAAAGAAGTTTTCCTGGTAGCCGTCGTTGTACCACATGGCGACTTCCAGCGGATACTGACCATCAGGGAGCACCAGGTGAATCGGGTCCTGGAACAGCTTGGTGCGGTGTTCGTCCACGTAGCGCACGAATTCAGACACGCCACCCGGATAGCAGAATGTGTCGGTTTGCTTGTTTTCCGGGTCGCGTTCGTCGGTGAGCGTCAGGCGAAGCCCGCTCATCAAGAATGCGAGTTCGCGGAAACGCGTAGCGAGCGTGTCGTACACGTAAACGGTTTCGCTGAAAATCGTATCGTCCGGATAGAATTCGACGGACGTTCCTGTCGTCCCATCGCTTTCACCCAAGTCCACCTGCGGACCACAGGGAACGCCACGGGCAAATTCCTGTTGCACCACGCGGCCGTTACGGCGAACGGTAACGATAAGCTTGTTGGAAAGTGCGTTCACGCAGCTCACGCCCACGCCGTGCAAACCGGCAGAGACCTTATAGGAGCTGTTGTTGAACTTACCACCGGCGTGGAGCTTTGTCATCACGACCTGGATGGTCCCCACCTTTTCCTTGGGGTGGATGTCGGTCGGAATGCCACGGCCGTTATCGGTCACGCGGATGCCGTTGCCCGGCAAAATGGCAATTTCAATGTGAGAGCAGAATCCGGCCAACGCTTCGTCCACGGAGTTATCGACCACTTCCCAAACCAGGTGGTGGAGACCGCGGATGTCTGTTGAACCGATATACATTGCCGGGCGAACACGCACGGCTTCGAGGCCTTCCAAAACGGTAATGCTAGAACCGCTGTAGTCTTCTTCGGCCTTTTTCATTTCTTCAGATTCTTCTGCCATTTTTTACCTTGTTTTCTTCTTCTAAATTCTTTTTGTCGGGGCTCTTTCTGACATGCTTTTAAACGAAAAGAATGTTCTTTACAGAGGGCTTCCCAAGCAATAAATTACACTTGTCAATAATAGCTTTTTTTTGCAGGAAAAGTTCCTGTTTCCACGCGGAACTATCGCACTTTAGCGTCAAAATATTCTTGTCAAATTTGGCGATTTGAACATGGGGTTTTACCAGTGCGCCGACGATGGTTTCAAGACCTTCGGAGAGCTTTTCAATCACCATTTCGTCGGTAATATGCGCCTTGTCCAAGACCATCTGCAAAAGCACGCTGATGTCTTCGGGATCTTTCCCGCAAATGGGTTTCCCGCGCCTTTTATGATAAGGATTGTTCATTAAAGCAGCAGCAACTTGGAAAGCACGAAACCGCCAATCAGGATACTTGTCATGCCGGCCACCACGGTAGCCTTGGTGTTCTTGCCAACGCCCTCGGCGCCGCTATGGGTGGTGAACCCAAAGAAGCATGCGTAGCTTGCTATAAAGTAGCCGTAGAGAGTTGCCTTGATAAGGCCCACCACCAAGTCCCAGTTCTGGTAGAACATGCGCACGCCGTAAAAGAATACGGCAAAGGACACGTCTTTGTAAATATGCGCCACTTCGTAACCGCCTACGATACCGATAAAGATACTGATAATCGTAAGGGTCGGAAGCATAATGATGGTTGCAATCAAACGGGGGGCGAGCAAAAACTTGTAGGGGTTGAGTCCTAATACTTTGTATGCATCTAGCTGCTCGGTCACCGCCATGGTTCCCAGTTCTGAACACATGGATGCCCCAATTCGGCCTGCAAGCACCATTGCGGTAAGAATCGGACAAAGTTCCACCATCACTGACTTGCCTACGGCCATGCCCACAAACATCAGGGGAATAATGTCTGCAAATTGGTATGCGAGCTGCCAAGCCATAATGGCGCCTGTGGCAAGCGAGGCTGCCACCACCACGGGAATGCTGGTGAGCCCCACGTGCTGCATCTGTTCTACGGTCGTATGGAAATTGCTAAAAGCGCCTGGAATGCTCTTGAACAGCTGCCAGACAAAGTGGAGGTAGCTTGCCACGGTATGCAGAAACTTCCGGATAAACTTACCCAGACTTTCTGCAATTCTGTTCATGATGGTAATCAAGGACGCCTACTTCTTTTTGGAATCCTTGTTGGACTTCTTGGAAGTCTTCTTGTCCGGTGCGCTTATGGCCTTCTTGTAAAGGTTCATGTCGCTCAGGTACTTGATGGCTTCGTTCAGCTGCTTGTCCTGCTTCAGGGAGAAGGCTGTGCTGACGGAATCGTTGATAAAGGCGGTCAGGAGCTCGCGCTTGATGCCGTCCTTGATGTACTGCTTGTTCTCGTCGAACTGGGCGTTGCGGTTGTTTTCAAGGGTCTTGCGCATTTCTTCGAGGCGCTTGGCGAGTGCGGAATCGCTTACAGTCTTTGCGCTGTCGCCCATGTAGTTTTGTTCGCGGATAATGCTCTTTTCAAGCTGGTCCACGCCTACCAGAGCGTTGCTCTTGATCTTGGTAAAGTTCGTGTCCTTCATGCAGAAGTCGCGGAACTGCGTAAACAGGCTGTCGGGGACTTCCCAGTTGGGGTCGATTTTCACATTGTTCTTTTCAAGATCCGGGCGAATCTTGACGGCGAACTTGAAGTACATGGCCATGCGTTCCTGCACCTGCACCACCCAAGGCATGGGGGCGAGTTCTACTTCTACGTCGGGCGAAATGCCGCCGCTACCGAACATCATGCGTCCGTTGTTGGTGTAGAAGGTATCGACCTTGGCGGTATCCTTCTTGGTAGAATCGGCCTTTTCGTCGCCTTCGTCGGCGGCGTATTCTTCTTCCATGAGCTTAAGGCCCTTGATGCCGTTTTCGGGCTTGTTGATGCATCGGCCGAAGGGCAGGTAGTAGAATGCCGTGGTGAGCTTGAGGGCGTTGCCCTGATTGTCCAGCGGGAAAATCGTCTGTACGGAACCCTTACCGAAGGATGTCTTGCCGATAATCAAGGCGCGGTCCCAGTCCTGGAGTGCACCAGATACAATTTCGGCGGCACTGGCGGAACCCTGGTTCAAAAGCACTACCATGGGAACGTCCGGCTTTACAATGCCGTTCTTGCGGGCGTGACTTTCGGTCTTTTGGGTGCGACCGCGAGTGCTCACGATCAGATTGCCCTGCTTCAGGAACAATTCGCTGATTTCAATAGCCTGGTTCAGAAGTCCACCCGGATTGTAGCGCATGTCGAGAATAATCTTCTTCATGCCCCTCTTCTGCAGGACCTTGAGAGCGTTTTCCACATCGCTGGTGGTCTTGTCGCTGAAGGTGGCGAGCTTGATATAGCCGATATCCTTGGAGACCATGCCGTAGTAGGGCACGGCGTGCACAATGATTTCGGCACGGGTGATGGTGAAGTCCATCAGGTCGGGCACGCCTTCGCGTTCAATAGAAACGGTCACGTCGGTGCCGATCTTGCCACGGAGCTTGTTCACGGCCTCGTCGAGGCTTAAGCCCTTGGTGTCCTTGCCGTCGATTTTGCGGATGCGGTCACCGGCGCGAATTCCCAGGCGGAATGCCGGAGTGCCGGAAAGCGGCGAAATGACGGTTAAAATGTTGTCGCGGAGGCTAATGGTAATGCCCACGCCGCCGAATTTACCTTCCATGGAGACCTTGAGGCTTTCGTAGTCCTTGGGCGAGAACACGGTCGTGTGCGGGTCCAAGATGTTACGGATACCGTTCAAGGCTGCATCAGTGAGCTCGGTCGGGTTCACGTCTTCGACATACTTGCGGTTGACTTCGGACAGTACCTTGTTCAGGCGGGATACTTCGTTGTAGAAGTCGCCAGGAGGATCTTTTTTGTCGTTGGCCGCAAAGGGGCTTGTCGTGAAGCAAAGAGCCGAAAGACCGGCTACAAAGAGGGTTCGAAAATTCAGCATATTGAAATTCATGCCTTAAAAATACAATTTCATTTGTTTGCCGGGACGCCAAAAACGGAAAAAACCGGTCAAAAAGACCGGTTTTTTAATTATAAGGAGAGAGAGAAAAAAAATCAAAATTAGGCGGCGTCGTTCAAAACGCGGGCGAGCTGTTCATTCCGGAGCTTTTCAAGAGCGGAATCCTTGAGCTGGCGGGTGCGTTCCTTGGAAAGGCCGACCATGGGGGCGATTTCTTTCAGGTTCAGGTCGGAATCCATCTTGAAGCCGAAATAGAGCTTGATGATTTCTTTTTCCTGGTCCGAAAGGCTGTTGTTCATCGCCTTGTCAAAAAGCTGGGTGCGATTGTTCTTTTCGGCGAGTTCGTCAGTGCGGAATTCCTTGGCCGCAATGGTGTCGCCGAGAGTCATGTCGCCGTCCTCGCCAACGGGGGTGTCGAGGGATGTAGACTTGTTGCCCATCATCAAGATCTTTTCGATGTCGTCGGCTTTGTACTTGCTGACGCCTTCGAGGCTCTTGGGGTCAAGCATGAGGCCGCCGCCCACAACCTGGTGCATCTGGCCGCCCTTCTTGGCAAAGCGGCGGAGAATCAGTTCCTTTTCGGCGCTGATGCGGACCAAACGGCCGCGTTCAGCGATGGCGCGGGTGTTGTTCTGGCGAACCCACCAAACGGCGTAGCTGATAAACTTGATTTTCTGGGAGTGGTCAAAGCGGCGAGCGGCTTCGATAAGGCCCATATTGCCTTCGTTGATGAGCTCGTTCACGTCGATGCCCTGACCCTTGTAAAGGTTTGCAATGTTCACTACAAAGCGGAGGTTGCTTTTGACCAGCAGGTCCATGGCTTCGCGGCTGCCTTCGCGGACTTTGGCGAGAACAACCTTTTCCTGTTCCTTGGTAAGCAGCGGATATTTAGAAATATCGTTCAGGTACTGGAAATAAACATCCCTGTCATCACGAACGTGTGTATTCTTAATCATATCATCCTCGTTGCTTGTTGTTTCGTTTACATCCGTAAATCTACCTCCATTTTCAATTTGAAGTGTCACAGATTAAGCTTTAGTTCGCAAAAGTTGTTTATGAATTTCGTCAAGGAAAACCCGACTTTTGTCACGTTTTTGTCATAAACCCCTGTTTTTTGCCAAAATAAGACCTATTTTTGTGTCTGCGAGAGGAAAATCATGACAACTAAATACGCAAAATCCGCTTTTAGGGCCTTTTTACGCCGCAATTATGAACGTTTTGCGGAGTTGCAGGAGGCCCAATTCGAAAAAAACGAGCGGGAATTGATCGAAATCATGGGCGACGAGAACGATGTCCAGTATCCGATCCCGACTTTTGCGTTGATGATCCTGATTTGGATGTTTGTTTTGTTATTCCCGCTGATATTGTTGCTTGATCCGACATATCCGATGACGCAGGTGTCATTTATCAACCTTGCTACTTACTATTTGCCGCTTTTGGCAACTTTCTTGACATTCTTAGTGAACCAGCGTTACCTTGTTCCTAAGTGCTTTTTTAGAAAACGCTACGTGGTGTTTTTTGTCGGTAACGCCCTGTTGCTATTTATTTCGTTGCTGGGTCGCGAAGTTTTTTACTTCTTGATTCAGCGCAAGGCGGGCGAAGGTATCGTTGAGTTCTTTAGCAACTATTGCTTTAGTGCTGGGGCCGTGCGTGGGCATTTTTCTGTTTGGACGGTGCTGGTGTTTGTGATAGTGCTTGCGCTAATCTGCTTTGTGTGCATTTTGATTTCAATGTTCACGAGGCTGATTATCAGGGCGTTTATCTTGCGCGAAAAGAAACGTTCGACATTGGAATACGAACTTAAATTCTTGAAGAACCAGCTTTCACCGCACTTTTTGTTCAACACCTTGAACAATATTACCAGTTTGATCCGCATAGACCCCGACCTTGCGGAAACCAGCATGACAAAACTTTCGCAACTGATTCGCGTGATGCTTTACCAGACCAGCGACAAGTATATTTCGCTTAAGGAAGATGTGGACATTCTGGAAAAGTATGCGGAACTTGAAAAGCTGAGACATGACGATACCTTTGACTTCAAGTTTGAATACGAACTTGAAAATCCTGATTGCCAGGTGGAACCCTTGTTGATGATGCCCCTGATGGAAAACACCATGAAGCATTGCGTGAACCCCGACGGAAAAAGTTTTGCCCATATCAGGATTGTGCAAAAGGGCGATGAGCTTAGCTTTGTGAGCGAGAACAGCAACTTTCCGCGCAAGGCGAAGCCGAATGCTAGCGGCCTTGGACTTTCTACTTTCAAGAAACGCCTGGAACTTATGTATAGCGGGCGCTACCAGTATAAGGCTGGCGTAGAGGGCGGTGCCTATAAGACGGAATTGAAGATTGTGTTGAAAAAGGATTCCGTGTAAACGCTGTATACACTTTCTTCAGAAAATCTTGCGGGTTGTCTTTACAAGAAAAATTTCATTATCTATAATTCCCCGCGGAGCAATAAATAGTTTTTAGATACATCTGTTAACCACAGGTGTATTTTTTTATCTGTTTTGCGCTTCTGTTTTTATATGGCTTTTTATATCCTGCCTGGCGAATGCTAGGGAGCATCATAAACATCATTTAATTTGGAGGTCCTATGAAAAGTAGGATGTCAAGGTGTGCAGCCTTGATCGGGACCGTATTGTCCTTTTCGAGCTTTGCACAGGTATGTAACGATGTTTCGCTGTATAAAAATGGCGAAACAGGTAAAATGGAAACTGCTGGCATGACGTTCCCGGAAGCGCCGGAATGGAGCGCCAACTGGGGAGAATTTCAACAGGGCGGAAATGTCCCGGGCGAAATGGAGGCGCTTACCCCGCCTTATATCCGCTGGTCCGGTGTGAAGGATAAGGCGGAGGACTGGACGGGTATGCTGGTTTTGAACAAGATGCCCGTAACCGTCCAGGGCGGGAACCTGACTTTCAAGGTGCGTACGACGCAGAAAGGCAAGTTCGGTATTTGGCTTGCGGGAGCGTTCGGCAATAGCGCCGCAAAGTTCTTTGACCTTGATGCGAATAAGACTTATTCTCTAAAAGTCCCGGTTGAAGAGCTTGTTGGTGCGACGGCGAAGACGATTGAAAAAATCGGTGTCGGCTTATTTGATGTCCCGGCTCACCAATATACGACGCTCTTTGTGGATGACGTTTCATTTAGTTGTGCAACGTCTGGAAGTATCGCTGTTGGTGAAGAAGAACAGTATCCGTACAGCGATTTGAGCCCCAAGGATCCTCGTCGTGATGGCAAGTTTTTGGAAACGCCGACGGCTATGACTTCTGCAGCCTATTCTGAAGATTTGCGACGCAAAATTGCGGATTCTACGCAGGCTGACTTTGTTCTGAGCGAAATAGAACATCGCCAGATTGAAGAATTCTTGACCCGGACTGATTTGACTCCGCAAAAGTCCCGGAATGGCTGGTTCCGTAACATGTATCTTGTGGATAGGAACCGTTTGCGGGATAGCGTTATCGCCAATCCGAAAGGCCTGTTTTATGAGGCGGGCGAGGCTGCCGCTGAAACGGATAAGCGGGAAATGCCCCTGTTGATTGGCAATGTGGATTACGCATATCGTATGTGTAACGACAGTGCTTGTCATAACGTACAACTGGTGAATGCGAGAATTTTGCAGGCGGGGCTCCCTTCGGCAAGTGTAAGCGGGTCTCAGTTAAAGATATTCTATGACCCCTATTTTATTTCCACTAATAGGGATGTCTTGCCCAGGGTGGAAATCTTTGCCAATAAAAAATGGCAGACTCTGGAACCGAAATCCGAACTGCTGGTCGATTTTGAATCGGCTGGGGTGCAGCCCATAAACATCAGGCTTTCTGAAGGTGGCGTAATCATAAACCAGACTTTATATGTGGAGGTGAAGTAATGAAGATCCTGTCATTTGTCTTGGCGCTGTTGGTTGGCGTGTCGGTTTCTGCAGCAAGGGAACATGTGGATATGTTCTTTTCTAAAGGAAAAGGCTCGAATGCAGAAAATTTATGCCTTGTAAGTGTTGTTAGGTATTCTTTAGCGAATTTGGACGCGACGGGCAAAAGTTGCTCCCCTGTACAGGGCAAAGCCCGCCTTAGAGTATTGAATCCCCAGATGGATGAATCTCAAAGGTTTGGATTCAATCTGGTTCGCCCGTTCCTGATTATAGATGGTATTTATCTTGGCACGGACGAAGCCCGTTCCTTGGGTGATTTGCAAGAAGAAGTGGAACGCTTCGGTATCGTTGATCCGCTTGTAGAATTAGGCTATACTCCGATTCTTGTGCAGTTTACGGAAACGGTAAAAACTTCCTTGAAAGAAAATGCTCAGACTTTGGCCGCAATTTTGCGGATTATGAACTCGAATGTCCTTTTCGGTTTTGAAAATAAGCTGAATGATGGTATTGTGGTTTTGGGTGTAAGCCAGGGCGGTATTCTGGGGCGTTACGCATCTTATCTGTACGATAGCAAGCGCAATAAGAAAACCGATGCTCCTATCCGCCTTTATGCTTCCTTGGATTCCCCGCACCAAGGGGCGGTTATGCCGCTTTCCCTGTATTATACGATTAATTTCTGGGCCGAAGAAGGGGGCTCTGCCGATGCGGAAGCTTTCAAGGACATGATTGATGGCCCGGGAGCAAGTGGGCTGCTGCTGCACCAGAAAAAGTGTGAAGATTCAAAGTGCGATAAGTATACGTACGAAGTCGATACATCTACCAAACGATTCCTTTTTGGTGAATATCGTAAGGCTGCAGAATATAAAGGATTTCCGTCGGTGCTTGTTGCCCAGGGACAGTTCAAGGGGAAAAGCCCGACGCATTCGAATACTTATTTTGTGTTGAACCGGTATGCGGAAAAATTCGGGTCTGTATTTGGTCGTGCCGAAAGCATGCTTTATTCTTATACTAACGGCGTACATGAACTTGCCAAGAATAGAATATATCAGTTCCCTGGAGATATTGTCGCAGAAAAGCCCAATGGTGCCGCCACTTATGACTTTATCCAGGGGAGTACCTATCCCTTTGCCGAAACAATGTATAATGGCTTACGAGAAGGAATGCTTGATGCCATGCCTAATGGCATGACTAAAAAGATTGCTTTTATTTCTGTAGACATTTCGACGGATTGGGACGAAGACTCTTTGATTCAAAAGAACAGTACCTTTATCCCGACGGCAAGTGCCATGGACTTGAACTGCAATGGAAAACTTGCCATGACAGACAATTGTGCTTTTACGCAGAGCCAGTCTGGTTTCCCGTTTACGAATCCGGGTTCCAGAAGTTCTGCCGATGCGGTTTATGCCGTAGACGCGACCCATCCGCGTTATAAGGAATCTATTAGTGGTAGGCATATTGAATTGCCTTCCAGCAAGACGCTTAAATCGGATTCTTTGATTGTGGGCGGTTTGCAGGTTGACATGTGGCGAGTCCTTTGTGAATTGGCTAATTATGACTACGATGATTCTAGAAAGGGATTCCGCAATGAAAATCTATCTTGGTATTTTACGCCGGGAACCAATTGTATGGACCAGACGAAAATGCCGAATTTCTTGAGAAAGGATGGTTATGTTCAAAAGAAGTATTTTGCCTACGGTCGCTACGATTACAAGGCTGATGCGACTGAACAGAGCAAAAATGTGACTTTCGATGTGCCGGCGGGTTGGCATAAGGTTGCTGTTTTCGATTATGGTGAACAGCTGCCGGAAGGTTCCGATTTCCAGGTGGACATTAAGGTAAACAAGTCCAATGGAAATTGGGTGAAGGCTGAATTGCTCCTGATGAAGTCCAAGTCTGGTGCGGGTCAGCTGCAACTGCAGGAAATTCCGGTTACGGTAGATGGAAAGAATAATCATGTCCATTGGAAGTTCCCTGCAGGCGAGGGTGCGCTCAAAAGCTATCGCTGGATTCGCCTAGTACTTAATTCGGATGGGGGCAATGTGACCGTTTCTAAGCCGGTGATAACGAAGACCGTTGAAAATACGAATAAAAAGTTCGACACCCTTAAAGAAAACCTGTATCCCAATATTCATAATGAGTTTTTTCCTTGGACATCTTCAGCTTCCGCGACTCCCTATACGGACGCGCTGGGCTCTGGCATGGCTCTGGAATACAGAAATGTCAATGGCGGAGTTTATCTGGACTTGGAAGGCGAAAAAAGCGCTGATTCCTACACTAAATTGCAGGTGTACTATTGGCCCGGAACTTGTCAGGGCACGGGAATTTATTTTGATTCCTATGCTACGTCAATGCAACTGTTGAGTGACAATCCGAAAATGGATGGACGATTCCTTATGAAGGAGGTGCCTATTTCGGACATTGTAAACACGGGAGTGACGCATAATCATCGAAAAATCGTCTCTAGGCTGGTGTTCAGGAGTCTCGGAGGCAATGAAAAATGTCTTGTGTACAGAATTTTGGCGAAATAGGCCCTTTTTTGTAGTGATAATCGTATTTTTTTTCGCGGCATGGGTGGCCATGCCGCTTTTTAGGAGTAATATTATGAAGAAAGAATTGATTCTGTTGGCGGTGGTGTCGGTATCGCTTACAGGGTGTCTCCAACCGACTGCTCGTTCCATGGGAGCTACCTTGATGCCTTCCCCCTTGACGCATCGGGCGAATCCTGATAGTGCCTCGCAAGAAATTTCGCTGGCAGCATCCGGTTTTTATGGGCATACGGGTGATGCCTACAATGTGGAAAACTTGAATGCTGGTGGCGGAAACGTGGGCGTTACTTACCGCCTGGGCGGGGTGCTGTCGCCAATTTTTGTGAATGCAGCGGCAGGCGCTTTTGGCGGCTCGCTCCGGTTTGGCTGCGATAAGAACAGTAACTGCGATAAAAACAGTTCGTTCGATCAAAAGTATGCTGATTGGCTTGAATCGGATGAAGGCTCAAAGAGCTATAGCTTCTGGAATGTGCAGGAACGGATCCTTGCAGGTGCCGATTTTAATATCGGCTACGCCATTTTCGGCGCTGCTGGTGGTGCTCAGCTGTTCCAGGGCGGTTCCGACTACGATGACGTGCGTGAAAAACTGGACGAAGACAGGATTGTCAATAGCATTGATGATAACAATGGTGTTGCCGCGGTTACTTCTGTATGGCTTGGCTCGTACCTGGGGCGCCATGGGCAATACGGCAACTTGGTCGCTGAAATGGATATCTTCTATAAAGGCGATATCGATGATTGGACGTCGTCTATCAAGTGGACGTATGCGCATCCGAGTGGATTCTTCGGCGGGGCGGCTTACGGAAACTTGATGGAGTTGACCCTGTTTGCCGGCAAACAGTTCGTATTCTAGTAATAAACTCCCCAAAAAAGAAAAAGCCGTGGGTTTGAACCACGGCTCTTTCTAATTTGTTTATAAAGCGGCGATTGCCGCAGCAAATTACTTGAGGGTCTGAACCTGCACGTCCCAGCTCTGGTTGCCAAGAGCGATACGGTAGGTGCTTGCAGCGCCGGCCTTCATGTTCTTGGTGTCCACTGCCGGAGCAGCATTCGGGTCCTTCTTCGGCACGCCAATGTGGCGGTTGCCCTTGAGGAATTCGATACCCTTGTTGCCAGCCTTCGTCTGGAGGCAGCCCGTGATGAAGATGGTTTCGTCGGTAACCGGCAGACCATTTTCTTCGAGGAGAGCCTTGGCCTTCGGAATGCCCGGTTCGAGAATTTCTTCTGCGCACTGGACGCCCGGATAGGCTTCCTTGAACGGCTTCATGTTGAACTGGTCGGCAGCGATCTTCACGAGTTCCGGATCCGGTTCGCAAGGAGTCTTGCCCTGGTAACCGAGGAGCATCTTGCCGTAGCCTTCGGTCATCTTGAACCAAGTACCGCGACCGGCAGCCTGGTTCAGGGTGTTCATGTAAGCCTGCTGGAAGTAGAACTGAGAAACCGGCGTCACGGAAGAAGCAAAGCCACCGCGGCGGACGCATTCACTCATGTTCTCGATAACCTTCGGGAACAGGTGGAAGGTCTTGGTTTCACGCATCATGAGGGTATTGGCGGTAAGAGCGCCACCCGGCATGGGGCTGAAGATCACGTCGGTGGTAATC
>JAFZOV010000095.1 GCA_017550445.1 Fibrobacter sp.
ATGCAGACGTCGAATTCCGGAGAGCGGAGCTCGTCGAGGAACTTTCCGAACGGGCCGACGTAATCGAGTGCGGATGTTTCCGGAACGTCACGACCGTCGAGGAGGATGTGAACGCGAACCTTCTTGAGGCCTTCCTTCTTGGCCTGGGCCACCATGGCCTTCAGGTGAGAAATGTTGGAGTGAACGTTACCGTCGCTGAAGAGGCCGATGAAGTGAAGCACGGTGTTCTTTTCGCGGGCGTTGCCGGCAATTTCCTTCCAGGCGTCGCGGCCGAAGATTTCGCCGGAGACGATGGAATCCTGCACGAGGGCGGCACCCTGGTTGTAAACCTGGCCAGCACCGATAGCGTTGTGGCCGACTTCGGAGTTACCCATGTCTTCGTTGGTGGGCATACCGACAGCGCGGCCGTGAGCCTTCAGAAGCACGTTCGGGTACATCTTGAAGAGGTTGTCGAGAGTCGGGGTGCGGGCGGCCTTGATGGCGTTGCCTTCGACCTTATCGGTGATACCAAAACCGTCCATCACGATCGTGACAACGGGTCCCTTGATGCCGGGGAAATTAGAAAGCTTCTTGAGCATGGTTTACTCCGTATAGTTAAATTACGCGCGTAAATATAGAAATTGCGCCGAGCGAAGGCAATAGGCCTGTTAGCCTATTGTCGTAGCGAAGGGTGAACAACGACTGGCTAATCCTTTTGGAGTTTTCGTAATTCGTTGTTCACTATAAAAAAAAGGCTCCCCGAATGGGGAGCCGGAGGGCTTAAATTTGGTTTAGACCCGATTACTGGACCCTGTAGACCTTGAGGGTCAGGGTGTAGTCGCCGTTGTTGCCCTGTGCAGGATCAGTAATTGCAAAAGCATAGAATCCAGCGCCAGTATCCTTGTTGTAGGCGGCGGTGGTAGCAACATAAATCTGGTTGGAGTTTTCAATCATTCCAGTAAGTTGAGGACCGAGGGTCTTGTACCTAAAGTCGCTGACATAGGCTGTTGCCGGATTGCGGTCGGCATTCATATCTTCGGGCCACATATTCACTTCGTAGTCGTCATCGGAGGGCAGGAGGTCTCCGTTGCTGATCGGAGCGAACTGGGTGCCATTGCCGCTAGTGGCGGTGATTTCCGGATTGTCTCTTGTGCCGGCCTTGCTGAAGATGATGTCTGCAGTAGTTGCAGGTGCCGGAACGGCAGTGCAGCTTGCAAGATCAAGACCAGGATTCATGTTTGTGGAAACCACGACTTCGCAGAAACTCATCGGAATTTCCTGCTTTACGGGCTGTTGCTGGCCCGGATCCTGATTCTGATCGCGGCAGTATTCCGTTGCGTCGCGTTCGAACGGGATGAGCACGGTGCTCTGGAAATCCTTAACGGTGTTGTTTGCGGTTACGGTAACCATAAGATTATATTTGCCGCATGCTGTAAAGCCCGGGTCGGTCATATTGACCTTCACGCCTGCCGAATTGTTTGAGTTCAGGTCGATATCGTTTTGAGTCGGAGTAACCGTGTTATAAGTAATGGTTACAGCGACATTCCTGTTTTCTGTATCGAGCACCTTGTATTCGATGTTGGTGAACTGGATGTTAACGTCGTTTTCGGAACTGTCTTGAGAAATGTCGAGGCCAAAACGACCCTTGAAACGCATATCGTCGCCCGAAAGTCTAGAGTTGGTCAACAGACCTTCGCCTTTAAGTTCACTGCTCAAAGTGATGTTGGCATCCTGCTGGGTGGGAACTTCCACAGGAGCACCCGGTTCGTTCGGATCGGGTTCAGAAGAAGACTTGCTGTCGCTTCCGCATGCAATGAGTCCGAATGCGCTTACGGCAAAAACGGAACCCATAAAAAGTTTCTTTGCAAAAGTCATGATTTGTCCTTTTTAGAGTGTTTTTCTTGAAAATAAACAAAATTGGCCTGAAATGCAATTAAAAAAGTGTAAATTTTGGCTAAAATGGGGCGAAAAACACGTTTTTTTGCTCAAAAAAGCGGTTTTTTGTGATATAAATCTATTTCATACCGCGAATAATGTCGCGGATTCGGGCTGCTTCTTCAAAATCGAGGCGTGCAGCAGCCTCTTTCATCTGCTTTTCCAGCTCTTCGAGGCGGGAATCGGAGGAGGAAACTGGCGAGGATGGATTGCCGCGCTTCGCTCGCAATGACGTTTTCGCACCTTTCTTCTTCGTCTTGCTACTCGGCTGTAGCGGTTCCATCGGGCGGACCCCGAGGCTTTCCTCGCTGCCTGTCATCCCCGCCCATTCGGCAGGCTCAGGGCAGGCTCCGGCGGGGATCTCCTCTTCGTCGGAATCAATTCCGAGCGGATCCGCGATTCTCAAGTCTTCTTCAATCTTGCGGGTCACCGATTTCGGCGTGATGCCGTGTTCCTTGTTGAATTCTTCCTGCACGCTGCGGCGGCGGGCGGTTTCGGTAATCGCCTTGTCCAAGCTGTCGGTCATGTTGTCGGCGAACAGGAGCACCGTGCCGTTCACGTTACGGCTTGCGCGTCCCATCGTCTGAATCAAGCTGCGGTAGTTGCGCAGGAATCCTTCCTTGTCGGCGTCGAGGATTGCTACCATGCTCACTTCGGGCAGGTCGAGGCCTTCGCGCAACAGGTTGATGCCCACGAGTACGTCGAATTCGCCGGTGCGGAGTCCGCGAATCAGCTCGTGGCGTTCCAAGGTCTTGATGTCGCTGTGCAGGTAACGCGCACGGATGCCCGCTTCAACAAAGAAGTCGGTGAGGTCCTGTGCCATTTTCTTGGTGAGTGTCGTGACCAGTACGCGGTCGCCATTCTTGACGACTTCTTCGATGCGGTACAGCAGCACGTCCATCTGGCCCTTGATGGGGAACATCTCGATTTTCGGGTCCAGAAGGCCGGTCGGTCTGTTAATCTGTTCGGTAACGACGCCGCCCGTTTTGGTAAGCTCGTAATCGCCGGGGGTGGCGCTCACAAATAGCACCTGCTTCGGGTACATGTACTCGAATTCGGCGAAATTCATCGGGCGGTTGTCGAGCGCGCAGGGGAGGCGGAACCCGTACTGCACAAGAGTCGTCTTGCGGCTTTTATCGCCTTCAGCCATGCCGCCTACCTGCGGAATGCTTACGTGCGATTCGTCAATCATCAAAAGCCAGTCATCGCCAAAGTAGTCGATGAGCGTGAAGGGGCGGGTACCCGGAGCGCGGTTTTCGATGATGCGGGAGTAGTTCTCGATACCGCTGCACTGTCCCGTTTCGCGAATCATCTCCATATCGTAGCGGGTGCGGCTGCTGAGGCGTGCCGATTCCAGCACCTTGCCTTCTTTGTCGAGTTCCGCGAGGCGCTCGGTGAGTTCCACTTGCATGCGCTGCAGAATGCCCGCACGGCCTTCTTCTTTTGTCACAAAGTGCTTTGCCGGAGCGACTGTCATTTCTTCAAGTTCTTGAGTGACTTCGCCGGTGACAATGTTAAAGCGGCAGAGCCTGTCGACTTCATCGCCGAAAAGTTCAATGCGGAGTCCTTCTTCGTCGTAGCTCGGTTGGATTTCAATCACGTCGCCGTGTACACGGAAAGTGCCGCGTTCCAAGCTGAAATCGTTTCGCGTGTACTGGATGCGCACGAGGTCGTGCAGAATCTTGTCGCGGTCGTAGATTTCGCCCTTATGGATTCGCACCATCAAGTCGAAGTATTCGCTCGGGCTACCCAAACCGTAAATGCAGCTTACCGAAGCGACGATAATCACGTCGCGGCGCGTCAGTAAGTTTGCCGTGGCGCGCAGGCGCAGCTTGTCGATTTCGTCGTTAATGCTCGCGTCTTTTTCGATGAAGGTGTCGGTGTGCGGAATGTAGGCTTCGGGCTGAAAGTAGTCGTAGTAACTGACGAAATATTCCACCGCATTGTGCGGGAAGAAAGCCTTGAATTCCTGGTAGAGCTGGGCTGCGAGCGTCTTGTTGTGCGTGAGGATAAGCGTCGGCTTTCCCACGTTCTTGATGACGTTCGCCATCGTGAAAGTCTTGCCCGAACCGGTCACTCCAAGTAACGTCTGGAACTGTTCGCCGTTCTTGAATCCGTTCGTGAGTTCTTCAATGGCTTTCGGCTGGTCGCCTGCGGCTCCGTAAGGGCTTTCCAAGATAAATTCGGCACGGGTGTTCGCTTGGAACTGCTTCAACTTTCCGGGCAAACTCTGCTCAGGCGGTAGCGGTTTCGCTATCGGTTTTGCATACGGGTCCGGTGTAATTGTCTTGCGTGCGCGAGCCATGATAGTTCGGAATTCGGATTTATGAATTCGGAGTTGAAAATGAATAGTGAAAAGTTAACAATAAATAAGAGTTTCCGTTTAAATTTTATATTTGGTTTGTAATGGAATTGCTGAAAAAAATAGGAATGCTTTTGATTGTTTTCGTGGCGGTTGTCGCTGCGGCAGCAGAAGACGTTTCCGAAGACGATTTCCAGCGGTATTCCGTGGTGCCCATTCTTGGCTACACCGAAGAGACGGAGTTCCAGATGGGCGTGATGGCGTTGCTCTTTTTGCGACCCGACGAACCGAACGGTAATGTCCCCGAAATAGGCCTTACTGCTTATGGTTCTACGCGCGGACAGCTGCAGTTGCAACTGGAACCCTACTATTACTTGTTCCATGACCAGGTCAGCATTTGGGGACTCCTAAAGTACCAAGATTGGGTGGCCGGCTACTATGGCCGCGGCAATAATCCCGACATTGATGTGTTCACCAACTTCAATCGAAAAAAATTCCAGTACGGCACTAAAATTGAATCTAGAATCGGGCTCCCGAAATCGTTCAAGTATGGAGTCGAAGTCCATGCGGAGTACACGGAGATAGACTTTGAAGAGGGAAAGGTTACGGATCTTCCCGACGATCATTCCGGTTGGCGCAATGGAGCGGGATACTTGGTCGGTCTCGATACCCGTGACAATATTAACTGGACTCGCCATGGGTATTTGGTGCAGTGGCAGCAGATGTTTTACAGTGACCGTCTGGGGGATTACACTTTTGATGTTGAAATGCTGGACATGCGAGGCTATTCAACGGTTACTCCGACCACAACCATGGCTCTCGGATTCTTGTGGCAGCGTGCCGATGGCGATGTTCCTTTTGACATGTTGGCTGGTCCCGATGGAATTTGTCGCTTTCGCGGTGTAGAAAGCCTGTATTTTGGTGACAACCAGGCTGTGATTATGCAGGCCGAGGTTCGTCAACTTATTTGGTGGCGCCTGGGAAGTCATTTGTTTTTTGAAGGCGGAAAGGCGGGGCGGTATTTCAGCGAACTTGTTCGCAACGACTGGCACCGGTCCGTTGGTGTTGGCGCTCTTTTAGGGCTAAATCTTAAGCAAAACCTATTTGCCCGTGCCGATTTTTCCTGGGTTGATTTTGACCATTTAGGTCTGTCGTTCTACGTTCGTCAAGCGTTCTAGTTTTGGTTTTTGGGCGAAAAACGGCAAGTCGCTGTGCATTTCGTCTCCGATTTATGTCTATATGTCGCTTTTGTAAGATTTTTAGCAATAAGATTGTAGTTATTTTCTATCTTTGCGCCAAAAATGTTATGAGGTAAAAAAATGAACGAAATGAAAGAAAAACTCAAGGCCTTCTTTATGTCTGATCTCGGCGTCGATGGTGACGTGCTCCAGTTTGACACACCGCTTTTTGGTGAAGAAATTGGCCTCGATTCTGTGGATTCTCTCGAAATCATCTCCTTTGTCGATAGCAACTTTGGCGTGTCCATGACGGGTGTTGCAAAGGAAAACTTCCAGAGCATCGATACAATCGCTGCATATATCGAAGCTCACAAGGCTTAAAAATTTTATGCCGAGGGAAATCCCTCGGCTCTCTTTATCTTTGGTATCTTGGCCCCTGTCATCATTGTCATATAGGAACAAACGATAGAGGCCATTAGCTCTTTGGAATAATTATGACCCCTAATGACAAGCGTTGTGTAGTTACTGGTTTAGGCGTCATTTGTGCCGTCGGTAACAATGTCGAAGAAACTTGGAAGAATGCCCTGGAATCGGTTTCCGGCATTCATAAGACAACCTCTGTTGATACAGTGAACTGCTATGCGGACTTGGCTGCTGAAGTCAAGTGCGACACCCTCGATGAAATTGATGCCCCCGAAGAAAAGGACCGCGTCTCGAAACTTTGCATCAAGGCTGCAAACGAAGCTTTGGCCGATGCCGGTCTCAAGAACTTTGGTGACGACCAGCGCGTGAGCGTGGTTATCGGAAGTTGCGTGGGTGGTGTTCTTTCGATTGAACAGTATCATCAGCATGGCCGCGACGCTTCTGAAATTGCCAAAATGCCTATTGCATCGATTGCCTCTCAGGTGGCAGAAACTTGTGGCGCCGGCGGTATTGTGACGAACGTGGCGAACGCTTGCGCTGCCGGTACGATTTCGATTGCGGTGGCTTGCGACTTGATTCGCGCAGGCAAGGCTGACGTTGTCGTTGCGGGCGGTGCCGACTCTTTTGCCTCGGTACCCTATTCCGGATTCCTTTCTTTGCATGCGCTCGATGAAAACGGCTGCTCCCCGTTCAACCGCTGTAACGGCATTACGCTCGGCGAAGGCGCCGGCATTGTGATTGTTGAATCTTACGAACACGCTCAAAAGCGCTCGGCCAAGCAGTACTGCGAAGTGCTCGGTTCTGGCGTCACGAGCGATGCGAACCACATTACGGCCCCGCGTGAAGATGGCCTTTGCCTTAAAGAAGCTATCAACCGCTCCGTCAAGAATTCCGGCATTGCGAAGACCGACATCGGTTACATCAATGCCCACGGTACGGGTACGGGCAAAAACGATAACGCCGAAATGACTGCCTTCAAGGCGTACTTTGGCGAAGAAAATCCGACGGTGAGCGTGAGCTCGACCAAGGTGCTTACGGGCCACTGCCTGGGTGCCGCGGGTGCCATCGAAGCTGTGTTCAGCATCAAGGCTTTGACAACCGATACCGTACTCCCGACCTTCCCGTATAGCGAAGAACAGTCGGCAGCCCTCAAGGAAAAGGTCGGCGACATGGACTTTGTGCAGAACAATGCTCGCCACAAGGAACTCAAGTGCGTGCTGAGCAACAACGTTGCCTTCGGTGGCACGAATGCCGCTATCGTTTTCTCGAAGGAAGCGGGTAATGTGTCTGCACAGAGCGCTGCCAGCAAGAAGATTGCCGTGACGGGTCTTGGAATTGTGTCGCCTCTCGGTAACAGCAAGACTGCCTACGTAGAAGCCGTGAAGGCCGGCAAGAAGCCGGAATCTGCTTCGGTGCGCTCGACGATTGCTCTGGACGACTACAAGGAACTCGGCATCAAGATGGCCTTCTACCGCAAGCTCGACAA
>JAFZOV010000096.1 GCA_017550445.1 Fibrobacter sp.
ATCGGCGTACCAGTCAAACCAGTGGCCGTATCCGGCGCTGACGCGGAAATTGTCCAGGACGGCGTAGGTGAGGCCCATATAAATCGAGGCGGGAATGTCGCTGTTGGCTTTGACTCCGTCGTCGAAGTTGGCAAGGCCGACTTCGTTGACCTTGGTGTCATTTTCCATTTCGATAGAGGTGTTGTATTCAAGCTTGACGCCAGCGGTCAGGCGCTTGTATTTGAATGCAATACCTGCGACGGGCGTGATTCCCCAGCCGGTTTGATCGACGTCCAGTTCGCGGTCAGAAACCTGTTCTGCCACGCTTTCGAAGGTCTTGGACTTGATGGTGAGTTCTTTTGCCTGGGCTTCATATTGGGCGGCGGTTTGCATGTCGCCTGCGGCTGCATATTGCTTGGCTGCACCTGCAGCCTGTTCGGCTTTTTCAGCCAAGGCGTCAGAGAGTGCGTTGAATGTGGCTGCGGCCTTGACCATGTCGCCATTCAATCCGAGTTGTGCGTTTTTCGGGTTGACCTGCACGTTCTTGAGCTTGCCTTCGTAATGGTTGGAGGCATAGCTGAATTTGGCGCCGAAGTAGGCCGAGAACATGTCGTTGATTTGGTAGGCGGCGCCTAGTCCGATACCGTACACGTACGATGTTCCCTTAAGGGACAGGTCTACGTCGTATGCGGATGTTTCAAGTCCGCTTTGGGTCAAGAGTCCCGGAATTTGGGCGACGGCCGCTTCGAAGGAGGGAATGCCCTTGGAGTAGTTCAGTTTTCCGCCTCCGCCTAGAATGCCAAAATAGCCAGAAATGGCCAGCTTGCCGTGGTGCCATGTGGCGTGAATGCTGGGCATGGCCGGAATCTGTGCCTTGCCTTCAAACTTCTTTTCGCCATCGAAGAGCGGGCTTTCTGTAACGGTGCTGCGGGTTTGCCAGAATGCCTGCGAGTTCAGGGAAAGATGCCAGCCGTCTTTCATGAATGCAGTTCCTGCCGGATTGAAATAGGGCGCATCGTTTTCTGTCGTTGCGTAGCGGGCTACGTTTCGCTGGTAGGCGATGGACTGGTTGGTGTTAGTGTTCAAACCGCCAGCCATGACGTTGGCGACGATAGCTCCCGTAATCACGATTATTCTGTTGGCTTTCATAGGGTTTCCTAATTGAGGCGCCCCAAAGTTAGAAACCCTGTCGAAAAATCGTTATTATGTTTTACTTCCGTTGTTGTTACGGTAGCAAATCGGTATCAACATTGTAATTTATGGCCCGGATTAATTTGTATATTTATAACTCTACAGCCGAGGAAATACTTTGAATAAAGAAAAACTAAACAAATTGATTTTGCGCATCGAGGCTGCCATTGGCGTAATCGCCATGCTCATGGGAATAATTCTTACGGTTGCCGTATGGAACGAAGGTTATTTCGTGGGGGCCATGATGATGATTGTTACCGGTGCCATTAGCGTGTTTCTCGGTTTCAAGGAACTGGTGCAACCCAGCGACCATGTGTTTCATTGGCTGCCTCTTTTCTATAAAATCGTACGGCGTTCCTTTTTCTTTTTGAATGTCGTCTTGATTGGGCTTGTCATTCTGACTGTCGCCCCGATGCTGGAATAAGGCAAAATATCTTTCGTCTTTCGTCTGTAGGCACGACGTGCCGTTCTCTCGTCTAATCAATGCACGCCGTCTTCGTTGGCGGATTTCTTTTCGCTGTACCACTGCTGGATTTTTTCACGGGCTTCTTCGTCGAAGGAGTCCTTGTCTTTTAAGATGGTTTCAGCCATCTGTAGCGTCTGGGCGATGAGTTCCTGATCTTGTATCCAGTCGAACCAGCGGAATACCCAGCTGCCGCTCTGCTCGTTGCCTTCCAGGTTGCCGGCGCCGCGAGTCTGCAAGTCCAGTTCGGCAATTTCAAAGCCGTCGTCGGTGTGGCTGAATTGAGTCAAGCGTTCCAGTGTGTTATCGACGGCCGTGTTTTCTGGCAGCATCAAAAAGCACCAAGCCTGCATATCGCCGCGACCAACACGGCCGCGCAGCTGGTGCAGCTGCGCCAGCCCGAAACGGTCGGGCTGGTCGATAGCCATGATGTTTGCCTCGGGTACGTTCACGCCGACTTCGATGACGGTGGTCGCTACAAGAATATGGACTTCTCCGGCGGCAAATCTCTTAAGAATGCCGTCCCGTTCTTCTTCGTCCATTTGGCCGTGGATGCCTTCTACAACCACGCTAGAATCAAAAGCGCGGAGTTCGTTCACTACATCGTCTACGCTGCGGGAGTTGCCTTCGTCATCGCTACCGACGCGGCTTACAATCCAGTAACAGAGGTTGCCGCCTTTCGCCTCGTTGCAAATGAAACGTTTCATGTCGTTTCGTTTGTCGGGGCTTACCAGGCGCGTTTTCACGGGCTTTCTTCCGGCGGGCTTTTCCTTGATCGAAATGACTTGCAAGTCACCGTACAAGGTCATGGCAAGACTGCGCGGAATCGGCGTGGCGCTCATCACGAGCATGTCCGGGTATTCGCCTTTCGAAAGCAATGCTTCTCGCTGGTTCACGCCAAAGCGATGCTGCTCATCGATAATCACGAAACCGAGCTTGGCAAAGGTAACATCCTTCGAGAATAGCGCATGTGTGCCGATGACGGCTTGGCAAAGCCCCATCTGCAGCTCGCCTAGAATCTGGCGCTTCTCGGCGGCGGGGGTTGCCCCAACTAAAAGTTGGATGCGCATTCCTGCTGCCTCAAAGAAGGGCTTCATCTGCTTGAAATGCTGGCGTGCCAGAATGTCGGTCGGTACCATCAATGCGCATTGCTCGCCAGCGCCGCACACGGCCAGCATGGCGAGCAGGGCAACCACCGTCTTGCCGCAGCCTACATCGCCTTGCAGTAAGGCGTGGAATTGCTTCTTGCCGTTAAGTCCATCGATGATGCGGTTCAGCGCCGCGTCCTGCCCGCCCGTTAAATTAAAGGGGAGTCTCGACTTGGCGAGCATGACCTGGCCCAAGTCAATTTGCCTTTCGTGCCCGCGAACCTTCTGGTTCTCGCGCCGCTTCACCATGCGCAAGCAGAAGGGGAGCAACTCCAAAACCTTGAGTTCGCGCTTCGCCTTGCGAATGGAATCAAAATCGGCTGGCTTGTGCAGCACACGCAGGTTGTTCAGCACCGCATTAAAATGCAAATAGTCGGTGAGTTCCTTGGGGCAAATTCCCGAAATCGTCAGGGAAGGGAAATGAAAGATGACGCTGTACCAGTTGCGGAGCGCCTTTTGCGTAATGCGCGCCTTGACCATGGCTTCGGTCATGGAATACACCGGCAAAATCTGGCCGCTGAATTGCTCATCGGCGTCCATGGGCTGCATGTCGGGGTGTGTCATCTGAAGTCCGCGGTATTCGCCTACAACTCCCGTTGCAAGCCAGCGTGTACCCGGTTGCAGGCGCCTGCTCTGGTAAGAGGCTCCCTTAAAAAATGTCAGCGTGATTTCGCCGGTTCCGTCGGCAAGTGTCGCTACAAAACGGCTGCCCCGGCCGCGAATAACGCCTCCGCGAATAATATTGCCTATAACGACGGCGCGTTCGCCTACATGCAAGTTTCCGATAGCGGTAACCTTGGTCTGGTCCAAATAGGTGCGCGGAATATTGTACAGAAAATCCGAAAGCGAAACAATGCCGGCAGACTTGAGAGCCTCAAGGCTTTTCGGTCCCATTTTGGGAAGGTTGCTTAAGTCCATGGCTTACTCGCTCTGGGCGGTTCCGTTCAGGGCTTTTTCTTTTTGAGCCTGTTCAGCGCGTTCGCGGGCCTTTTCTCGTGCGGTCTTTCCGATAAGGTTCAGGTTCTTCCATGCGAAGGGCTTAATCGGGTTGCCGTTTTCGTCAAGCATCTTGATGCCCTTCGTGTCGATGGCGCGCACGATCTCGTTGAGCTTGGAGACCAGCTCGTTTACCTTGTCCACCGTTTCAGAAGAATAGAGAATCTTGCTGTAGAATGGGTCTGCTTCAATGCTGGTGATAATGCTGTTGGTCTTTTCGGCCCCTTCAGAAATCCGTTTCATGGCGTTTTCGGCCAGTTCCAGTTTTTCGTTGACTGTATTGGTAATCGTCACAATGGCCGAATCTGCCTGTTTGGTGATTACAAACAGGTTCTTGCTTGCCACATCGGCTTGGGCAAAGAGGTTGTTCAATGCAGGCTGTAAAGTCTGGAGCGCTCTTTCTGTGTTGCTGAGGGTGACCTCGACATTTTGTATGACGTATTCTACGAGGGCGCTGGCTGAACGGTGGGTGGAGTCTCCGTTTGTCACCAGGTAAATAATCTGGCGGACGGTCTCTACCTGTTCGTTTACGTTTTCGATGTAACGCAGAACTTCGGCAATGCCCGGCTCAAAATGCCCCGTATGGATGAAGTTCTCGGGGAGTACTTTGCCGGTTTTAGACGGGATGATTTCCAGTCGGCGCTGACCCATGATGGCATAATTGATGTTGTTGAACTGGGTGCCTTCACGAATCACGATGGGCTGGTTGAACTTGATTTCTACACGGGCGCGGTCGCCCAGCCACTGGACTTTGCCGATGGTTCCCACGGTATAGCCTCGAATGACCACTTGGTCTTCGGGCTGCAGAGAGCCAAGTTCATCAAAATCGACCTGGATAATGGATGACTCCTCATGGTGTGCATCCCACATGCAATAGGCGATAATCGCAAAAAGGCTAAACAAGGCCAAGAGCGAAATGTAGCCCAATGTCCGGTCGGAAATTTTCATGCCCGAGAATATAGTAAAAATGAACAATTAATAATTCCACACTACACATCCCACATTACACATTAGTCATTTCTCCTATCACTCGTTTGATTTCTTCTTCGTCTGTAACTCCGCTTTCGACTAGTTTTCGCGCATTCTCCTGGAGTGTCCCGTCTACGTAATTCCCGTCTGGCTTTAGAATCTCGGCGACGGCGGTGCGGCCCGAGTAGGGGAGTGCTCGCGAAGGGCGGCACCGCACCAAGCGCTGCGCCATAATGCCTAGGAGCGATTCGCGCAGGGCCGTTTGTGAAACGCCCAAATCTTCAAGGCGCGAAAAGCCTGCCTTGGCTGAATTCGTATGAAGCGTAGAGACTACCAGGTGCCCGGTTTGGGCTGCTCGGAGGGCGATTTGCGCCGTTTCCTTGTCACGGATTTCGCCTACCATAATCACGTCTGGATCTTGGCGCAATATGGCCCGGAGTGCGGCTGCAAAGGTGAATCCGCATTTTTCGTTCACTTGGACCTGGGCGGCCCCTTCTAGCGGGTATTCCACGGGGTCTTCGATGGTGGTCACGTTCACCTGCTTATGTAAGATTTCTTCTAGGCCCGCATGGAGAGTGGTGGTTTTCCCGGAGCCTGTGGGCCCTGTAACAAGAAAAAGTCCCTGAGGGCAGTTGAATACATTCTGCAAATAATGCAAACACGGTGGGCTTAAATGGAGTGCTTGTAGTCCCGCAATTTGTTTTCCCGTTGTCGGAAGAATTCGGAGAACGCATTTTTCGCCTCCCTGTACGGGAAGCGTGCTTACGCGTATGTTTGCGCTGTGCCGAAATCCGTTAAAGGTGAATGATCCGTCATGGGGGATTCTTTTGTCTGTAATGTCGATTTCAGAAAGGATTTTTAACCGCACCAGTACCGGTTCGCTGATCCATAACGGCAATTTCTTGTAATCGTTCAGCAAACCGTCTTGTCTCAGTCGCACCCTCAAGGAATCTGCGGTGGGTTCCAGATGGATGTCTGTGGCTTTTAAATAGATGGATTGCTCAATCAGACTGTCTACAAGGTTGATAATGGGCTCCGATTCCCACGAAGATGTATGGGCCAGTTCGGGCTTGAGAAGGACTTCTTCAATCTGGTCGGAATTTTGGCTCAAAAGCTGGTGAATCTCGGCCTTGCTCCTGATGTAGGTTTCTATAGGTGCACCAAGCTCCGTTCGCACCTTTTGCAACAAAAAATCGTCGCTGACGTTTGTGACTGCGATGGGGTAGGGTGGCTTCATGTTGCTCATTTTGCCGAACAAGGCGATTTCGTGCTCGCGGCACCATTTTGTAGAAAGTAGGGGTTCCATGCTGCGAAAATAAAAAACAATTGCGGTGTTGCGTGCAACACTTTGTTTGCAAGTTTTTGCCCCAAAGCCGAACAATCGTAAAAAGCCCCGGTCGAAAGACCGGGACTACTTCTCTCTCTATTGTCTAAAATCTGTCTAAAACTTAAGCTTTATGGCGCTGAAAATTTTTCTTGATCTTTCCGGCTTTATTTTTAGCTTTGTGGAAGATTGCATTCGGGAGCCAGAAGAAGGTCGGCACCAGGTACATGGTAAGGATTGCTGATACAATCAAGCCACCTACAGATGCAATACCCATGGGCTGGGTCATGGCAGCCACGTTGCCACCGAGGGCGAATGCCAGCGGAAGCTGTGCCACCACAGAAGCAAACGTTGCAAGCACAATGGGCTGGAACTTGTTTTCGCCGGCGGTCAAGATGGCAGAACGTCTGCCCATGGCTCCACTTCGGAGTAGTCTGTTCGCTTCGTCAAGCAGTAGAATAGCGTTGTTCACCACCACACCGATAAGCATCACGATAGCCATGAGCGCAATCATCGACAGAGCCTTGCCCGTAACGATAAGGGAAAGAATCACGCCGATAGCGCCCATCGGAATGGTCGTCATGATAATGAACGGCTGGGCAAAGCTTTCCAGGAGTGCAATCAGCAAAATGTAGGTAAGGATGATAGCCATGAGAATTGCCGTCTTGAATTCTGCCACCATGTCATTTTGCATGTCGGCGTTACCACCGAATCCAAAATGCGTACCTTCGGGAACTTCATTCGTCATTTCAGCAGTAAGTTTACCGATCTTGCCCATGATTTCACCGGTAGTGTGGCCGGGGAGCAGGTTCATGGACACGTCAACACGTCTCATTTTGCGCTTGCGGTCGATACGGGTCGGGCCAGCACCGTCTTCGATGAAGAACAGTTCGTTGGCGTTTACGTATCCCTTCGGGGTCAAAATCGGGAGGTTTTCGATATCGCTATGGCTCTGGCGGTCTTTTTCCATCATGCGCACGTACACGTCGTATTCTTCGCCGTCTTCGGTGTACTGGCCTGCTTCGTAACCACTTACGGCAATGTAGTTGTAAGTAGCGACGGTCTGGAGCGTGACGCCGTAATCGGCAAGAGCCTGGCGGTTCGGAATCATTCGAATTTCGGGCTTACCTGCTTCGTAGCTCATCTTCACGTCAACGATTCCGTCGATGGTTTCCTTGATGCGGTCCATCACGATTTGGGATGCCTTCACGACGGAGTCTGCATGCAGACCGCTCACTTCGAGCACCACGTCACCGGCGGAGTTGTTGTTCGTTTCAGAAGCAGAGGTAGACTTGATCGAAATGAATGCGTCAGGAATGTCGGCCAGGTAGGGGCGCAGGGAATCGACAATCTGGTCGGTGCTGCGGGTACGGCCTTCCCAGTCCTTCAACAGCTTCACGCGCATGGTAGCCTGGTTCGTTGTCGTCATGCCGTTCGAACCACCCACGTTCATGCTGTAGTGCACGATTTCGGGAACATCCTTGATTCTAGATTCAATAATGCGTGCGACGCTGTCGGTGGTTTCGATGTTGGTGCCTACGGGCATTTCGAGCTTCACCGAAATCATGCCCTGGTCTTGCTTAGGCATCACTTCCACCGTGAGGAAGTTCTTGGCCATTATTCCGACAAGGAAAATCGTAGCAAGGAGTGCTACAACCTGGAATAACACGCCCGGAACAGAAAGACAGAACGAAAGCGTCTTCAGGTACACAAAGCGAATGCCGTTCAGTGCCTTGGGGAAGATTCCCAAGAAGCGGCTGATGAGGGAGGGCTTTTCTTCGATGATGTTTCCGTTTTCGTCTTTCTTTTTGCCCTTGAAGAGGTAGGCGGCCATGAGCGGCGTCAAGGTGAAGGTCACCAAAAGGGACACGAAGGTAGCGAACACCATGGTAAGGCCGAAGGTTCTAAAGAAGATACCGGCGATAGACTTCATGAAGGCGATAGGCACGAACACGCAAACGTTGGTAAGCGTCGATGCCATAATAGCCACCATGATTTCGCTGGTGCCCTTGTAGGCGGCTTCTTTCGGATCCAACCCCAAGTTCAGCTTGTTGTTGATGTTTTCAAGCACCACGATAGAGTTCGTCACCAAAAGACCAACGGAACTCGACAGAGCCATGAGCGACATCATGTTGATGCCGAATCCGGCGAAGTACATGAGCGTAAAGGCACCGACCACAGAAATAGGCATTGTGACGGCGGCAATGATCATCGTCGAGAACTTGCCCAGGAAGAGGAGCAGCAAGCCTGCTGTAAGGAAGATTGCGATGATGATGTTCTGAATCACGTTCTGGATGGATTCGTTCACGGCTTCGGACTTGTCGTAGACCAGTGTCAGCTTGAATCCTTCGGGAAGTGTTTTTTGAATTTCGGCGAGACGCTTGAGAACGCCCTTCGAAACTTCCACCACGTTGGCGTCGGAACGTTTCTTGATGTCCAGAGAGACCGAATTAATTCCGTTGAATCGGGATGCGGAGGAAATAGTTTCTACAGTATCCTTGACTTCGGCAATTTCCGAAAGCTTGATGACTCCGTTTTTAGTCGGAATGTCCATGTCCCGCATTTCGTCAAGACTGGTAAACTTACCTGCGGTACGTACCGAGATATTCTTGTGCTTGCCGATGACTTCGCCGACAGGGTTGTTCACGTTTGCTTGACCAAAGATACCCATGATCGTGGAAATGTCCACGTTGCGGTCAATCATCTTATCCTTGTCGAGTTCAATCGAAATCTGGCGGGTTGTACCACCGAAAAGGTCTACACTGGCAACGCCCGGAACAGAGGTGAACAGCGGCTCGATTTCGTCTTCCACCTTCTGGCGGAGTTCCGTGGAGTTGAGCGGTCCGGTGAACGAGATGGACATGATTGCTGCGCCGTTAATGTCCACTTTGGCAATAATCGGAGCCTTCACGGCGTCGGGGAAGTCTGCTGCCACCTGGTCAATCTTGGAACGAACGTCGTTTGCGGCGACATCCACATTGACGCCCATGTTGAACATGGCGACCACGATACCGTAGTTTTCAAGGCAGATGGACTGCACGTAGTCGATACCATCCACCAGTTCCACCTGTTCTTCGATAGGCTTGATGATGGTTGTTTCGATTTCTTCGGGGTTTGCGCCCGCGTAGATGATGGTTCCGGTGACCACGGGGACGTCGAATTTCGGCATCAGGTCCACCACCATCATGGAATAGGTATAAAGACCGAAAACCACCACGGTCAAAATGACCATGAGCATGGTAATCGGTTTATAGATACTGGCCTTAATCATTCAGAAAAATCTCCTACTCTACAACCAGAACCTTATCACCGTCGTTCATCTTGGACTGGCCTTCGACAATAATGGTTTCGTTGCCTTCGAGACCTTCGGTAATCTGTACATCGTTTTTGGTTTGGACTCCAAGCTTGACCATCTTACGGAGAGCCTTGCCCTCGTCGGTAACGGTCCAAATGATATTGATGCCGTTGCGGTAAACGATAGCTTCGGTAGGAACAACGATACCTTCGACCTGGCGGGCTTCGAGTTCTGCTGTTACGTACATGCCGGGCAAGAGCTTCTTGTCTTTGTTGTTGAAAGTGATTTCAACTGGGAAGAAGTGCGTGGTTGGATCTGCGGCCAACGGAATCAAGGATACCTTTCCTTTGACGGTTTCACCGGCAACCGTTACGGATGCAGTTGCTCCTTTCTTGAAGTATCCGATATCCTTGCTCGTAATATTGAGTTTCAGAACTACCTGGTTCAGCTTTGCAATGGTGGCAAATTCCTTGTTCTGGCCCGGGGTCTGGCCGACCTTGTACTTGATTTCGGTGACCACGCCGGCTTCGGGAGCGAGAATCAAAGTGGCGCGGCGGGCGGTTTCAAGTCCCATCTTGGCGACCTTGAGTTCCATCTCTTTGCCTTCCATTTCTTGCTGGCTGATGCCGCCCTTTGCGTGGAGTTCGCGCATGCGTTCCACGGTCTTTTCGAGAAGAGCTGTTTTTTCTTGAGCTTCCTGGTACTGGGTGTTGTCACCGGTGTAGAGGTATTCGGCAATCACCTGGTCTTTTTGAACGGTGGAGCCCACCTGCACGTTGATTTTGGCAATCGGGTCGCCCATCTTGCAAATGGCGCTGTTCTGGTTAATGCCTTGAATGGTGCCGCTGAACTTACGTATGTCGGTAAGCTTGGAGGTACCGGCCTTTACAACGCGGGCGGGCTTCCCTTTTTCTTTCTGGATTTCTTCGATAGTCGTTGGCTTCTTTTCGGTCTTATCATCTTTCTTGTCGCAGGCGACAAACATCAGCGATGCGGCAACAATGGTCAGGAGGGTTTTAACAGTCTTGTTCATTCTTTCCTCTTCTCTTCTTATTAATATTCACCGGTGGCCTGAAGGAGGGCGTTATAAGCCTGGTTCCAGTTTACGATAGCTCGCATGTAGCCGAGCTTTGCTGTACGAAGGTCGTTTTCTGCGGAGAGAAGGTTCAATTGAGTTTCTCTTCCGAGCTTGTAGCTATCGTTGGTCAGGTCGTAATTCTTTTGAGCCAGATCGATTTGGCGCTTGGCGATTTCAATCTGGGTGTTTGCGTCTTCAAGAGAGTTGGCGCAAGATTCAATTTGTACGCGGAATCCGCGTTCGACGGTTTCTTTCTTGATTTGGGCGGAACGCAAGTCCGACTTTGCTTGGACAACGGCTTCTTTGGTTTTCATGCCGTTGAAAAGGTTCATGGTAAGGTTCAGGCCCACATACTTGTTGATGTTGTCATCCCAGTCTGGGGCATCCCATTGGTAAAAGTGATTCTTGTTGTTGGTGTACTTGAGGCCGCCCACCAGCACGATGGTCGGCTTGTAGCCTCCCTGTTCAATAGAAACGTTCTTGTCGAGCATTTCTTCGGAGGCTTGGAGCATTACAAGTTCTTTACGGCGTTTTTTCACGTTAGCCATGGACGTGTCGGGGTAGGCGTAACCCTGCTGTGGATCGCGGAGGTCTCCTTTAAACTGCACGTCGGTTTCCCAGTCGAGCCCCATGGTGTTCAGGAGAGCATTGCGGGCTAGGATGCGTTGTTTCTCGGTGCTGGTAATCTCAGAGTTTAACTGGTCCATCTTGAGCTGCACGCGAATTAGGTCAAGCTCCGTTTGCATGCCGCTCTTGAGTCCCTGTTCCACGAAATTCAGGTTTTCCTGCAACAAATCTTTTCCCTGGTGCAGGATTGTGATAGAAGAATCGAGGAAAATAAGCTGGTCAAAGGCATTTTCGACATTGTAGCGGATGTTTGACTTTGTATTTTCGAGGCTGACTTCCTTGACATGCTTATAGGCTTTGGCAATTTCGATGCCTGTCCCCACTTTACCCTGGGCGTAAAGAATCTGGGTGGCGGTAAGCCCGACGGAAGACTGCCAACGGTAACCTTGCTGAGACATACCGTAGATAAGGCCGTCAATGGCGCCCGCGTTCACGTAGTCGTAAGCAGAGGCTTCGCTTCCGTCGTTCAATTTGGTTTGTGTCTCGGCCAAAGCATTTGTAACGGGCATCCTGTTCTTGACATCGTCCAAGCCGAAAATACGCATGACAGATGCGCTGAGGTCGATAGACGGGAGAGCGTTGCCGTAACCGGCGTCAACCTGGGAATTTGCTGAAATTAGTTCCTGTTCGGCGGTTTTTACGTCCGAAGACTTTTCGAGGGCTATGTTGACCGCTTCTTCGCGGGTGTAAGTCGTTGCCCAAACCAACTGGGGAACGATACTCAGCGCCATAGCCGATAATGCTGCTAAATGCCTGGGCATTCTTACTCCTATATACACTTTTTGCGGTGCAAATGTAAAAAATTGTTGCTCCATATATAAGGGCTCGTTGCCGATTTTGGGGATGAAATGCACAAATTGGGGGATGAAAAACAGCCTGCCGGAGGGGCAGGCCGCGGTTGTGAAAATTTGTGCTAGGCGCAAATTATGTCTGTGGATTGTTAAAGTCCCGCAACGTCGAATCCCAATGCCATCTGATCGATGTGCTCAGAATCGGACGGAGTCCGGTCGGTCCAAAGAAGAATGCGGAACACAAGGTAATTGGCGCTTGACGTAAATGATACCTTTTCGTATGCGTTCATGCCGTCATCAGAACTTGCCAATGGGTGATCTACATCGATGTTGTTCACGTTAGAGGAGCTGTTTTCGTATACGAAAAGGTCGAAATCTTGCGGGACTCTGTGAACGGTGTTAATGTCAAAACCGGAGCTTAACCAAGCAATTGCGGCGGAGAAGTTCGTCTTGTCTGTAGGACGCTTGACACAGAATCGAATTTCCTGTTTACCATTCGTATTGGTAAGTGTACTCAGCTTGCTAATTTCGCCCAACCAATAGCGGGATTCGTGGAATACTTCATTGTGGTCCTTATCGAACACTACGCTACGGTAAGAAGGAATTTTTGTTGTTACTGGAGTTCCGCTCGGGTACGGGGTTTTTATATCAATATCGCCAGAAGACAGCATCAGCGCCTTGACAACTTCAGGATGCCAACGGTAGAACGGGTTGGCTGCCAGAAGATTTGCAATCATGCCTGCCGTATAGGCTGCTGCGGCTTCTGAACCGTCGTAATACGGGTTGTAGGTATAATCTATTCCCGTAGATTTGTCTTTGTATACCCTTTTTTCTTCGCTTGGGTAGTTGTTGTTGCTTTGGTGGTCAAAATAGAAATGGGAATAATTGTAGATTTCTGGCTTTTTGGAACCTTCCCAAACATTGTTCCCGTTGTTACAATTACCTATGCCGTTTCTACAATATAGGCTGTAGATCGAATTGTAGCTCGTAATCTTTCCATTGATTGCGTCTACTGCACCAACGGTAATGGCGTTGGCGGCGTGAGCTTCTAAGCCCAGGTGACCGGAATTGTTTCTGACGCTAAAATTGCCGGCGGCAATAACTTCAATGCGGCGATTGTTAAGAATCATGTTGTCAATCGCCATTGACTGGTAAGAGTATTGTTTTGCCACCGTGTTGTCCACGTTGCCGTATTGACGGTTTCGAACCCCCATATAAATCAAGGGACTGCGATGATCCGGATTTAAAGGGTGGTCTGTGGGCCATATCGGACTTTCCGATCCAACGAAGATTGCTGAGTGCTTTGTAGATGCCTTTAGAATGTTGTAAGTCCTAGACGACATCATTTCCGATGCGGGTGTGGGATTGAATACTTCGCCAGAGGCGAGCCTAAAATAAGGAACCGATTTTGACGGGTCTAATTTTGTCGGGAGAGCGTCAATGGACATGTAAATGCCGACGTCATCCCATTCATAATGGGGCGATGATGGGTAATCGTACCACCAGAGAGAATACCTTTTGGCATTGTTTTCGACGCCAGAAAAAGTCGTATAGTCGATTGTCACCATATTGCCGTAGTTCGAGTAAGCGTATGGCGATGGCTGTTGGTTGTTGCTGAAAGTATAACTCGATGTTGTGAGCTGATAGGCACTCGTAGGAAGATTTGTCCTTGTGCCGTACAGGAATCCTGTGGGCTCTGTACGTTGCATTGGTACAGGGATAAACACCTCGTTGGATGTTTCCATATAGCCGTGGTTTCCCGTCAATTCGTTAAACCAGTTTTCAGAATAGGTTCCTTGTTGATAATACCGCTTCATGTAATAGGGGTGTGTGGTATTTTCAATGCCTCTGTTATTGAATATGCCTGTTATGGCGTCTGCATTTCCCCTTAATCCAGGATTTGTAGCCTTTGCTAAAGCCTTGGAGGTTAATGACGAACCGACTTGTTGATCGCTTTTCTTCTTCATCTTGGAATAGTCGATGTCTTTGTAGACCATCGGAGAATTCATTTTGCTTCCGCGACGTCCAAGAAGGTCGTAGTTGGCTGTGGCTGCGATAGAAATGCCGAAGCAACCCATCGCGATTATCGATGTGATTTTTTTATTCATTCTCACTCCTCATTTATTTGTTAGTGATTTCTTAAATATATACTATCGATTTTGAATTAGATATTTTATTCTTAAATTTTACAATAACATTAACTAATTGTATACAAGCTAATGTATTTCTGTGTGTGTACGAAAGCGATAAGATATCGTGAGATGTTAATCTTTTAGAATGAAAATGAAATACTTTATTTGGTGACTTTTTGTTGCTGTATAGCTGTTGTATGATTTATGTGCTAAGGTGTATATAAATAAAAAAACTCATCTCTCGTTGGCGGAAAAATCCGCTGTTCAAGAGACTGAGTTTTGGTAAACTGGTTTATTTGACAGAGTCAGATTACATCAGGCCGGGGATTTTCATGCCGCCGGTAATGCCGCTGATGCTTTCCTGGGTGGCTTCGTCTTTTTTCTTGACGGCTGCGTTGATGGCGGCCATCAGCAAGTCTTCGAGAGCTTCCACGTCGTCCTTGTCTACGGCGTCGGGGTTAATTTTGATCATGGTGACAACGCCCTTACCGTTCATGGCAACCTTCACCATTCCGCCGCCGGCTTCGGCTTCGAAACTTTGTGCCTTGAGGTCGCTCTGCGCCTTCATCATCTTGCTCTGCATTTTTTGAAGGTCGCGCAACATTTTGCTCATATCCATAGTGTTTTCCTCGTTGTTTTTGCGGTAATATAGTAAAAAGGGTTAGTTTTCTTCGCTGTCGGTGTCGCAGCAGTTTTCGGTTTGCTGCGGGGCCACTGGGCGGTTGCTCTTGTGGCTGTAAATCAGTTCGGCCTGGAACAGTTCCTTGAGCTTTTGGAGCCCCGGTTCCTTTTCAAGGTCCAGCTGGTAGGGCGACATTTGCGCCTGCTTGCGGATTCTCAGTTCCGTTTCGTTGAAAGCTCGCGTTTTGAGCGTCAAAAGCACCGGAGTCTGGAGCATGTCTTCAAGCATCTGCTTGATGCGTTCCATGTACTCGGGGTGGTCTTCCATCTGCTTTGCTCCCCAGGCGTCGCTTGCGTTGTCGCCAAGGTAGGTGAGCGCGATGGGGAAGGGAGTCTCCTTTAAATCGCCTGTTTCAAGCACGGTGTCGTTGAGGGCTACCGAGAAGGCGAAGTCGCCGGAATCGGCAATGCGGGACTTGATGGTGCCCCAAGCTGCAGAAATTTCGTAGCGGCTGTAGGTGTCGCCGTTGCTTGGGCCTGCAATAGAGCTTTGCAATGCGGCAAAGGGGTTTTCTTCGCGCTGCTGTAACGCCTTGGCTTCTTCCTCGGCGTCAATATAATTCTGGACTTCAGTTACTTTTTTTTTTAACGCCTCTTCGGAGGCGCTTTTCGGATCGTTAATGGCTGCAAGCGCTCGCCTTAAGTCGGTAAGCCTGTCGAGCCATGCCATGCGGGCAAAAGTCGTTTCTACCAGCAGACGCGGGTTCGTGCTGTAGCGCAGCGTTGCCTGCAAGTCAATCAAAAGCTTGCTGATGCGCAAGATGTCGCCGTTCTTGAGCTCGGGAGCCACACTCTTGTACTTGGTGTAAAGTTCTTCCGAAATGTTCAATACATCGGGAGTAAAGGCGTCGAGGCGGGCGTACAGCAAATTGCGCAGGAACTTACCGAAACCGTCCAGGAGCGGGGTGAATTCGATGCCGCGTTTGCAGGCGTCGTCCACCATCTTGAAGCAACCCTTGAGGTCGTGGCCTTCGATGGCGTTAATCAGCGTAAAGAACAGTTCTACCGGGGGAATGCCGAGAACGCTACGGACCGCGTCGGCACTCATTTCGTTGCCGGTAAAGGCGTATGCCTGGTCAAAGTAGGTGAGGCCGTCGCGCATGGAACCGTCTGCCTTTTCGGCGAAAATGTCCAAGGCTTCGTCGGTGGCGTTGATTCCTTCCTGTTCGCAAATGTAGCGCAGGCGGCTGCGGATCTGTTCGATAGTGAGGCGCTTGAAGTCAAAACGCTGCACGCGGCTCAAAATAGTCTGCGGCACCTTGTTGACTTCGGTGGTCGCGAAGATGAAAATCACATGTTCAGGCGGTTCTTCGAGCGTCTTGAGGAGCGCGTTGAAGGCACCTGTCGAGAGCATGTGGACTTCGTCGATAATGAAAATCTTGTACTTGCCAATGACTGGCGGGTACTGCACACGTTCAATCACGTCGCGGATGTTGTCGACGCCCGTATTGGAGGCGGCGTCGATTTCGAACACGTCCATCGGGTTTCCGCCGGCAATGTCCTTGCAGCTTTCGCATTCTCCACAGGGGTGCAACGGGTCTCCGCCTTTGCAGTTCAGCGTGCGGGCGAGGATACGGGCACTGGTGGTCTTACCGACACCGCGGGTTCCGGTAAACAGGAATGCATGGTGCAAACGACCTCCTTCAATTGCGTTTTGAAGGGTCTTTGCGATATGTTCCTGACCGACCATGTCGGAAAAAGATTGCGGACGCCACTTTCGGGCCATTGCTACGTATGCCATGCGTTTAAAAGTAGTAAAAAAGTGTGCAATGTGGGGTGTGAAGTGTGAGATGTGTAATGAGGAATGATTAATTATGAATTAGGATGTATTTATTTGAAAATTTTTAAATGAAAAGTGAAAAACGTCATTGCGAGGAACAAAGTGACGAAGCAATCCATTATTCATTTAGTATCTTTATGCAAAAGATGAGGTATACATGAATCAGAATTTAGCGCTGTTGATTCTTTCTTGGCAGGTGGCTTGCCTTTTCCACGAAAATGAGACTGATAAGCTCCTGGAAGGTTCTACTTCGGCGACCGAAGCCGAAAGCGATACGCTCGATGCGATTCATGACGAACTGACCCCAGATGTATCTTGGGACGATTTCAACAATACCTACGCCAAGTTTACCTCGGCCAAAGACCGCGCTGGCGCCTGTGTCGAAGCCCTTAAAGATGCTACCCCCGAATTCAAGAGCAAAGTACTCGAATCTATGCTCCGCGTAGCAAACGCCTCCCGCGAAGACGACAACGAAAGCAATGTGTCTCCCGAAGAAATGGACTTCATCCAGCAGATCCGAGCTGCGCTAGAATAAGGTGCAATAGACCGCCTCCGGCGGTGGACTACGAAATGAAAAAAGCCCGCAGGGGCTTTTTTTGTGTATTGATATGTTTTGTCGTTGTCTTTGTAAATCATTGTAAAATTTTTCGCAAAAATGGCTTGAGTACCCTGAAAAAAGCGTGTATAGTATAGGACCTAAAAAAACGAAGAAGTCCTGAAGATACACCTTAATGAGGATACTTTATGAATAAAATGAAGCATGATCCATTCTTCCGTTGGTTATTTGCCGTCACAGCTCGTTTGCGGTTTCTGCTAGAGCTTGCTGGAAAAGTAAATCGGGATGTCAGCGAATTTCTTGCTGCAGTGAATCTCGACACGCTTGTCCGCATTCCCGACACCTATTCAGAAGTAGACGAAACAGGCGAAGCGGACCTTGCCTTTCGCGTAAGTGTTTCGTCCGGCGCCCCTGTTCTTGTCGGGGTCCTCTTGGAACACAAGTCAAGGCGTGATCCCGATGTTCTTAATCAGATTGCGCGTTATGTGAATTCAGTAATGAAGATGCATGACAAAAATCGTGGTTTTGACGGGCTCCCGACAATGGCGATTATCTTTTACAATGGCCGTGAAAACTGGGACCCCCTTAAGTTGCTTGACAAAGGCTATCCCGAATTTTTCCACGGTTCGGCTCTCCCTTTCCGCTGCGCCTTTGTGAACATGGCCGACATTCCCGATAGCGATTGCCTCGCTTGCGAAGATGTTGCAACGGGAATGGGTATCGTCGCTATGAAGTATGCGTTCTATGGAAGCAATTTGCTGGAGGTTCTGCCCAAATTCAAGGATTCACTTAAAAAGCTGCCTAGCAACGAAGCCGTTTGCCTTTTGCAGAAAATAAGTGTATATTTAAAGGAGTATATCAACGAGGATGTTCTAAAGGAGTTGGACATGGCATTCGTAAGCATTGGACAAAAATGCGGCTTTGTGAACGCTGGCGATATTCACCGCAAAGAAATTGCGGACACCAAAGCGGAAACCCACGCCCAAGATAAAAAGAACGCGGTCTCAGTCCTGAAGGATATGGGCATGTCTTCTGAACAAATTGCCGAATTCCAGGCAAAACTAGAAGCGAAGAGCGCAGAAAAGTAATTTCAAAGCACTCCTACTTATAACTTGCTTTAAAAAGAAACCGCAGAGGTGATTGCCTCGGCGGTTTAATTGTTTTATAGACTTGTCTACAGGAGCTTTGCTTAGATTACCCGACGCTGTGCTCAAGTTTTAATGTCAAAAGCTGACGGGCTTCGGTGGCGAATTCGCCGGGAAGTTCCTTGAACACGTCTTTGCAGAATCCGCCGACCATTGCTTGGATGGCGTCTTCGCGCTTGATGCCGCGGCTTTCGAAGTAGAAAAGCTGGTCTTCGCTGATGCGGCTGGTGGTAGCTTCGTGTTCGGTGGTGGAGCTTGCGTTTGCAACCGTGATGTAGGGGAAGGTGTGTGCTGCACTCTTGTCGCCTACGAGCATGCTGTCGCACTGCGTGTAGTTGCGAGCCCCTGTTGCCGACTTGTGGATGTTCACTTCGCCGCGGTAGGCGTTGCTGCTGTAGTCTGCGCTGATACCCTTGCTGATGATGGTGCTCTTGGTGTTCTTGCCAATGTGAATCATCTTGGTGCCGGTATCGGCTTGCATGTGGCCGTTGGTCAGGGCCACACTGTAAAATTCACCGACGGAGTTGTCGCCGAGCAGCACGCAGCTCGGATACTTCCACGTGATGGCGGAACCTGTTTCGACCTGCGTCCAGCTGATGCGGCTGTTCTTGCCTGCGCACTTGCCGCGCTTTGTCACGAAGTTGTAGACGCCGCCGGCTCCCGTCTCGCGGTCGCCCGCGTACCAGTTTTGCACGGTGGAGTACTTGATGCTGGCGTTGTCCTTCGCCACGAGTTCCACGATGGCGCTGTGCAACTGCTTGCTGCTGAATTCAGGAGCGGTGCAGCCTTCGAGGTAGCTCACGCTGGCATCCTCGTCGGCGATAATCAAGGTGCGTTCGAACTGGCCTGCTTCCTTGTTGTTGATGCGGAAGTAGGTGGAAAGGTCCATCGGACACTTGACTCCAGGCGGAATGTAGACGAAGCTTCCGTCGCCAAAGACGGCGCTGTTCAAAGCCGCGAAGTAATTGTCGCCTGCCGGGACCACAGAACCCAAGTATTCCTCGATGAGTTCGGGGTATTCCTTGATGGCGTCGCTAATGGAGCAGAACAAGATGCCCATTTCCATGAGCTTGCGCTTGTGGCTGGTATAAATACTGACCGAGTCGAAAACCGCATCCACGGCCACGTTGGCAAGGCGCTTCTGTTCGTCGAGCGGAATGCCGAGTTTTTCGAAGGTCGCGAGCAACTCAGGGTCCACGTCTTCGATTTTTTCGTGACTCTTCTTGGTCTTCGGGGCGGAGTAGTAGACGATGTCTTGCAGGTCTACGGGTGCAAAGCTCAGCTCGCCCCATTTTGGTTGCTCCATCTGCTGGAGCTTTTCATACGCTTTTAGTCGGAAATTGAGCATGAACTCAGGTTCGCTGCGAAGCTTTGAAGCCCTGCGGATGACATCTTCGTTAAGACCTTTCTCGAAGGCCTCGTTTTCAATGTCCGTGACAAACCCATATTTGTAGTTTTCGCTCATGATAATCCTTTTTCGTCGCCAAAGATAGAAAAATACAGGTGCTGACTTGCTTTTTTTCCCGTTTTAACCCATCTTTTTTAGAAAATAGAAATGTGACAAAAAACTTACGTAGTACTATATTTCTGTATATGAAAAGCAACAGAGAAAGTTTCGCATCCCGCTTGGGGTTTATCCTCATTTCGGCAGGCTGTGCCATTGGCCTGGGTAACGTTTGGCGTTTCCCCTTCATTACGGGGCAATACGGTGGTGCCGCATTCGTGGTCATCTACCTGTTCTTCTTGCTTGTATTCGGACTCCCGATTCTGATGGCGGAATTTGCGGTGGGCCGCGCAACAAGTCGAAGTGTAGGCCGAGCTTTTGAACGCCTGGAACCAAAGAAGTCTTATTGGCATTTGTCCAAGTGGCCTATGATCGCGGGCAACTATTTGCTCATGATGTTCTACACCACGGTTTGCGGTTGGATGCTTTACTACTTCTACCGCATGGTGGTGGGGGACTTTCAGAACGTGACTCCCGCTCAGGTGGGAACCATGTTTGGAGAAACGCTTGCTAGCCCAGCCATTCAGGTAGGTTGGATGGTGGCGACAACGATTATCGGTTTCGGTATTGTTTCTCTGGGACTTCAGAAGGGCGTAGAACGCATTACCAAGTGGATGATGTCGTTCTTGTTTGTCATTATGATTGCGCTCGCTGTTCGCGCTATCACGCTCCCCGGTGCCGAAGAAGGACTCCGTTTTTACCTATTGCCTAATTTTGACCACCTTGTGAAAAACGGCATTGGTGAAGCGCTCTTTGCTGCCTTGGGACAAAGTTTCTTTACGCTGAGCCTCGGTATCGGTGCCATGACCATTTTTGGCAGTTATATCAAGAAAGACCATTCGATTGCAAAAGAGGCTGTCAATATCTGCGCCTTGGATACAGCGGTTGCTTTGCTCGCAGGCCTTATCATTATGCCGAGTTGCTTTGCCTTTGGGCTTGAGCCGAATGCCGGTCCGGGACTCATTTTTGTAACGCTACCGAATGTGTTCTCGCAGATGCCTGCGGGTAGACTTTGCGGTGCCGCGTTCTTCCTGTTCCTTTCGTTTGCGGCTCTTTCGACCGTGGTGGCGGTGTTCGAAAACATTACCACCTTCTGGCGCGATGCCCGCCGTTTTGATCGTTGGGAAGTGGTTCGCGTGAATGCTGTGTTGATAGTTCTGCTTTCAATCCCGTGTGCTCTCGGTTTCAATATGATTTCCGGTTTCCAGCCGTTTGGCGAAGGTAGCTGTGTGCTGGATCTCGAAGATTTCTTGGTGTCCAATACGCTTTTGCCGATTGGTTCGCTTATTTTTATTGTGTTCTGTTGCCACAAGCGCGGCTGGGGCGAAGAAAAATTCTATGCCGAAATCAACACGGGTAAAGGATTCAAGTTCCCGACTTATAAAATCGTCCGTTTCTACGTCAAATGGGTGATTCCGATTGTGATTGCGATAATCCTGATTCAGGGCTACTTCCAGAAGTTTGCTCCGGAACTTTACAATAAAATTTTCGGATAAAATTTAATTGTCATGCCGCACTTGATGCGGCATTTTCTTTTTCATATTGATGTCAGTTTTTGACATTGATTTGTAGGTATATTTGTTTGCGTAAAAGAGAGGTAAATTATGAATCGCTTTAATATCGCAAACAATAACATCCTGTTTTCCGCACTCCTGATCTTGGCTCCGGTCGTTTTCGGTGCCATGTTCTATGGCTCAGATAGCATAATCGCCGCTTTGTCAGCGGCGATTGCATACCTAAGCCTTGTTATCGGCGAAAGGTTGGATAGTGCTCATTAACGGCGACGTTCTGCCATCTCTTTTTTGAGAATGTCCATGACGGCGCCGAGGTCTGCCGGAGCCTTGAACACGGGGTTCGCAAACTTGGAGACTATGTTTTCGAGCTTCTTTTCGTGGTAGCCGACCTTGAATTCGGTGAACTTGAGGCCGTGTGCCGTGCTGATGACGACCACGTTTTCTTCCTTGTCGATCTTACCTGCGGCCACGAGTTTTTCGAGAGCGCCGAGGGCGACACCCGTATGCGGGCAGCAGTAGAGACCGATGCGGTCACCGCGGTGGGCGGCGTTCGCGAGTTCTTCTTCAGAGACGCTTACGACCATGCCGTTCGTCTTCTGGATGGCGCGGACTGCCTTCGGATAGCTAACCGGGTTACCAATCTGGATTGCGCTTGCGAGAGTCTTCTTGGCCTGCATCGGGACGAGCTTGTCGAAGCCGCGTTCGTAAGCCTGGAAGAACGGGTTCGCGTTTTCAGCCTGGGCCACGATAATGCGCGGAATGCGGTCGATGAGACCCATGGCCTTGCAGTCTTCAAAACCCTTGGCGAGTGCGCTCACGTTACCGAGGTTGCCGCCCGGAATAATCACGGTGTCGGGAACCTTCCAGCCCATTTCCTGGCAGATTTCTGGAGAAATCGTCTTCTGGCCTTCTACGCGGAGGCTGTTCATGGAGTTGGCGAGGTAGATGCGGTTGTCGGCAGTGACCTGCTGCACAATCTTCATGCAACCGTCAATGTCGGTGTCAAGGGCGAGCACGATGCTGCCGTTAGAAATCGGCTGGATCAGCTGGGCCACGCTCGTCTTTCCGGCGGGCAGGAACACGATGCTCGGG
>JAFZOV010000097.1 GCA_017550445.1 Fibrobacter sp.
AAGGCCGGTATCTGCCATGTAAAGCTTGAACTTCGACTCCTCATACCGCCCCTTCAGCGGCAGTTCGGGAAACTCCAGCGCATGGCAGACAGTGACGATTCCGGCATCTTCAAGCCACTCGACGCACCCGCGATAGTCCTTCATTTTCGCGCCGCTGGCCACTTTTGAAACCTGGAACTTCTTGTTCTCGCGCGCCAGTTGTGGCGCGATGTGGTCGAATACGTTCAGAATACGGGTCTGATCCATTCCCTCCGCATACTTGCGGACATCATCCCGATAGCCGGCTAGAATTTCGCGCTGAAGTTCAAGCGACTTCTCGAATGTCCCCTTCGCGATGAATTCCCCCACGATGCGCGGCATTCCGCCCAGAACGCAAAAGTCGAGGAATCGTCTGGAAAGAACGGTATGCTCCAATGTGCTGAATGGACGGATGTCGCGAACATGGGAAAAGACATCTTCGAAAAATGAATCCCCATACCCGCGGGCCCGCATGAACTCCTCGAAATCAAGGGATTTGAGCGTGAAATCGGTCTTGTATCCCACGGAGATGCTGCTGATTCGCTTGTAGTGAATCCCCAGAAGCGAACCGCTCGCAATCACGTCGAAACGGCCATCCTGCTTGAAAAACTTCAGCGATGTCGCAATATCTGGGAATTCCTGTATCTCATCGAAGAAGATGAGGGTCTTCCCGGCGACAAACCGCAACGACGGGTCAATCAGGGAGATTTTGCGAATGATGGCATCTGGTTTGTAGCCCTCGTCCACAATCGCCTTGAACTCCGGCGAATCGACAAAGTTTATCTCGATGAAGCTTTCGTAGTTCGCGCGGGCAAAATGCCGGATTGATTCCGTTTTTCCGACCTGTCTGGCACCTTTTACCAGAAGCGGATTGCGGTTCTCGTCCGCTCGCCAGCGGAGCAGATAGTCATCAAATTTGCGCGGAATGTAGGGCGTGTCCATGACGAACCATTTGTTTGCCAATTATTATACCAAATACAAACGTTCTGTGCAAATCTAAATCTTAAAAATGAGCCATTTCTCATATTAAAATCCTAAAAAATGAACCATTTTTCCTAAGTCTTCGCTAAAATATGAGTCATTCCGCGAAGAGAAAGGTCAATGACGAAAACGCAATGTTGCTCCTTCGGGAGGGCCCGGCTTCGTCCGGGCCGCAACCCTAAGGCACGAACCAGTTTAGGAGGCGAAGACCTGGAATACGCGAGAAATGGCGGAGATTGCCGGTCGCAAGAGACGCATTTCTGCACAATGCCGTGGAGGCGATGAGAATGTCTGCGTCTGGAATGGGCAGTCCGGCGCGCTCCAAAATCGCCTTTGCCTGTCCGAATGCCTTGAGTATCGCCATGTCGCTGTGCTCGATTTCGACAAGAGAGAGGAACTCCTCAACTTTCGTGGTTGCTTCTTCGCTTCGGTCCGCCTTCGCGGCGCCGTAGAGAAGTTCGGCGGCAGTCATGAACGAAACGCCAACATCCTCGTCAAGGTGTCTGTGGAGAAGGGCGACTACGCCCGGAACCCCACGGAGATAGGCGACGCAAACATCGGTGTCAAGCAGGATCACAGCGACACCTCCCGTCCCATCGTCCTTGCGGAAACGATGTCGGCAATGATTTCGTCGGCTGAACGGGAATCCTTCCAGCTTCCCGCCAGAGCCTTCAGGCGGCTTTTCCTGTCCGGCGCGGAACTAGTTTTTCGTTCCTGTATTTGGGGAACTGCCGAATCGATTCCCTCGACGGCATCTTCGAAAATAAGCAGAATTTCCCCGTTAAGGCTTCGGCGGGCGCGTTTCGCGCGGCGGTGAAGACCATCCATCGTTTCGTTCGGGATATTGCGAACTGTCAATGCGGGCATAGCGGCTCCTCTTCTGTTAGTTGCATAGTGGTTTCAATAATACACCATTTTAGACCTCCGAGTCAACTGCAAAATAGTTCCGGTCAATGCCAAAAACGCCAATTGAGCATCATTGACAGAAACACCATTGACAGAAATGCAAAGCTGACCCCTCGAACCGTCCGCGGACGCGCCATGGGCGCGTCCCTACCATGGGCGCGCACGATTTTATCTAATCATCTGGGCATCGGAACAACCGAGCAACCGAGTATCTGATCATCCGCAAACTGCATGCCCCAAAGATAATCCGCAAGGACAAGAAAGATGCTCCGGTGTTCGGATGCTCGGTTGATCGGATGATAGATGCTCCGATGACAGCCCCGCACTAAGCTTAGAACCCCAAAAGCTAAAAGCTCCAACAACCAGCAGCCAAAAACTAATAGAGGATGCGCGACGGACAGGATATGAATCACAATTTGTCCAGCAACTCCTTGGCGGACTTATCCCCCTGGTCTGCCGTCTTCTCCAGCCACTTGCGCGCTTCGTTCAAGTTCTGTTCCACGCCTTTGCCCCTGCGATAACACTCGCGAAGGTTGTATTGTGTCAACGTATGCCCTATTTTGCCGCCTTGAGGTACCACTCCATTGCTCTGCTGAAGTTTCTCTCCACGCCTTTGCCGCTGTAATAGCAATTGCCCAAGGCATTTTGCGCCGACGCATTTCCCTGTTCCGCCGCCTTGCGATACCACTCCACTGCTTTTCCATAATCCTGCGTCACGCCATAATTGCCATTATAATAGCAATGTCCCAAGTCGCATTGCGCCCACGCATTCCCCTGTTCTGCCGCCTTGCGGTACCACTTTACAGATTCAACCTGGTTGGATGCAATGCCCCAACCGTGAAAAAGACACAGCGCCAACTTATACTGCATGTTTGCCACGCCCGCCTCTGCGCGGAACTTGAAGCGCTCGACATCGGTGGACGTGATTGTTCCCCGGTCTTTTGGAAGGTCGCGGTCATCTTCCTCGCGTTGGCGTTCGTCAAACTCTTTCGTCAAGAATTGCAGGGCATCCCCATTGTTTTCCGCTAGATAGTCCTCAATCTCCTTCTTTATTTCGTCAAAATAGGTGGGAACGAGAACGGCATTTTGCGCGAATTCATCAAGAGTAAAGTCAAAAAGAGAAATTTTAGAATAGTCTTCTATTTCGCGGTTCATCACCCCGGTCAATGGCAAACGTTGCTCCTCTTCGCCATTGCGATCAGTCAGAAGGATGGCGAACATCCGATATTTGCCGTCGTTCTCCTTCAACAAAGGTTGGTTGGCAACCTTCGCCAACTGGCCTTTTTCCAAAAAGACGAAAACCTTTGTCGGCAAGTTCTGGATTTTGACTTGTTTCTTGGCGGTAACGCCAACCGCCTCCAGCGCCTCTCGCACGGTAAGGGATTCTCCTTCTTTTTCAGTTCCTTCCCCATGCCAACGGCTCACCCACCAAGGCGAAAGTTCTGCCAGTCTGCCGAAGTCAATCCCCACAAAGCAGCTTCCCTTTTCCCATGCGGTCTGTTCAGCAATGACATTTTTACCAGTCTTTTCCGAGAATATGGGGAAGTCAGAACTTAACAATTTTAAGCGTAGTCCTCGCAATCCGTCTTTCATCTTCAATTGCTGAAGAGCATCATACAGGCTCTTGTCTGATATCTCATAATCAAACTCGCAAAGCTTTTCTCCATATCCAAGGCGGATTTCGTTGCAGTCTGCATAGGGAACTTTAATCATTCTCGGCAAGTCTCGCCCAATTAGGTACGCATACAGCTTATTTCCATTTTCGACAACAAGTGTGTCGGTTGGATCCCTGTTCCTGAGGACAACAGAGAACTTAAGATGATATTTGCCATAACTAATGGCTTCGTTTAACTTTTGCTCTTTCGTAACACTTTGGCTGGATGTCTGATTTTGTCCCTCGGCCCGTGTTTTCGTCATTTCATCTTGATTTTCATCTCTGCGTTCTAAAGTCTGTTTGTCTGTGTGCGAAGACTCTCGCCTATATCCTCCGTCTACGGATACGGTACCGTTCACCGAACCGGAAGGTTGGGCGTCCTTCGTTATTGCCCCCCTGAAGTTTCGCCCGCCCTCCGATTCCAAAATGAGTGTTCTTTTTGCGACCATCTTCGGTTAGGCTTGATTTTGCGTCAGAAGATGCGTTTTTCCGTGTTGCGCTTTCTTCACGTGTAGCTTTATTCTGCGTTGAGGTTCCTTCACCTTCTCGAATGGTTCTCGTCTCTTCCGTACTCATTGAGTCAATATAAAGTGTTAGGTCCACATCCCGCAGCTCATACGTGAAGGTCTGAGGCATTACCAGCGACGACAAGTCCGCATGCGCCGTTGGTGCGACAGCTGTTGCGGGGGCGACAGCATCATCGGCCATGGCCGTTGCGACCATGGTTGCAAGCAAAAACGAAAATACAAGCTTCTTCATCTTCCCATTGCCTTTCGCATTAAATTATACCAGTTTTCTTATTTTGCCACTAACACCAAGCCACATCTTTCCCAGTTTTCCTATGCTGCGGAGCAGCCTTCCCAATCCGGC
>JAFZOV010000098.1 GCA_017550445.1 Fibrobacter sp.
CAGGCAGCAGCGTTGCAGCGCATAGCCAAGAACTACCCCGACGAATACAAAAAGGTTTGCAGTATGCGAAACGTACACGCTAACCTCTACAAGTTACCCGCCGACAAATTCGACGAAATTTGCACAGAAGCCTTACGCGGTTTAGTCCGGGAGGGCCTTTGCAAGAGACCACAACAGATAATTTATAATCAGCACTAATTTACAAGATTATGAAAACAGATTTTAGCATTAACGTAAACGTCAGTATCGGAGTAACGCCCGAAGTCGTAGCGTTGGTTACGTCTATCCTGACAAAGCAGCCGACGGCCATAGTACAGGCCCCGGCAAGTGAGCAACCCACAACCGAAGCACCCGCCGACGAAGCACCGGCAGAGGCAGCATCGAAGCGAGGCCGTAAGGCTAAGACCGCACAGGCCGAGGCCCCAACGCCTGAAACGCCCGCCAATGAGCCGCAGCCCGAAGCACCGACAGAGGCAGCACCCGCCGACGAAGCCCCGGCAGAGGCCAAGGAACTAACCGAAGAGGACGTAAGGGAGGCAATGCGCCGCGCCCGCGTCAGAATCGAGGGCGAGGATTGGGAAACGAACACCGCCGACGAAAAGCGCAACACGCTACACCGTCAGTTAAACGCCACGTTTAAGAATATCGCCGCCCTGTTAGGCAGCGATAAGCCAAGCACCCTACCGGCAGACCAACGCGCATCGTTCATTAAGCAATGCGACGAACTGATTTTGAAGAATGGCGAAGTAACAACCGAAGTACCATATTGATATGCCCGGACAACACGCGATATTAAGCCCAAGTGCAGCCCACAGGTGGATGAATTGCACCGCCGCCCCACGTTTGGAAGAGAACGTAGAGGATAAGGGCAGCAGCTACGCCGAAGAGGGTAGTTTGGCCCACGCCTATTGCGCCCTGAAACTCAAAGAGTTCTTAGGCCGTGACGTGACAGGCGAAAAGGCAGAGATAGCCGAACTTAACGAGAAGTACCACACCGGGGAAATGGACGAATACACGGACACGTATTTTACCATTGTGATGGAAAAGTACAACGCTGCCCGCCAAAAGACCCGTGACGCGCAACTACTCATAGAAGTTAGGTTAGATTTCTCTAAGTACATTCCTGATGGTTTCGGTACAGGCGACGCTATCATTATTGCCGATGGCTGTTTGGAAATTATAGATTTCAAGTACGGCAAGGGCGTTAAGGTTAGTGCCTACGAAAACCCGCAAATGAAAATCTATGCGTTAGGTGCTTACGAAGCCTATACGTTTGAATACAACATAGACCGGGTTAAAATGACTATCGTACAGCCGCGTATCGACAACCTTTCAGAGTTTGAGATTAGCGTTGCCGATTTGGAGAAATGGGCTACAGAGGAATTGCAGCCCAAGGCCAAAGAAGCCTTTGGCCCCAACGGTAAGCAAGCACCCGGCGAATGGTGTCAATTCTGCAAGGTTAAGGCCAGATGCAAGGCGTTGGCCGCTACAGCCATTAAGACCGCCAAGGAGAACGCCGACCCTAAGTTAATCAGCGTTGAGGAAATGGCCACTATTGTACTGCCACAGATAGCCACTATTAAGACATGGCTAACAGGCGTTGAAGAGTACGCCCTACAGCAAGCCTTAGACGGTACGGAATATCCGGGCTACAAGTTGGTGGCAGGACGTAGCATCCGACGCATTACAGACCCCGAAGCCGTGATGCAGGAACTACAAAGCAACGCCTTTGCAGAAGAAAGCTACATGAAGCCCCGCGAACTACGTACCATTACCGACCTTGAAAAGTTGGTAGGTAAGAAGCGGTTTACGGAACTTTGCGGAAAGTGGATAGAGAAGCCGCAGGGCAAGCCGACGTTAGCACCTGAAAGCGACAAACGCCCGGCGTTTAATGCAGCGGCAGACGATTTTAGCGGTATCAATCTTAGCGACTAATGACTATCAGGTTAAGAGTTTCAAAGGTTGAGCAGGTAGTTTGCAATAAATACACGCTACAGGTAGAGCCGGGAGAGTTGGCAAAGGCACTTTCAGAGATACCGACCAACGAACTACGGCAGATACTCAAACAAGTTAAACCCCTATAAGAAAAAAGCAATGAGAAGTAAAACAGCAAATTGGTTTATCTGCAAAGTCCGCTACGAAAAGACTACCGAAGAGGGAACGCAGAAAAAGGTATTAGAAGCCTACGTAGTAGATGCTGTTAGCTTTGGTGAGGCCGAAACCAGGATAACCGAAGAAATGGCAGCTTACATAAGCGGCGACTTTGAGGTAGTGGATATTAGCCGCGCCCCGTTCAAAGAAATTTTCTTTGATGAAAGCGAGACGGCAGACAGATGGTATAACAGCAAGTTAGAGTTTATCACCATTGACGAAAAGACCGACAAGGAAAAGCGCAGCGCAGTAACCTACTTAGTACAGGCCGGTACTTTCGACAACGCCCTGAAAAACGTAAACGAGGTTATGGGCGGTACGATGATAGACTACGTAACGGCCAAAATTGAGGAAACAAAGATTATGGACGTTTTCGAGTACGTCAGCAAAGACGAAGCCGAAAGCGGCGAGGAATCAGAGTAATAACTAAAAAAGTAAGTTTATGCCTACAGAGAATGAAATTAACAACGTGCTTAACGAATGTTCAGAGCGCGAAGATTTAGGAGGATCAAAGTAC
>JAFZOV010000013.1 GCA_017550445.1 Fibrobacter sp.
ATCCAAACAATGAGTCCCGCCATCACAAGCACGCTAATGGCGACGTTAGCCAAGAAAAAGTCGCGGTTCATGGCATCAAGGTCATCGGATTTTCTGAACAGATGAATATAGAGTACAGCGGCAGCCATAAGGCCCGTCACCACCCACCATGGCACGCCCATGTTCCAGAATACGCCAAAAACCACGCAAAGCAAAAGCATCGCGACATGGCTCCAAAAGGCAATCTGCAAAGCACGCTTTCGACCAAAACGGGCCGGCACCGAATGCAATCCCATCACACGGTCAATTTCTTCATCCTGCGTCGCGTAAATAATATCAAAGCCGCCCATCCAGAGCATCAGAATCACCAGCAAGAAAATCGGGAACACCGCGAATTCGCCACGAATGGCAATCCAGGCGCCCAGCGGACTCATGCCAATGGCAAAGCCAAGGAACCAGTGACAAAGCCAGCTAAAGCGCTTCCAGTACGAATAAGAAAGCAGCAACAACCACACGGGCAATGCAAGCAATCCGGCAAGCGGTTGCAACAGCGCTGCAAAAACAACAAACAAGATTCCATTCACGGCAAGAAACGCAATGACCGACGCTTTGCTTAAGCGGCCCGCCGGCAAATGGCGCTTTGCAGTACGCGGGTTCTTGGCATCGATCTCGGCGTCGGCAATGCGATTAAAGCTCATGGCGCTGTTGCGGGCGGTCACCATACAGCCCACGATTAACGCAACAATCTTGACCACCTCCGCGGCATCCATGCCGCGGAAACCGTTTGCCGCCACCCACATGGAACCGATCGCAAAAGGCATCGCGAAAAGCGAATGACTGAAGCGCACCATGTGCCCAAACTCTAGAATCTTCTTCAACATTCTAATTTCTCTTATTAAATCCCGTGCCTGCGCTCAGGAAAACAATCGCGGCATTATTTTCTCTTCGCTTTCGATCGCGACTTGGGCTTTGCGGCAGGAATACGGATTCCTTTCCACGGCTTGACAATATTATCGGCCCCCGTAAGCGCACCCAAATGCACCAGGATTCTTGCAACCACCGTATCAACCAATTCTTCAATAGTCTTCGGACGGTCGTAAAAATGGGGAGCCGCCGGAATTACGATTCCGCCCATACGAGTCAAACTGGTCATATTGCCCAAGTGGATCAAGTTGTAGGGCATTTCACGAGGCACCACTACCAGGGGGCGGCGTTCCTTGAGATTGACATCAGCCGTTCGAATCAGCAAGTTGTCCGAAGTACCCGCCACAATGCGGCCAAGAGTACCCATGGAGCAGGGCACCACCACCATTCCCGCATAATCGGCAGAACCACTGGCGCACTCGGCAAAGAAATTCTTCACGTCGGGCATTTCATCCACATACTTGAACAAATCTTCCTGCCCCTCGTAGGCCACTACGCCCCTACCCGGCGGAGTCACCAAGGCCGTCACGTGGTGTCCCAGACGTTTCAAGTGCATTGCGGTACGTGTGGCATAAATGGCGCCACTTGCACCGGTTACCCCCAAAATATATCGACTCATGTTCGCCTCCTAAGCAATACGCGGAATGCAACCCCGAAAAAACATGGCTTCACATGCACCAGTTCAAATCCGTTTCTTTCTGCCAGAGCCACAAAATCTGCCACCGGCAAAAAACGCAATACAGAATTAACCAAATACTCGTAAGCTTCGCGCTTGCTAAAAAACGCCCCAAGCACCGGAATAAACAACGGCGCAAGCCTCTTGTAAAAGAACTTGTTAAAAGTCCCACGGGGCGAAAAGAATTCCAACACCTGCAAATAGCCACCAGCAGCCAGCACTCGCGCCGATTCACGCAAGCCGCCCTCCGCATCGGGCAAATTGCGCATCCCGAAGCCATTCAAAATCACATCAAAAGATGCATCCCCAAAGGGCATCTTCATGGCATCCAGCTGCACAGGAAGCGCCACCATATCTTTACCGGCAGCCCCCTTCAGCATTCCATAAGAAAAATCACCCAACACGGCCACATCGGGCTTGCCGTTGAATTTCTCATAAGTTACTGCAAAGTCGCCCGTGCCCCCGCACAAATCCAGCATACGCTTGCCGGGATCCATCTTCTTTATTTCGCGGCAACAGCTACGGCGCCAAAGAATGTCCTGAAAGCAGCTCAGCGTATGATTCAAAAAATCATAGCGATTGGCAATTTCGTCGAACATCTTGCGCACAGGGCTTATCATGACGCCAAATTTAGAAAAATTTACCAAAATATCCAAAAGCAAAAACCTATTTCCTTTGAGGAAATAGGCTTTTTAAAAATGTTATTTCTATTACTTATTTGAAAGTCGCAGAAATGGTCATGTCGCCATCAATGGTCGCAACGCACATGTCTGCCGCCCCCTCAATAGGAGTGCAACCCGACCAGCCGTCCAAAATGCTTCCTGCATTGGGAACTGCGGTCAACACCATCTGCATTCCGCTAAAGAATTTTCCCTTGTAGGTGGCGCTAGGCAAATTCATGCCTTCCATCAAGACGGATCCATTTCCAGTTGCCGCAATCGTCACGTTAACCGTTTCGCCCAACTTGAATTCGCTCTTATATTCGGAGAGCACCTTAGAATCGCGTTCAGAAGCCCAGGATTTCAAATGTGTTCCCTTCCAGTCAAATCCGTCCGGGTAATACATTTCATCTTGATGGAACTTTTCGACGTCTCTCTTCTTTTCAGATTCAGGAATCGTTGCCACCATCTGGTCAACAATTGTAGACACTCTGCTTGAATTGAGGTAGCTATTCAACATAACGCAGCTGCGATTAATAAACATGCGCTTGAATTCATCATTTGCCATCAGCTTGATATAAAGATTTGCAAAGCAGCCGACATCCTTACAAGGCTTGTTGCCACCGCCCTGCTTGATCCAGGTGAACATATTTGTCCCATCATTAAACTTGTCACCATTCGGATCAGTCACACCCCACTTCCAGCCGAAACCATGGTCCAAGTCATAGACCATGAACTTCCAGGGCTGTCCCGGAGCAGACCAGGCACGCACATTGTTGTTCGGCCAGTCACCATTGTGGTAATAAATTTCGGCAGCCATGTAATCGGCAAAATTACCGACATCCAACAAAGTCTTTGCCGCCGCATAATTTTCCGCCACAGACATATCGTTTGTGCCAACAAAATTAAGCATGTCCTGATAATCTTTAACAGCCTGAGCATCATCGCCACTGGCCGTAACTTTATCTATGGCACCCAAATGCTTGATCATCTTCACGGAGTTGCTATTGATACCGTAGTTGGTTTCTACATAGGCACGGTTGTAACGTTCGCGCATATCGTGAATGCCGTAATACTTGCCGTTATAGAACACCACCACCTGGCGGCTACGCTGGTAATCTACGCCCGAACCTTCCAAGAGAGCTCCACCCATGGCATCTTCGACGTAGTCACTCACAAAACGGTTACCGTTGTTACGCAGGTTAAAAGCCTTGTACTCGTCATTTACGCCTTTACGCGTTTCGAATAACGGATACTTAATCTTGCCGGCCTGGTATTCTTCGTGCATGGCAATGGCGACAGACTTCTTGTCATTTACTCGGCTCCAGCCGCCCATCAAAGAAATACCCGCATCAATTTCGAAAGCCTTTTCCTTAGAGCTACTTCCATCAGCAAAGTATTCCACATGCACAGGATATTCGACATCTTCCATCAATCCCGGCGGGCAAGAGTTCGGATCAGAATCACCGCAGGCGCTCTTTTTAACATAGTGCTTCTCGAAGAATACCGGGTCTACGCTCACAGCCACCACAGGCATCTTAATTTCATCTTCTTCGATAAAGTAAGTATTGGTCACCACTTCCTTCGTAAGGAGTCCATCTTTAAAGACGGCGCAACGGAGAACCATGTTCGATTCAATCTTCAGATCGGAGTCAAATTTTTCGGAATCCTTCGTCGGGATAGAACCATTCTTGGTGCAGCGCACAGAAGCACCCTCGGGCACATTTGTAGGCGGCTTAAGAGTCAAAGCTTGTGAATAGAACCCGCCCTGAGATTTAAAGTTAAACTTCGGAGCCATTCCATCGTATGCAGTGGATTCAGTATTGGGTTTTTCAGGCGTAGCCTTTTCAAAGAACTTCCAAATACCGCCATCAAGAATACCGTAGCTCAAGCCCGAAGAAATTGCAGGATAGTTAACCGAGTCACGAATAGAATAGTAACGGTCAATCAGGTAAATCGACCCACCATCCTTATCCAGTTTCCAACTGGTATGGGGACGTTTATGCAAATCACCCTCATCGACACTTTCCACTTTAGAGAGGTTTCCCTTGTCACAGAATACCACGCGGAACGACTTGGGCTGGATGGAATCATCAACAAAATACCACTTACGGGGTTTTTCCAAATTGTTGGTAAGCGAATAACCTTTGAGACTAGCCACTTCATCACCGGCATTGTAAATTTCAACCCAACCCGGATCCTCTCCGTTTTCGTCGAGCCAGTCCAGGTTTACCGGAGCGATTTCAGTAATCACCAGCGAAGAATTACCAACCCAACGAACAGAGGAATCGGCAGGAATAAACACCGTATCATAAATAGTATCTTTCCTACCTGTAACAGGATCGACCTGAATCATAGAATCCACCTTCGCCGGAATCGTATCGTACGTAACGATTCTATTTCCGCTCGAATCATAGGTAACGGTTGAGTCGATCCTTATTGGCGGCAATTCTTCGTTGTTTTTCGAAGAAGTCGTATCTTCGGAAGAGCAGGCCATGATTCCCGCAAAAACCAAACCAAGTCCGCCCATCAAAGCGAGGCTATTCATTTTTCTGAAAACGTACACGCTGCCACCTATAAAAAATATTTGCCGGAAACTCCCGATTTCCAGAATCCTAATCTTTTACACCCGGATATTAAATTTAGAAGATTATTCTCAAAAAAGGGAAAAATATCGGTAATATTCTATTTACCCTTGACAGGCATCACAAAGTGTTCTATATTTGGCCTACCAAGTCGGCGCTGTAGCTCAGTTGGTAGAGCAGCGGACTGAAAATCCGCGTGTCGTCAGTTCAATTCTGACCGGTGCCACTAAAAAGACCTCGAGTAATCGAGGTCTTTTTCAATTTTTTTACCAATTTTTCAGTAGAATTACAGCGGTACAGGGACAGCGCACCGACTAACGGCGGTAAAGGCTGTAAATTTCGTCCCAATGTTCCATAAGGACGTCCACAAGCTCCGGTTGGAACTGTCCGCCGCGCTGTTTCAGGAATTCTTCCTTGACCTTTTCTTCAGGCCAGGGCTGCTTGTAGCAACGGGGGCTAGAAAGGGCGTCCAGCACGTCGGCAACAGAGCAAATACGGCCTGCCAGCGGGATTTCTTCGCCAGCAAGGCCCTTGGGGTAGCCATGGCCATCCCAGCGTTCATGGTGCGAACGGGCAATATCCGCCGCAAAGCGGAGCAGCTTGCGCTTGGAGTTGTGCAGCATGCTGTAGCCAATCGAGGAATGCGTCTTCATAATGGCGTATTCGTCATCGGTAAAGCGACCGGGCTTATTGAGAATGGCATCGGGAATGCCCACCTTGCCCAGGTCATGCATCGGGGTCGCAAGGCGAATGCGTTCCACCTCGTTTTCCGGGAGGCCAAGGAACTTCGCCAGCATACAAGAAATTTCGGCCACACGCTGAATGTGGTCGCCGGTTTCCTGGCTGCGATATTCGGAAACTTCGCCCAAAATGTGAATAATTTCGCGCTGGGTAGCCTCAAGTTCCATATTCAGCATGGCCGATTCGACCGTCTTTGCCGAATAAACTGCCGTAAGGCTCAGGCGTTCCAAGTCCTGGATCGAAAAGACACCGGCTTCGCCCAGTTCGTTTTCGCCCTGCTTGTTTATGGCCTGGTACACACCCATCACGCCGCCCGCTGAATTCATCAGCGGAACCGTCAGCACAGAGGTTGTACGGTAGTGCGTCTTTTCGTCGCTCCTACGATCGAACCTCGGGTCTTGGTATGCATCTTTGATCAGGAGCGGTTCGCCAGTCCTTACGGAATAGCCCACAAACCCAGCATTGAGCGGAATGCGCAATTCGCTTACGCCGTGAGCCACCTTGGTCCACAATTCGCCGCTATCTTCATCGACAAGCCACAGGGAGCAACGGTCCGCCATCACAATGGAGCGGCCCAAATCGGCCATCAGAACCAGCAGGCTGTCCATCTTGCGTTCTGCCGCAATCTTCGGCATATACGCAAACAGCAACTCCAGGATTCTCTGGGACTCTACAACCTCTTTCTCGTCAAGTCCTGTCATACTTTGTAAAATTTAGATAAACTTCATTTTATTTACAACTCCGGTTGACAGAAAAGGACTAATTTTTCTATCCTTGGAAAGCCCTGGAGGAATAGGCTAATTGGTAAGTCAGCGGTCTTGAAAACCGCCGCCGTAAGGCTTGGGGGTTCGAGTCCCTCTTCCTCCGCTAGAAAAGACGAAAGAACGCGGTTTCACCGCTACAGACGAAAGACGAGAGAAAATCGTCTTTCTTTTTTTGCATTTCATCTTTCGTCTCTCGTCTATAGGGCCGCAGGTCCGTTCTCTCGTCTAAACATCCCAGTCCATCTGGTTATCTGCAGCAAAATCAGCAACTGCAGAGGCCGGCTCGTCATAAAGCAGCGTGCAAACCTTGACCGGGAGCGGAAAATTTTTCCCAAAGGCGGCAAGGCATGCCGAAGTGGTAGCCCCCGTGGTAAAGACATCGTCTACCACCACCACCGTCCCGGACACGGGCACCTCTTTCAACGTGCATTCAAAGGCATACGCCACATTCCGTTCTCGTTGTTCCTTGGAAAGCTTGGTCTGCGAAACCACAAACGTCCGGCGCCTAAGCCAGCGGCACACTTTACCCCCAAAAACAACCGCAAGGGCCGCCGCGATCTTTTCGGCCTGGTTATATCCCCTTTCCCTAAACCTCGCCCTATGGAGCGGTACTGGTACAAAGTATAGCGGCTTCGGAAGCATCGAAAGGTCCTCACGGACAATACCGCATCGAATGGAAGACGAATGCTTGACCAAGTAAGTCGCCATGCCCGAAACGCCTTTGTACTTTAACGCATGCACCAATTTCCGGGTCAAAGGCCGCATCGGAAACAGACTATAGGCGTCCGGTCCCGGAGATAAATCCACGGTTGACTCCCGTTCCAATTCCGTGACGCATTCCGGGCAAAGCCACGGGTCCAGTTTTTTCGAAGGCTTTCCGCAACCGAGGCATTCCGCCCCAAAAACAAAACGGCCTATATTTTCAATCCAACGCATATATACTCCTTAGAGCCCAAAGAGCTCCTCTTATATATACGCCAGATTTGCAAAAAGCGGGGAAATTAGACCATTATCTTCTGCGGGCCTGATAGCGCAGGCAAAGCAGGAATCCCACCAGCACCATGCAGGTAAGGGCAAAGGATCCGCCATAAGAGAGGAATGGCAAAGGCAATCCCGTCACCGGCATCAGCCCAATAGTCATCGCAATGTTCACCATAATGTGGAACAAGAAAATCGTCGAGGCCCCCATGACCATCAGGGTCACGAACGGATCAGAAGACTGCTTGCTAATGGAAGTCGCACGCCACAAGAATAGTGCATAAAGAGTCAGCACAAAGGCGCAACCTAAAAAGCCAAACTGCTCACCCAGAACGCTAAAGATAAAGTCCGTGTGTTCTTCGGGCAAAAACGCAAGGTTGGTCTGCGATCCATTTCCAAAGCCCTTGCCGGTAAGGCCACCCGAGCCGATTGCCGTCAAAGACTGCAACACCTGATAACCATCACCCAGCGGATCGCTCATCGGATCAAGGAAGGTATTCACGCGTTTTTGCTGATGGGGTTCCAGCATATTCCAGGCCATGGTGCTTGCATAGCCTGCAAAAATATTCGCCATCAAAATTATCGCCGTCAAGACCTTCGGAAGCCTGCGACGGAAAAGGGCAAACACCACCAGGCAAATCAAGAGTCCCCACAAGATTTCAAACACAAGTGCCTGCGAATGGGAGAAAAGCACCGAAAGCACAGGGCTTACAATCAGGAACATATCAGTCAGGGTAAGCCCCGCAAAAAAGAACCCCACCATGGTCACCGCGATAAACACAAGCGCCGTACTCAGGTCAGGCTGTTTTAGCACCAGGGCAAACGGCACGATAAACAAGAAGAAGGGCACCACGAAGGTTTTCATCTTAAACAAGCTAACGGGGTGTTTCGAAAGCCAATAAGAGAACGTCAACAAATAAGCAATCTTTGCAAATTCCGAGGGTTGCAGCTTGAAAATTCCCAAGTCAATCCAACGGCCCGCCCCCTTCACCACATCTCCGGCAAAGAACAGCACAACAACTAGCAGCACCAAGGCCAACGCGTAGCAAGGGATAGCCGCACGCTTCAACCAGTCAATACGCACAAATACCAAAGCCGCAGCAAAGACACTGCCAAAAATAAAGTAGACAATCTGCTTGAACCAGAACAATTCGACCACAGAGGCGTCTTCGGCAATGGTCGCCGAATACACAAGGGACACACCTACGCTCATCAAGGCAAGCGTAAGCGCGATAAACATCCAGTCAAATTTCAGCGAATGGTCAAGGAGCCGTTTGGGTTTCATTTTTTCCCGCCTCCTTTTCCTTGTTTTCAAAATAGGCTTCCATCACTTTCTTGGCAATAGGGCCCGATACGGCGCCACCACCGCCAGCCGCTTCCATAATCACGGCCACGGCAATTTCAGGGTCATACAAGGGGGCAACCGCCGCATACCAGGCATGGGTCTTTTCACCCTTCTTCCATTCACCGGAGCCCGTCTTTGCGCCCACACGGACATTGGGCAAGGCACCGCGTTTACCTGTACCGCCCGGATGGTTCACCACCGAATCCATGGCCGCAAGCAGAATGCGATGCGTGTAGGGTTTCATGTTGCCGGGCCGAATAATTTCGGGTTCGTAGCGCCGCACCACGTTCCCATGGTTATCGCGCAATTCCTTCATAAAATGGGGCCTATAAACACCCTTACCGGTAGCCAGAGACCCAATCAGGGTAGCCTGCTGCAAGGGCGTCACAATCTGTCCCTGCCCAATGGAAAGATTCAAGATAAGGCCGCGAGCCCAGCGCCAACCCAGGCGCTTGTTTTTCTGGTTAAAGGACGCCGAATCCGGAAGCCACCCCGCCTTTTCGCCAGGAATATCCACTCCGAGGGGTTTCTCGCCCAAGCCAAAGCGCCTGCCAAATTCATTGATGCGGTTCATGTCAATATCAAGACCAGCCTGGTAAAAGAACACATCGCAACTTAGGCGAATCGCATTCACCACGTTCAAGCTGCCGTGAGTACCCCAGCATTTCTGGTAGCGCGCCCCGTACTGGTAGCCACCCGTACAGGGCTTGGAATAATACTTGTTCTCCGTCAAGATGCCACTTTCAAGCCCAGCACCCGCCGTCACCAATTTAAAAATAGATGCCGGCGGATAAGTACCCGAAATCGCGCGGTTCGTAAGCGGACGCATGGTATCCAGCGCCACGTGAGCCCAACCCTTGTTGCGCTCACGCTTTTTCAGCGAGAAAATATTAGGATCCAACCTCGGCGAAGAAACCATGGCCAAAATTTCACCACTCCGTGGATCAATGGCCACCAGCGCCCCCTTCGCCGAATCGGGAATTGCCTCTTCGGCCACCTTCTGCAGGCGTAAATCAATCGTCGACACCAGGCGAAGTCCAGGCACGGGTTCCGTACCTTCCACACCATCAACGGTTCCCACTTCACGACCAGAGGCATTCACTTCCACAAGCTTCATGCCGTTCACGCCGCGGAACTCCTTGTCGTAGAACTGTTCAAGTCCCTTTTGCCCAATGCGGTCGCCCTGCGTATAGCCTTCGTATTCCGGCAACTTGAGCTGTTCTTCCGAAATTTCGCTGGTGTAACCCAGCACATGAGACGCTAGGGTTCCATAAGGGTACTCGCGCCTCGATTCAATCACCGTCATTACGCCGGGCAACTCTTCGGAACGTTCTTCAATAATGGCCACCTGCTCCGCAGTGGCATCTTCCAACAAGCGGATAGGCCTGTTCTTGATCCAGCGGGAACGCTGAAAAGCGGTATCCAACGAAAGCGAATCAAACAGGCGTTCCCCGGCCGTATCACGGATACCGAGCAGCTTCTGGAACAGCAAATCGCGATCCGCCTTTTTGCGAGGCATGTTCATGGACGAAATTGCAATCTGGTACGAAGGGCGGTTTCGCACCAATACTTCGCCGTTGCGGTCATAAATGTAACCGCGTTCGGCCACCAGAACCACTTTACGGATACGGTTATTTTCGGAACGTTGCAGGTTTTCGTCGTAATGAGTGTACTGCAGCGAAAATAGGCGCATCAGAAGAATGAAAAACAAGATTACAACACCGGTCATGTAAATCAATACATTCCAGTTCCTGTTTTGCAGGGTCTCGTTTTCAGACATTCCCTTAAGCATGCTTCTTCTTTTTACTGCCTAAATCCAGGTAGAAGAATATTCCGCCAATCAACATCGTATAAAAGCATTCCGGAATCGACTTCGTCAAGAACAGGTTGGTCACCACATCCTTGGAAAGACCGGTAATGCCATAGTAAATCATGTCGCACACAAAAAAGCCTAAGCCAAGCACGCCAACCTTAGCGGGCAAATTGAGCGACAAGAAACGTTCTTCCAGCTGCCCTACCGCATAGCCGAGCACCGTCATCGAAATCGCATTTGCACCGAGCCATTCCACCGGTGCATACACATCTTGCGTAAAGCCCGCCACAAAGCCCCAGAAGCACCCTGCCGTAGGTCCCCTTCTAATGGCAACCGCCACAATAAAGATGATTACAAAGTCAGGGGCAACATCAAAAAAGCTCAGCCAATCGGCAACCGTCATTTGCAACGCAAATACGATCACAAACATGATAAAAGTTTTGAGCCAACCCAAGTTATTCATCGAGCAGCTCCTTGATAATCCAATCCGGTTCTTTTTCCATCACGAACACTTCTTCAAGAATCGAGAAATCCTGGAAAGGACTCACTTCCATCTGGCGCATTACATCAAGGTCCGACTTACGGACATCCTTCACCGTTCCAACGGGAATTCCTTTCGGGAAGATTCCACCTAAGCCCGATGTCACCAAAGTATCACCGGCATGTACTCCGGCATGGGTCGGCACAAGCGCCGTCAAGCGGACGCCATCCATAGACTCCAGGAACCCTACCACGCGAGTACGACGGTCCATTACAGACAACTTAAGATTCGGGTCCACCAGCAGTTGCACTCGGGAATGATTGTAGGTCGCCTTTGAAATCTTTCCGACCAGACCATTCATCGAAAACACGGGCATATTCTCTTTTACGCCGTGTTCAGTACCGCGGTTAATCACCATCGTCGTAAGGAACCTTCCGGGATTGTGGCCAATCACGCGAGCAGTCACAATCGGGAAATCCCATTTGTCATCAAATCGGACTAGCGTATGCAGTCGGGCCAGTTCCTGCAAACCCTCACGGGCATGGTAGGTTTCTTGCCGGAGACGTGCGTTTTCTTCTTTCAGCTGTTCATTTTCTTCTGCAATAGCCTTGTAATGCCCCACCGCAGAAACAATCCGCTGAGCCGGGAAATAAAGCGTAGAAACTGCCGTCGAAACAATGCTTTCGCGAATCGGCGTCGGAGACTGGCGCATCAACAAGCCAAGAGCCAAGAAAAAGACAAAGGCAACGATACCGTGCCTTTGCGTAAACAAGTCGACAATAAAGCGAATCGCCCTAAGCATCGAACCCTATCAAGTTAGTTCGAGGAAGCAATCAAAACCGGGCGGTATTTATCCAAGTCTTCAAGAATGCGGGCTGCACCCTTGCAGACGCAAGTCAGAGCGTCATCAATCACATTCACCGAGAGTCCCGTTTCCTTACGGATACGTTCGTCAAAGCCGCGCAGCTGAGAACCGCCGCCCGTCATGATAATACCCTTGTCGTAAATATCGGCAGAGAGTTCCGGCGGAGTAATGCTCAAGGCCTGCTTTACCGCTTCGATAATGGCAGTCACAGGTTCGTTCAGGGCTTCACGGATTTCGGCGCTGTTAATCGTGGTCGTACGCGGCATGCCGGCCAAGAAGTCGTGACCCTTCACTTCCATGGTCAGTTCTTCTTCAAGGGGACTTGCAGAGCCAATCTGAATCTTGATCTGTTCGGCAGTGCTATCACCTACGCAAAGGTTGTACATGGTGCGCAAATAGCGAACGATGGCTTCATCCATTTCGTCACCGCCCACGCGCACAGAGGCGTTACAGACGGTGCCGTTCAAGGCGATTACAGCAATATCGGAGGTACCACCACCAATATCCACAACCATGTTGCCTACAGGATCTTCTACGGGGATGCCCATACCGATAGCGGCAGCCATGGGTTCGTGCACCAGGTGAACTTCCTTGGCACCGGCCTGCTTGGCGGCATCAATCACGGCGCGCTTTTCCACTTCGGTAATGCCAGAAGGCACACCGACCACCACGCGAGGCTTTACCATCCACAGCGGATACTTCTGCACGCGCTTGATGAACGTCTGCAAAAGGGTTTCGACCAATTCGAAATCGGCAATCACGCCATCGCGCATGGGGCGCACAGCACGGCTTTCGCCCGGAGTACGGCCAAGCATCTTTTTCGCTTCAAAGCCGATGGCAGACACACGGTTATTCTTGCTGTCCACTGCAATAACCGTAGGTTCATTGATAACTATTCCCTGACCGTCCACATGAACAAGCGTATTCGCCGTGCCCAGGTCAATACCGATATCGCAAGAAAAGAGGCCGAACAAAATCCAATCCTTTTGTTTGAAATTAAACTTTCTGATTGAAATATAGATTTTAGACGAGAGACGAAAGACGAAAGACGAAAGAATTATTCCGAATTCCGAACTCCGAATTACCTCAGCGTGTCCGCGCCAAACTTCCACTCTTTCTTGTAGCGGTCCCACCCACGGGTGCTTACGTCATAGCGGTATTTGCGCTTTTCATGCATGGCAATGTCTTTGTAGATAAAGAAATCTACTTCGGCATAGGCCGCATAAATGCGGGCCTCTGCGCCATCGAACAATCTAAAGTCCTTCACGCGGTAATAAGGCGTATCCAAGAGACCTTCACGAGTCTTAGAAGCCTTCATGGTTTCAGCGACCATGAACTTCAAATCATCCTGCAAGTATTCCGTTAATTTGTTCTCAATACGTTCCGTCGGTTCGGAACAGCCCACAAGCAGAGCAACAGCAGCCAAAATACAAGCGAAAAATTTCATAGGTTAAATGTAGGAAGTAGAAAGTAGGAAGTAGGAAGACGTTTGAAAAAACAAACTGTCTACAGCCTACTTCCTACAGTCTACATAATCAAAAAACGCCCCCGTTAAAGGGGCGTCTTCACATTCAAGTCCGAGGTTTCAATTAGAACGAGTAGGTAGCATCGACTCTGGAGAAGATGCGGCCTTCACCCTGGAACGGATTGCGGAAGAGCACGTCTTCAGCAACGGTCACGTCGATCTTCAGACGTTCTTCGATGTTGATGCCGAAACCGAAACCGACATGGTCGTCAGCAGAGCCGTCAGCCAGCGGATTGGTAGAGAAGAAGGTACCGTCGTCCTTGCAAATGCCATAGCGGTCAGAGGTATATTCGTTCTTGGAGTTCACGTCGCAATCGGTGTAGAGGATGGACTTCTGGCCACCCACGCGGATTACGAACCAATCCCACCAGATGTTACGTTCGATACCGAAGCTGATCTTACCGCCGACATCGGAACGCTTGTCCCAATGCGGATCGTCTTCATTGCGGGAATCATAAACCCATGCGCCGCCATCCAAGGCCTTGTCGTAAACCCAGTCATGAGCCTTTGTCTGGTTCCAGATGAAGTCAAGGCCCAACCAGAAGAAGCCACGGTCCATGGCCACGTTGATACCCATACCGGCCTGAGCGAGTTTGTCTTCGATACCAGGAGCCTGGGCGAGCTTAATGTTAGCAGCAGGCACCAATTCACCGTCAATGGCTTCCAACGTGAAGAAGGCACGAGCCTTACCGAGAATGGAGAAATCACCATCATCAAAGAAATCATGACGATCCGGTCCGTACTGGATACGGGCAACGCCGCCGGACAATTCGTAAGAAGTGCCGCTACCCAGCTGGAAGTTCAAACCACCGTCCAACTGGACGAGAGAAGCGTAAGCCTTGCTGTCCGGCTGATAAGTACCGCTTTCATCGAGATCGCCACCATCCTGGTGAGCGATATAAATGTGCAAGCCCCAAGCGTCGCCGCTAGAGAAGGTGCCACCCAAGAAACCGTCGAAGTTGGTCACGGTTTCGGGAACAACCACGTAACCTCTCTTACCAACCTGCACATAGTCCGGCAAGTACATGGCGAGGTCCTGGTTGATACGGCCGAAAAGACCACCAATCGTGAACTTCGGATCGGGATTGTTGTCATCACCGAAAGAGACGGAGAAAATACCGCCGAAAGTCGGATGCTGCGGATCAATGTTTCCACCCGCTTCCATATTGTTGTCGGTATAGGCACCGAAGCCACCGATCAAATAGTTGGAGTAAAGGTTTACGTTCGCGGGGTTATCGAAGATGCTTACATCATCCATGATGTAAGTAGAGTTCTTGCCCATGGATTCAACACGTGCAAAGGTTGCAAAAGCAGAACCCACGCCAAGAATACCGAATGCGGCTCCAACCGCGGCAGCTGTTCTTAAGTTCATTGGAAAACTCCTATTGAAATTTCTGCTTTAAAGTTAGTTTAATTAAATCAAAAACGCAACAAAATTTTAAACAAAAGCCAACTTTTTTTATACAAAAAAGGCCGAGCGGAGACAACAGGCCTTTTCATAAAAAAAAGGCCGGACTTGGTAGTCCGGTCTTTTTTCAAGTTTTCGCCGAATTATTCGGAGAAGGTGAACGGGATCGTAACAGTGGTGTTACCAGACTTCACCTTGCTGAACTTCCAGCGGCTCACAGCGGTCTTGACTTCGCCGTCAAATTCGCCGTAACCGGTCGTAGAAGAAGCAATGGAGATGCTGATGATTTCGCCACCCGGAGCGATCGTGAACTTCAAGGTAACCTTACCCTGGAAGCCCGGTTTCTTCTTCAGGAACTTGTTGTAGATGTGGCGCAGGCCAGGAGTACGCTGACGCACAACCTTCATGATGTCTGCAGCGGAACGAGATCCACCACCGGCACCCATGTCGATATCGCGTTCAGACGGAGTTCTGATGGAGCCCTTAGCCTTGGTAGCGATACCACCGCCACCGCCGCCGAGAAGACCTGCCAGGCCGTCACCGATACCACCGGAACCACCTTCGGCATAACC
>JAFZOV010000099.1 GCA_017550445.1 Fibrobacter sp.
CGCTACGCTGGTATGCTCCAGTACGACGGCGACCTCAAGCTCCCGAACCGCTTCCTCGTTCCGCCTCCGGCCATCAAGGAAACCAGTGGCGAATGGCTCGCTGAAACCGGCGTCAAGCAGTTCGCTTGCTCCGAAACGCAGAAGTACGGCCACGTGACCTACTTCTGGAATGGTAACCGTTCCAGCAAGTTCGACGGCGAAACCTACTTGGAAATTGAATCTGACGTTGTTCCGTTCGAACAGCGCCCGTGGATGAAGGCTGCCGAAATCACCGACGCCATGATCGAAGCTTTGAAGAGCGGCAAGTACCAGACGCTCCGCTGCAACTTCCCGAACGGTGACATGGTGGGCCATACCGGTTCCTTCCGCGCTGCAACGATGGCTATCGAAGCTGTGGACATCGGCCTCGCCCGCTTGCTCCCGGTAATCGACGCCCTCGGTGGTGTCGCCATCATCACGGCTGACCACGGTAACGCCGACGAAATGTACGAAATCGACAAGAAGACCGGCATGCCGAAGGTCAACAAGGACGGTACGTTCAAGGCCAAGACCAGCCACACGCTCAACAAGGTGCCCTGCATCTTGTACGATAACGTGACCGGCGGCAAGCTCGGCCTCAAGGAAGGCGACTGGGGTCTCTCCAACATCGCCGCCACGACCGCGAACCTCCTCGGCCTTGAAAAGCACGAGGCGTGGGACGACTCTATGTTGATCGTTAAGTAAACTGGATTGCCACGCCGCTACGCGGCTCGCAATGACGAAAGCGTTCAAAAATAAAGGGTCATTCTTTATAAAACAAAATCGGTCCAAAAGGGCCGATTTTTGATTTTGCAGCGTTTTTCTTTTGAGTTAATCTTCAATACAACGAATAGACAAAGGAACGTCTTTTTTCGTATAATGACGTGGATTTCCTGCAGAATAATTGAGTCCACTGGATCTATTTTTCTCTATTTGGAAATGAGATGCTTCTGTATTACTGTAGCCATTATCTTTGCTCCAGAAGTCCGCAATATTATCTGTTACGAATTGGTGATCATTTTGCGAGCCACCAATCAGCAATGCGGCAAATCCGACTACATCATTATACATCCATATAAGAGGAGCGCCTTGTATATCAAGCCATTCGTCGTTGGAAGGAATATGCCAATGCTCGGGGCAAATACCGCGATGAATATCTTCAATATAAATACTCGCATCTCCATTTTGCCACTTAGAGTTCAAATTCATCGCGGCAGTCCATGTGTAGAAAACGCCCCCTATTTCGCAACTATTAATACATCTTGTTTGTCCCTTAAGATTGGGTGTAGCTATTGAATCCGTATAGCGTAGGTTTTCTGCCATCCAACGTTTTCCATTGATGTATATGGTCCTATAAACTTCATTATCGCGATTATCTTCTAAAATTTCACCAATTGTCGCGTTGGGCAATGTAGACTGCGTAAAATATCTATTTTTTTGCTCATTCCAAGCCGATACGGAGTAGTCAAATGGAGACGTCATTGCTTTCCATGATTTGTCAAGACATATATAATCTTCCATGAAAGTACCATTGGATGCACATTTTTCGACAATTTCGTAAGCATTCCCTGTAGAACACAGGCTTTCTGTCCTAAATTCAGCACAATTTGTAGTTCTCCAGGATTTGTCGCAAACATACTTTTTATCGCTGGAGAAATGTCCATAGACAGAGGCATCACATATATGGCAAAAATCGTCATTTTTGCACAAATAATCCTCGCCAACAGTCACGTTGCGCCATTTTTTCGCATCGCAAACATACGTCTTGTTCTCTGAGAATATTCCTTGCTTGTTTTCTGTACAAGCGTTGCATAGCGAATTTTGAGCACAATCAAGTTCTTCATTAGTACTTGCTTCACGCCAGGCCCCGGCATCACATACATAATATGCATCCGTATTAACCAACCCTTTCTTCATTTCACCATCATTAGAGTCTAAACAATCCCAGCCATAGGTATTGGGTTTAACGGGGTCTAGAACAATTGTCCATTTTTGGTTCAAGCAGTTGTAATAGTTGTTATTGTTAGGCGACAAGCCCATACGTCCGTTCCGTCCGATTGTACAACCAAATAGGCCCAGTAAGCAATCATCGTCGGAACCTATACGCCAGCCTCGATAAGCCATACTGGTGTCGTACACATAACAAATTCGGTTACCCGTTGTCACAACTCCAATGGAATCGCCCCATTTGGCGAAGCCGTCCTCATCATCTTCCCAAAGTTGCGTATCTACAAGAAGCGTGTTGCTAATCAACACCCACTTGTGCGGAGTTTCTTGGCACTGATAATATCCTCCATTTTTCGTATCGCGGCGATACTCGCCAAAGAGTTCCGCACGGCATCCGCCATAGGCTTTTTCGATGTCAAGAGCTTGTCTCCAGCCCTTTATGCCATTGTAACTGCCCGTTTTGTCAAACACATACTTGTAGCCAGATACATCACCATTTCTTATTACTCCGTCAGCGGTATCTTTCCAATCATAAGTATCATATTCTATAGTTGATGCTTTGTCCCAATTGCGTGCACGGCAGATATAATAAGTGGTATTTGCTTTTGCTACTTCTCCGGAACGATTTTCCGTGCATCCCCCAAGCTTTGCTTGAACATCGCTGGCGGCAACCCATGAATCGTTATCAAATACATACGGGGTTTCCGTATTTACATTTCCATACTTAATAGAACCATCGGTAGAATCATTCCAGCCATAAGTATCTTTTTCATAATCTGTAGCTAATCGCCAAGCCTTTCCATCTGAAATTGATGCCGAGTCAACACATATAAAGCGAGCCTTCGTTTGTGCATAATACCCGCTTGTAGCAAGGAGAACCTTACCCGTCTCATCGCAAGAATTCAAGCCGAATTGGGTATACCAAAAATGACGGACGTGTTTTTCGAAATTTGCGACAACCGTGGACAAATTCCACCCTTCTACATTATTTCGAATAATCGAAAGTCTTCCCGAAGAATCAGCCTTAAAAGACCATTCGGCAAGAGAGTCTTTCATTTTTTCGTCGTCCCATTTACCATCTACTTCCATATCAGTAGCAATTTTTGTTAAAAGTTCTGAAAGACTTGCAACATTCCTATCCCCCTGAAACACAACGGAGAAAGCGAGCAGCGCGCCGTCCTCGTCGGAACTGCCCGCGATGTTCAGGTCCTCGGAATTGCTGAAGTCGCTCGCATCTATACCGAGCAAGCCGAAAACTTCCTGCTGGGCCTGCTTCTTGGCGGCCTTGACCCTCATCTTCTTCTTGGTCACGAGATACACCACGCGCTCGTATTCGAGGTGCGTGAGCAGGTTCACGTTCACGATGTTGCGGTCGTTCACGTCTGTAATCGCAAACAGAGTGAGTTCCGAATTGGAGTTGTCTCCGGTAACCTCGTTGCGGTAGTAGCCCGTAGCCTCGAGCATCACGTACTGGCTTACCAGCATGCGGGCGTTTATCTTGAACTCGCCCTTGTCGTTCAAAATCTTGCCGTTAAAGCTGTTGCCGGTCTGCGTGAGGGTACGCCCATCGGACATTTCGCGGACAAGCACCTTGGAACCCGAAAGGAACGGGCCCTTCTGAGTAACGCCAGATACGGAGTCTAGAGAGATGGCAACCTTCTCGGAATCAAGAACGATTTCTTCGCCGCCGATGAGGGAACCGTCTTCGCCAAGTTCGAGCGTTATCGTTTTTTCTCCGCAGGTAATCGCAAGCTTCACGCCGACCTTACTAATTGAACAGCCTGAGCCATCCTTGCCATCGGAACCATCCTTACCATCACTACCATCCTTCCCTGCCGTGCCAGGATTGCCGTCTTTGCCATTCTCGCCATCTTTGCCGTTAGCACCATCTTTACCGGCGGCACCAGGTTCCCCCTTATCACCTTTCGCGCCGTTCAGCACCACACCGATGCTGTCTCCGTCACAGATTATCTTGAGCCCACTACTGTCTGCGAGCGGTCTGGTTTCACAAGAGAGATCGCCACCTTCAACGAAAAGTGTATCTATTTTCGAAACGACAACCGTGTCACCGGCCACAATTACGGTATCCTTCCCTCCCGCAATCACAACCGTATCGCCAGCCAAAATGACTGTATCACGATCCGCCTTCGTCGCGAACCACTTTTCGTCAATGCAGACTCGGGCAGTAGCCTCGCCCTTCACAAAGGCCTGCTCGCCCTCATTCTCCTTAGTACACTCGGGGAGATCGTCAACAGAAGCCACGACCTCCATGCCCATCTGGTTGATGTTCGTGACATTTTCGGTAGTCGACTCGCCACAGGCAGCGAGGAGGAATAGCGGGATTGAGATTGCCACGGATGCTATGCATCCTCGTAACGGCATCGCAAGACGAGCAAGCGACAACGCTTGCGTTGGCATTTGCGAGTCGCAGCCGTCATGCACTCTGTGCAATGACGTGGAAGAAGAGAGCTTAGTCATTTTTCACCTCTATAAACGCCTTTAGCCCTTCATAGGAAGGGCTGGAACGGGCACAATAAAACCCGTGCAAATTTTCAAGATGCACGTTCAACACCTGTAATATAGGTTATTCTTAGGCAAATTACACGGACAATGAATTCCAAAGTGGAATAGCGAGGCTCATCCAAGTTCCGTTTTTCGTTCAAAAACGGCAATTTTTGTTTAGCACGGTTCTTGCAACTATAAAGGTACGAGGCGCGAAACGCAAATATATTATACTTTGGTCAAGATGAAAGTCTTCTACCACCTTCCCGGACTGTTCGAATTTTACGACCTGTACAAGGCCTTTTTGCCGCTATGGCGCGACCACCGGGAATACTTTTACGACTGGTGTGAAATCGGTTCCATATACGGGGCACCCAGCAACTGCCTCTGGGGTGGCGGGCGCGTAGGTTTCGGGGATGCCGAACCTGCAAAAGTTGCGGCTCTCGTGAAGGAATACGGAATTTCGGCACGACTCACCTTTAGCAATTCCTTGATTCACGAAGAGCATCTTGATGATGCGCAGTGCAATGAATTGTGTAGGATGTTTGAGGGCTCGGACGTCGGGTTCGTTGATGGCAAGAACGGCGCTGGGAATGGTGCGGACATGGACTGCGCGGCGCAAAACGGCATTATCGTTCATTCGGACCTGCTGCTTAATTATATAAAGACAAAATACCCCGGCTTTTATTTCGTTTCCTCGACCACGAAGGTGATTACGGATTTCAAGGAGTTCGAAGCGGAATTGAACCGCGACGATTTCCGTTTCGTTGTCCCGGACTTCCGGCTGAATAAGCAATTCGATAAACTGAACGCGCTCACCGATGCGCAAAAACAGAAAGTCGAGTTTCTGTGCAATGAATGCTGCTGGTTCGACTGCTATGACCGCAAAAATTGTTATGAAAACGTGAGCCGCAAGAGCCTCGGCGAAGACTGCGAAGACCATCAATGTGTCTCGCCCACCGCCCAAAGGGGCTACCGATTCTCCGACGCGATGAAGAACCCGGGATTCATCGGGATAGACGACATCCAGAACGTGTATGCGCCCGCAGGGTTCCGCCACTTCAAAATCGAGGGCCGCAGCCTCGGCAGCGCCATCATCCTGGAATTTCTACTTTACTATATGATCAAGCCCGAGCACCAGTTAAAAGTGCGCGAGGAAATCTACCTGGACAGTTCGCTGGATTTGTTCTAAATGAAGAAAAAGATTATGATTGCCCTGATTATCGTAGCCGCAGTCATCCTGCTTTTGGCGGTATGGTTCAACATTCCCTATTCGCCGGTAAAGTCGCAGTTCAACGGCGATGTCGCACAGCGAATGCAGAGTTCCGCACCTGTCGCCGGCGAAAAATTTACGGCAGACGATTTTATGGAACTGCCGCCACTCATCCAGAAATACCTCGAATCGAACGGCTACATCGGTGCCGAGCGGCATGCGCTTTTGTCGATGGAATACAGGAACGTCGATTTCGGCATGGGACCCGATAAACCGAAAATCAAGATTGATTACTCGCAGAGAGACTTCGCCGATTCCCCAGACAGGCTCGCATTTATCGACAGCAAGATGTTCGGCGTCCCCTTCCAGGGATACGATTACTACATGGATGGCAAGGGCGGCATGAAGGGCGTTCTCGCGAAACTCTTTACCCTGTTCGACCAGACCGGCCCCGAAATGGACAAAGCATGCCTCATCACCTACCTGGCCGAAGCGTTCTTCTTGCCCGAAGCACTCCTGAAGGAATTCATCACGTTCAAGCAGGTTGACGAGCATACCGTAGAAGCAACCATCACGAACAAGGGCGTGAGCGCATCCGGCGTTTTCCACTTCAACGATTCCTACGAGATGATTTCGTTCACGACAAATGACCGCGGGCAGATAGCCCCCGATGGGAGCATCGAATACACTCCCTGGGAAGCGCAGTGCGAGAATTACAAGGAATACTCGGATGGCATCAAGCGCCCAACCGTTTTCCGCGCGGTGTGGAAAAATAAAGACGCCGATTTTATCTATTTTGATGGAAAGATCAGCAGCGTTAACGGAGCTGAAGTAAAATGAAATTCCTTAGGCAAAATATTCTCTCGATGATTGCGGTCGCGGTGTTCGCGATAAGCGCCGCTATTGCCGAAGGGTCTTTTGTTTATGACTACGGGATTTCCTTTGATACTGTTCAAGTATCGAACGGCACTAGCCACGACCTTCAGGGCAACGATTTCACCGGCGAACCCCTATACCTCTCTCGCGAGGCAACTTCGGAAGCGGCCCTGCTTACCCGCAGGTCCGGCCAACAGGCGCTTTCGCGCACATTAAGGAACGGGAATTTTCAGGGATTCTGCGGGCGCGATTCCGGCACGTTCAAGCGCATTGCAACGTTTGCTGGCAACCGCTCCGCCGCACAAGTCAACGCACATCGCGGGTTTCCTACCCCACTCGCATACCAGACTTCAAAAGAGTATTACGTTTTTGCACTAGAACGCATCCTCTGTTAACAAGACTCTTTCTCCACATTGTCATTCTGGAGACCCAACGGGTCGATAGAATCCAAAAAAATAGACAACTTACACTTGACGGCCTACGCCGTCGGAGAAAGAAAATGGAAAACATTTCTAAAATGGAGATGGCAAGCGCCCTCTTCGCACAAATCTACATCAAAACCGAAAAGAAGTTCTTCGGCCTCAAGACCAAAGTCACCTACACCCCGACAAACTCGCCCGTCGTGGGAATCTGCCTGGATTTCAGCCCCGCCGAAGGGGAAAAGGTCCGGGAGATCCTCGTGACGCCAGCAAGCGGACTCGACGCGATTTTCCAGAAGGTCGGCCACCCGACAACGACCGCCAACGGGAATTTCCGCCTGAACCTGTGCTACTCGCAGGACCATGAATTCGCGGCATTGCACCTGCAGCAGTTCTCTGGGTTCGAGTACCATTCGGTAAGCGGAACGCGATTCGCCGCCGGTGAAGAAGCCAAGAAGTTGCTCGACGCATTCGTCAAGTAACTCGCATACACATACAAAGGTCCAAATGGCACAGCGCCATTTGGGCTTTTTTATATGTCAGGCTTTGACATTTGGTTTATATATATTTCGACGTGAACAGCGCAAAAGAAAACGACATCATCAAAAGCAAAGGAGGCAAAAAGGCTCGTTTTTCTCGGAATTAAGCACATATAATTGTATTTTGGCAAAATTTTAAAGATTTTTATCGTATTGACAATTTGTAATACAATTTGTATATTAATTATGAAAATAATCAAACATGCATTCGAAAAATTCGATGAGAGAGCATTCACACCCGAAATGGCTGCGAAAATAGTCAAAGGGAACAGAATTCTCATTTCATCAAAATCTAACCCCGATCGTTATATCGCTATCGGAAAAATTGACGGAGATATATGGATAGTCGTATTAGAAAAAGACCTGTACACAGTCGTCACGGCAAGGCGCGCACACAAAAACGAGGAAAATCTATGGAATTCAAGGTAATGGAAAAGCCCGACATGACGGAAGAAGAACTCCGTTATTTTAACGAGCACGATTTTTCAGAAGATTTCAAAGAAGCCCTCGCCAATGGAACCGCAATCGTCAGCAACGGCCCCTGGGAAGAAACCGTAAAGGAAATCAAGGCCCGCAAGGCCCGCGAAGCAACAAAGATGGCATCTTTCCGCCTACCCACCTGGGTTATCGAAGGGCTCAAGCGCAACGCCGCAAAAGGCGGCGTCAAGTACAGCGAATACGCCATCGAGGTCTTGTCAAAGGCCGCGGTATAAATTTATATTCAAGGTATGAAACTTCTCGACCAGTTCAGCTATACGGAACTCAAGCCCATCCTCTCGACAGAGGGGATGAGGGCACTTGACAAGGCGGCAAAGGAAGCGCTCGCCGGAGATGCGTCCGCGATCGAAGCGGGGTACGGCCTGATGAAACAGGCGGGCGCCGCACTGTTCAAGAAGGTAGTCGAAGTTTTAGATTGTGAAGTTGCCGGTCGCGAGGACGTTTATCGCAGGACTGGAGATGCGCCGCGATCTGTCGCGGTATTTGTCGGCGGAGGCAATAACGGCGGTGACGGACTCGTGCTCGCAAAACTGCTGATTGAGGCAGGAATTCCCTGCACCACGTATTCGCTTGCCGCCGCCGAGAAATTCAAAAACGAAGCCAAGATGGCTTTGGACGATTTTTCGCAGGCTGGCGGACGTTTAATCCCGTATTCGCCGGTTGGAACAGCGCCGGCATCAGGAAGTTTATCGCAGGCAGGAACTGCGCCGAGGTTCGCGGATTTTAACCTGATAGTCGATTGCATGCTCGGGAACGGCGCGTCCGGCGAGTTGCGGGAACTGTACGCAGCCGCGGTGCGCGACATCGGCGCCGCAGGCGTCCGCGTTGTCGCGGCCGACGCCCCTACCGGCTATGATTCCTCAGAACACGGGCGTCGCGAACCCTGTATCCATGCAGAAGAAACCCTGCTGTTCGGGTTCCCGCGGCTAGACGCCTACATCCGGGAAGGCGGCGAAGTCTTTGGCCAGCCGGCCGTCGCCACGCTCCCCTACCCCGATTCACTCGCCCGCAATTACGACACCCAGCTTTACCTCGCCACCGAGGCGCTCATCCCGCAGATGCTCCCGGAGCGCGACGACTGGGGCGACAAGCGCAAGCAGGGCTGCGCGATGATTATCGCGGGTTCGGGCGACATGCCGGGAGCCGCGGCGCTCTGCACGCAGGCAGCCCTCCGGAGCGGAGCAGGCCTCGTGACGCTCGCAAGCCCTGACGCCATCATGCCGGTACTGCAGACGAAACTCTCGGAACCCGTTTTCTGCAACTTGCAAGACATCGCGGGGCAAGACGGCGATTCCGTCGATGACCGCGCCACATCATTCTCGTCGGCGCACATCCCGCAGATTCTCGAAAAGGTAAAGCACAACCAGGCACTCGCCATCGGGCCGGGGCTAGGCAGCGCCGAATGCACGCAAGGCGCCGTCATCGACCTGCTCACGCAAATCACGTGCCCGACGGTCATCGATGCCGACGCGCTGAACGCCATCGCTTCGCTCAA
>JAFZOV010000100.1 GCA_017550445.1 Fibrobacter sp.
CGACGAGCATGCCGCGCACATGACCGGCTTCATCACCGAGGATCTTGGCCGGGTTCTGCAGAACGCAGAATTCGACACCTTCTTCCTGGGCGTGGAGAATTTCTTCCTTACGGGCCGGGAGTTCGTTCATGCTACGACGGTAAACGATGCGGACCTTTTCTGCACCAAGGCGGAGAGCCATACGAGCAGCGTCCATAGCGACGTTACCACCACCGAGAACGATCACATTCTTGCCGGGCCACATCGGAGTATCAGCATGTTCCTTATCGTAGGCGCGCATGAGGTTTGCGCGGGTCAGGTATTCGTTAGCAGCGAACACACCGACGAGGTTTTCGCCTTCGATGTTCATGAAGAGCGGAAGGCCTGCACCGGTACCGACGAACACAGCGTCAAAGCCATCCTTTTCGATAAGGTCCTTGAGCTTGCGGGTACGACCAATGACAAAATTTGTCTCGAACTTCACGCCCATGGCGGCGAGGGATTCAATTTCACGGTCAACGATTGCCTTCGGCAGACGGAATTCAGGAATACCGTAGCGGACCACACCACCGAGCTTGTGGAAAGCTTCGAAGATGGTCACGTCGTGGCCTTCGCGGCGCACGTCAGCGGCAACAACCAGGCCGGCAGGACCGGAACCGATCACAGCCACCTTCTTGCCGGTAGCGGGCTTCACGGCCGGCACAGAGGCGCCACCGTTGTTACGTTCGTAGTCAGCGACAAAGCGTTCGAGGCGGCCAATAGCCACAGCCTTGTTCACGTCCTTGTGCATCTTGCCCATAGTGCAGTTCATCTGGCACTGGCGTTCCTGCGGGCAAACACGGCCGCAGATGGCCGGGAGCAAGCTGGTTTCCTTAATCTTGGCGATAGCGGCCTTGAAGTCACCTTCGGCAATCTTCGCGATGAAGGCCGGGATGTCGATGTGCACCGGGCAGCTTTCCACGCAGAACGGCTTCTTACAAGCGAGGCAGCGGTTGGCTTCCACGATGGCCTGGGCTTCGGTGTAACCCTGAGCCACTTCTTCCATCACGCGGGCGCGGTAGCTGGGTTCGAGCTGCGGCATCGGCTGGGCCGGAATAGCAGTCTTGTCCTTGGGCTTGAGCGGCTGCGGAAGAGCCTTGATCTTTTCGAGTTCCACCTTGGCGGCGGCATCCAACTGTTCGCGAGAAACGTATTCAGACATTACTTGCTCTCCTTGGCCTTTGCGTCAGCCATCTTGTCAATGTTGCACTTGTGGCCGTCGTTTGCACCGAAGCGGTGCAAGGCTTCCTGTTCCTGGGGCTTGAAGGCGCCCATACGCTGGAGCATGTTGTTCCAGTCGACTTCGTGGCCGTCGAATTCCGGGCCATCGACGCAAACAAACTTGGTCTTGCCACCGATAGTCACGCGGCAGCCACCGCACATGCCAGTTCCGTCCACCATGATGCTGTTGAGGCTAACCACAGTCTTGACTGCATAGGGCTTGGTGGTGAGGGCGCAGAACTTCATCATGATCGGAGGACCGATAGCGATGACCATGTCCGGCTTGCCCTTGGTGTCTTCGCAGAGTTCCTTAAGGGGTTCAGTCACGAGACCCTTGCGGCCATAAGAACCGTCGTCGGTCATGAAGATGATGTTGTCGGCGAGAGCGGTCATTTCTTCCTTCATGAGGAAGAGGCTTTCGTTACGGGCACCCATGATGATGGTGACCTTGTTGCCGGCAGCCTTCAAAGCCTGCACGATCGGGTGCATCGGAGCGATACCCACGCCACCGCACACGCAAACCACGTGGCCAAAATTCTCGATGTGGGTCGGAGAGCCAAGCGGGCCCACGAGCACCGGGATATCGTCACCGACTTCGAACTTGGAAAGTTCGGTCGTGGTCTTACCGACGGTCTGGAAAATCAGGGTGATAGAGCCTTCAGTCGTGTCGGCATCGGCGATGGTGAGAGGCACGCGTTCGCCGTTGTCCTTATTCGTCTGGAGGATGATAAACTGGCCGGCCTTACGCTCTTGAGCGATCAGCGGGGCCTCGACGCGGAATTGGAATACCGCAGGAGATAACTGCTTTTTAAAGAGAATTTTTGCCATAGTGGGTCGAAAAATAGAAAAAAGGGCCCGCTCGTGGCAGGGACCCTTCTGTAAAATAAAGCTCCATTCAGGCGGAGAACCCGGCTCAAGGCCGGGATGACAATGTAAGGAGCGGGGATAACAAGCCGCAGATTAGAAGTAAATGAATCCGCCGAAGCTTACGAACACGCCTTCGCCGTTAAAGATGGACTTGGTATCGGTGAAGAAGGAGTCGCCAAAGGCAAATTCACAGGCAGCCCAGTCCTTATACTGGTAGCGGAATCCCATAGAAGCGTCCACCTTGTCAGAGACACTCTTCTTGATTTCGACCTGGTCATAAGGGGTTTTGTTATTCACATAGCGGAAGGCTTCCCAGGTGTAGCTCGCTTCGCCAAAGAGCATCAGGGATTCGGTCAAAAGGACCTCGCCCAAGATATTGGGAGTCAGGCTCAGACCCACGGTCTTCAGAGACACTTCCTTGAGTTTGCCAGAAGTCGTATCGCGCATATCTGCCTTGTCATAAATGGTAATGGGCAATGCGGAATTCACGCCCATATAGACGTTGGCGTAACTTGCGCGGAGAACCGGAACACCATAGTTGAACACAGGAACAATGGTGATATTAGAGGCCAGGGAATCGCCAATCAATGTTTCTCCGACTTCCATTTCGTCTTCGTGGCGATTAAAAGCTACACCGGCAGACCAAAAATGCTTCTGAGCAGAAGGGCCATCCGTCACAATTAAAGATGCATCCAAATCGCGGTAACGCTGTTCGACTTCGGGGCCGTTCTTGGGATCCGTATTAGTTTCATTAGCAAAGGTAGTCCAATCGCCAGCCAAGGTCACCGTATAGCCGCCAAGCATTGTAGAAAGGGTAAGGCCCCAATCATCGCCTTCGATCGTTTCCTTGACTTCGGCACCCTTGGTATCAGTCTTAACTTGTCCTAAACCAATACGAGCCTCTACTGCAAACACCGGCGTTGCATAGCCAATAGTTGCACGTCCCAGCTGACCGGAAATATCCATTGCGCCAAAGAAGTCTCCCAGGGACACAACGCCCATTTCACCCGAAGGTTCAATATAGAAGAACTTGTTAAACGCCATCTTTGTAATGCTCTTGTTCAGCAAGGTGTTTACATTATCACCTGCAGCCTCGTTTTCAACACGATTGTAAGCATTGCCATGCAACACCGTAAAAGGCGTCTTGGGCGGGCCCATACGGACAGCGCCTTCCGGGGCGGGAGCCGCATTTTCAGGAACAGGAGTTGCAGCGACTTCAGCAGGAGCGGCAGGAGCAACGGATGCTTCAGGTGCTTCGGTCTTTGCCGCAGGTGCCTGGGCAGGTTCTGCGACCTGGGGCTGTTCTGCAGGCTGCGTAGCCTCAGCGGGCTTAGCCGCGTCAGCCTTGACCACCTCTTGGGCTGGCTGCACTTCAGCAGCGGCAGGAGCTGCAGAAGCCTTTTCAGCGACAGGCTGAGCTTCGGCAGCGGGCTGTGCTGTAGCCGTTTCAGCAGCGTTAGCAGGGGCTGCCGCAGGTTGTTCCTGAGCCATAGCAAAAGCTACGGACACCAGAGTCATTGCAATCGTTTTCTTCAGATTCATACCATCCTCCTGAATACTGTCTTTTGCAATTATAACCTAAAAACCTGCCAAAAGCAAGTATTTTTTTACAAAAGCGGATTTTTTAGCGCAACATATCGCAGATTTCAGGGCCAATGACCCCATTCTGGATAGTCGTTACCAACAAACGTTGTTCGATTTCGCTAGGCGGATCCTGCACACCCTTGAAAGGCTTTGCCTCTCCGGCACAATCCAGCAACAGGCGTTCCCCCAGAGCAGCATGCAAGGCGAGACTTGTATCAATATACTTGAGATGGGTAGGCTCATCCAGTACAAAATTCAAGGGGGATTTTCCGTTCAGTACCCTTGTCTTGGGCACATGTTCGCCAAATTCGTCTTCCACACCCATATTGGCCACAACGGCCTTGGTGTTTGCGAGAACCGCCGATACGGCAGACAAGGTCAGCGCATTCTTGAGACCGGTCGCCGTCACCACAAAATTTGCGTGGGAAACAACATCCGCCACCATATCGTCATCCTGGTAATCCTCGATGCGAACGCCGTTGTTCAGTAGCACGCTGCTAAAATTCGAGCTAGAATCGACATTACGGGTATTGGTGATGGTGCAGACGTTCATGCCGCGACGCACACCGTGCAAGGCAATGCCACAGCCCACCTTGCCACTACCGAAAACCACCAACGATTTACCTTCAAAATCCGCATAACCCAAGGATTCCAGTCCACGAAAATAGCCATCACCCGTGCCGAGGACAGTTTCGATGCGCTTGACGATTCCGCTGTCAGCAACATACACCGGGTGTTCCGAATCGGCATAAAACTGCACACCGCTACGGGTGAGCTCCACAAAGCCCTTTTTCGGATGGCAAAAGGAAAACTGGCCCGCGCAATCCAAAATCAAATCGAAGTCATCGGCGACTTTACCGCTCTTGATGTCTTCGTCGGTAACAACGGGGACATTTTTTTCTTTCAGGAATTCAATCATTTTCTTGTCGCAGGGCATAGCCGCCCCCGAATTGCCGACAGCATGACCCACATACAAGCTGGCACCACCCGCCATCAATGCGCGGTATTCTACCAGAGTATTCCTGAAAATCGGTGTTGCCACCAAGACCTTACAACCCCAAAACGGGCGCGTCTGCAACCACTCATCTGAAAGCTGGCCCAGGGCCGGATATTCTCTCGGTTCGTAAGATTCTTTGATGACTTCGGAAAAAATCATGGCGTCGAATTTAGAAAAAAAAATTTCGAGTAATGTGACCTAGTCACAGATAAGCGGACGCACATTAGGTAAAATATAGGTGTAAACAAGAACAAGAATAAAGAGAGGTAAAAATGACCGAAATGAACATCACCAAGAACAACTTCGAAGCCGAAGTCATGAACTCCGACAGGCCCGTTCTAATTGACTTTTGGGCACCCTGGTGCGGGCCCTGCCGCATGCTTTCGCCCACCATCTCCGAGATCGCCGAAGAGCATGGTGACAAGGTGAAGGTTTGCAAGGTGAACGTCGACGAACAGGGCGAACTGGCATCTTTCTTTGGTGTCATGAGCATCCCGACAATCGTCGTCATCAAAGATGGCAAGATTGTCAATTCCGCGGTCGGAGTGCGCCCGAAAGAGCAGATTGTAAACATGTTCAACTAAACGCATGTCGCGCTAAACAGTACTCCTTGAGGCGATGCACCTTTTTTGTATATTGCAAGGAAGGTGCATCTTTTATGAGCTTAGGTCCATTCAGTCACTTCCTTCCGAATCTGCCTTTTTGGCAGAATCTGTCGCACGAAGAAAAGGCGATGGTTTCGGACCGTTGCGTTACAAAGCGCTTCGGCAAGAACCAGATGATTCACAACAGCAAGACCTCTTGCCTCGGAATTATCTTTATTTTGAGCGGAGGGATTCGCGTGGGGCTCATCTCTGACGAAGGTCGAGAAATCACGCTGTACCGCGCCAAGGCAAACGAGTTTTGCGTATCGACGGCGTCTTGCGTGATTCACCAGCTGACTTTTGAGACTTTGGTCACCGCCGAAGAAGATACAACCGTGCTGGTGATTCCGGCTTCATTGTGTGCAAAGCTGATGGATTCGAACATCCATATGCGGGCATTCATTTTTGAAAAAGAGACCGAGCGCTATTCGCAGACCATTTGGGCCATTCAGCTGATGCTGTTCAAGCGGTTTGACCAACGACTGGCCTCTTACCTGATTTCGGCTTACGAAAGCACCGGTAAGGACGAAGTCAAGAAAACGCAGGAAGAAATCGCCCGCGACGTGAATTCTGCCCGCGAAGTGGTGGCCCGCATGCTCCAGGAATTCGCCGCCAAGGGCCTTGTTGAAATCAAGCGGGGGCGAATCTTGCTCCGCGACATCGACGGACTGAAGAAAATCCTGTAAAAATATTCTATCTTTGCACCCCGAATGGTGCATTCCGCGCCATGTTAACTAACCGGAGGCTTAAAATGGCACTTCAATTCTACAACACTGCATCGCGTAAGAAAGAGATTTTCACACTTCCTGAAGGCGTTCCCGCCGTGCGCATGTACTGTTGCGGCCCGACGGTGTACCATTTCGCCCATATTGGCAACCTCCGCACCTACATTTTCGAAGACTTCTTGGTGCGTACGCTCAAGTACTACGGCTACAAGGTGAACCACATCGTGAACATCACCGACGTAGGCCACTTGACCAGCGACGCCGACTCCGGCGACGACAAGATGGAAAAGGGCGCCGCCCGCGAAGGCAAGTCCGTGTGGGATATTGCGAAGTTCTACACCGACGCGTTTATGGCCGACTGGCACCGCCTCAACATCCAGGAACCGACCCGCTGGACGCCTGCCACGCAGCACATCCAGGAACAGATTGACCTGGTGAAGACCTTGGAAGAAAAGGGCTACACCTACCGCACCAGCGACGGCATCTACTTCGATAGCCTCAAGTTCCCGCGCTATGCCGACTTTGCTCGCCTCGACGTGGAAAACCTGCGCAAAGGTAGCCGCATCGACATGGGCGAAAAGAAGAACGCCACCGACTTTGCCCTGTGGAAGTTCAGCCCGAAGGACAAGAAGCGCGCCATGGAATGGGATAGCCCGTGGGGTGTCGGATTCCCCGGCTGGCACATTGAATGCTCCGCCATGGCCATGAAGTATAACGGTCCGACCCTCGACATTCACTGCGGCGGTACCGACCACATCCGCGTGCACCACACCAACGAAATCGCCCAGAGCGAATGCGCGAACGGCGTGCAGTTCAGCCGCTTCTGGATGCACGGAGAATTCCTGCGCACCGCTAGCGAAGAAAAGCTGGAAGACGGCACCACTGAGACTAAGTTCGGCAAGATGAGCAAGTCCAGCGGCGAATTCCTGACGGTCTCGCTCCTGATGGAC
>JAFZOV010000101.1 GCA_017550445.1 Fibrobacter sp.
CTACCAGAAACTCCTCAACCGCTGGAACGTGGAATACGACGAAACGCAGTCCATCGGTAAGCGCTACCGCCGTCAGGACGAACTCGGCACGCCGTTCTGCGTGACCGTTGACTTCGACACCGTGGGCGAGGGTGAATCCGATCCGGCAAAGCTCGGCTACGTGACAGTTCGCGAACGCGACTCCATGAAGCAGGAACTGGTCAAGATCGACGAACTCGAAGCTTACCTCTCCGCCAAGCTCGGCTGTTAAGCGGCTACGCCGCGATGTGAAGTGTGAAATGTGAAGTGTGTAATGATTAATTACACACCACTCACTACACACTTCACACTAAAAAGGGCCCGGAAACGGGTTCTTTTTTATATTGTTTTGTTATGAAGTATTTGTATAAAATATTGTCGTTCGCTTTGGTTTTGGCTGGCTGCTATAGCGATAAGGGGTATGAACCCGAGATTGATTATTCTCATGCTGTTCCAAAGTATCGACTTTCTGGACCAAGTGAATTGCCGCTTTGTTCAAAGTCATTGGAAGGTACTGTTATTTATATGTCCCATGATTTTGGGGCTGTTTACGCCTGTTCTGACGGGCTTTGGGTTAAAACGGCTGAATATGGTTATTCGGATATGGGGTACGACGATCTTGAGTACTTCAATGCGGATTCGGTGCGCAAGAGCAATGCCTTGGATAATAACGACATTCCGCCACCGGTGTATGACCAAATTAAGGACGCCCGTGACGGTAAGAGCTATAAGATAGTTCGCATCGATGACGAATGGTGGTTTGCCGAAAACCTCGATTTTGTAACGGGAAAATCGGCGCACTACGAAGACAACGTCTGCAAAGACAAGTGTGGCGTAGGGTATTATTACGAAGATGCGGTTAGGGCTTGCCCTAAAGGCTTCCATTTGTCGACGAAAAAGGAGTGGTATAACTTGATCGACTATGTGGGTGGAGAATCCTATGCGGCGATTGCCTTGAAGGCGGAAGGGGACTACTGGTATGGCGATGCACGCAATACGGTTGGTTTTTCTGCATTGCCTGTAGAGATTGATTATTATAGCGAGAATTGTTTCTGGACTGCGTCGGACAATGTCCTTTTTGATATTAATGGCTACGCTGTGGAAGAAGGGGCCAATGTGGCGACCCAGAGAAAGTGTTCTGTGCGTTGCGAGGGGGATTAAGTGAAGCTTTTTAAGATATTGCTGTTGTGCGCTTTGTCCCTTGCATGGGCCGATGATTACGATGAATTTGAAAAGTCTCTGATGGAGGAACCCGCTGCAACGGTTGCTACGGAAGAGACTGTCTCGGAGAGTTCCGAAGAAAATGTTGTGGAAGATACGACGAAACCAGCCTATACGAATGAGAAGTATTGGGCTGAACGAGCCGCCAATAAAGAGAAAAACATTCAGAAAAAGTTGTATACAGGCGGCGTCGGTTTCGATCTGTATTTATTTGGAAGTGGCAAGGTCTTAAGTGGCTATGATAATCTTTATCGTAGTGATCTTCTTCAAGGCGATGTAAACCCCGTACACTTTGATTTCTATGTGCAATTCAGCCGCATAGCGGTTTCGTTAGGATACCATAATACGGCCCTTGTCGGTATTGAATCGGTTGACTTTACGGTGGGCTATGTCCTTTATGATAGCCGCTACTTGAAATTCCGCCCGTTTGTGGGATTTAGCGGGCCAGTGAGTGATTTCACGGTGAAGAATGAATTTTGTGTGTGCTCCGATGAAGTGTCTGAACATAGCCATTGCTATATAGGTGACGATGAAGAAATTTCTCAGGAATTTACTGAAACAGGATGGATACTGGGGGCTAATGTCGATTTGAAGTTTGCAACTACCTATTTCTTCTCTTCGGACATGACTTTCAGCTCCTTCTCGCTGGTGGGCCGTTTTGGAGTCTCTAGCATCAATCTGGACGGCGATGTCATTAACGGTTCAGGCTACATGATGTTCTTCAGCCTTGGACTTGGCTTCTATCTATGGTAAAAATGAAAAAGCGTCTGTTCATATTCATTCTTGTTGCCTTGTGTGCAGCCTTTGCCGAGGAACAGACGGTTTCTAAGAAGGAACTGTATTCTAGAGCGCGTGATGCTTTAAAGACCGCTTTGGAAACGAAAAACAAGGAGCGAGCTGAACAAGCCTTTGGTTACCTTCGAACCAACGTAAGCCAAGGAGCTCCATTGACTCGTTATGAAGAGTACCTTCTGAACATGGAATTAGGCGATTACGAAACGGCAATTCCTATTTATGTGGATTTGCGCCGCAGAAAACTGGATCCAGAATATCGTCGCGAAGAAGAGGCGCGTGTGCAAGTGGAAGATTCTTTGTCGAAATACTTGCAACGAGGCTTGATTCCGTTGACCAAGGATAAAGCGGATTCCTTGTATGCCCTTATCGACAAATCAGATGTTTCGGTTGAAACTAAGAAGCTTTACTTGAACCTTCTTTATTCAGAAATGATGTTCAAGGATTACGATGTGGGAATGGCTTTTATCGGTGCGGCAAAGGATTACATGATGTATCATCCGACGGCGCTTTATTCCGAATTTTTGACCAAGCGTAGAATCATTTCTGCGGTGGAAAATTGGTGGCGTCGGGAAATCGAATTTAGAAATGATTCCTTGAAACACAAGTATTATACGGGTGGCATAGGTGCGCATGTCTATATGTGGCATGGCTTTTTGAGTGGCGATGTTGCGGATTTTTGGGATGACGAAATGGGCGATGCATTCTTGTTTGACTTGACGATGCGCATTTGGCGAATCAGCGTGAATGTATTCTTGTCTACGGGCCTGATGATTGAACCCAAAGAGGGTGATTATTCGAGTGGTAAAACAGAAGATGAATCCTACGGGCTTACATTTGGTTTTACGGCATTCGATTCCAGGTATTTGCGCATAGAACCCTTCGCGGGGCTTGGTTTTACGAGGTATCGGTATGCAGGTTTTGGTACCGAGTCGTTTGACAATGTTTTTGGGGGCAATGTTGACTTTCGCGTTTATGCGTCTAAACCCACATATGTTGGAGAAATGACATTTGCCATCGATTTGCGCCTAAAGTATATGGTGCAGTTGGGTGAATTTGATGGGGGCTTCGATACGGGCAGTAGTTTGGTTGTTGTTGATGGGTTGTCTGCAAATCGCCACACGTTTGCTATCGGCCTTGGCGTAGAACTCTGGTAATTCAAAATGGATTGTATACGAAAAAGCCTCTCGTTCGAGAGGCTTTTCTAATAACTAATGAGGCGAGTCTGAAGATTACTTCTTGAATTTCTTCAGGATAGCTTCGGCCTTGCTGAACTGCTGCTTCACGGACTTGGGGCCCGTGCCGCCTTCGATGTTACGGCGGGACACGCTGTATTCGAACGTGAGCGTCTTCTTCATCTGCTTCACGTTCGGGACACCGGCGCTGGCCCAGGCCTCGTCAGAGAGGTCTGTGAATTCGAGGCCTTGGCGGGCGGCTTCGCCGACCAGGCTACCGACCACGTGGTGGGCATCGCGGAACGGCACACCGGATTCGACTAGAAGATCGGCGAGGTCGGTGGCCAA
>JAFZOV010000102.1 GCA_017550445.1 Fibrobacter sp.
CACGGATTCCATGAAGTTCTTGTCCATGGTCTTGTAGCCCGTGTCGAAGTCGACCCAGCGGCCCATGCGGCGCACGGTCTTCTTCCATTCGCTCGTGTACTTGAGTACCTTGCTGCGGCAGGTTTCGTTGAACTTGTCGACACCGAGTTTCTGGATTTCAGCAACGCCAGCGAGGCCGAGTTCATTCTGCACCAGGGATTCAATCGGAAGGCCGTGGCAGTCCCAACCGAAACCACGCGGAACCTTCTTGCCCTTCATGGTCCAGTAACGCGGCACGATGTCCTTGATGGTACCGGCCAGCAAGTGACCGTAGTGCGGAAGGCCCGTTGCAAACGGAGGACCATCGTAGAAAGTGTACGGGGCGGTAGCCGGGCGGCTATCCAGCGACTTCTTGAAACTGTCGTCCTTGTCCCACAAGCCGAGCACGCGCTCTTCTATCTGTGGAAAGGTTTCTTCTTTCTTTACTTCACGGAACATTTTTGAACCTCAGAAAGGTATTGCTAGACGAAAGACGAGAGACGAAAGACGAAAGAAATCGCCAACAGTCGCTAGTCAGCCGACAAAGCAATCGATCGTTAAATTTTCGGGCGTAAAGATAGAAATTTTGGTCCCTAGTGTTTAGCCCCAAAACAAGAAGAACCTGTATTACGCAGGTCCGCAATTCGGACGCCCCATTTGAAATAAAAAATGCACTTCTGTAACAAGAGTTCAGTAAAAAAACACCCCGAATATTCCAAGTTGGAATATATTTTTTCGTATAAATTATGGGATTTTTTGGCTTTTGGGAGCTATAACTAATATATTAGATATAAAACGTTCAACAAAAGGGGGCGTAAATGTCCAATGTAAAGTCCAATATGGGACACATTATTCTCATTACACTATCCGCAGCGATCGGCGGATTCCTATTCGGCTTCGATTCTTCCGTGATTAACGGCGCGAACGGGGCCTTGAAAATTCACTTTAACGCGACAGACTACCAGCTTGCCTGGGCCGTGTCGCTTGCTCTGATTGGCGCGGCTATCGGAGCCTACTTTGCAGGCCGCCTTGCCGACATGTTCGGCCGCGTACGCTGTATGCTTGCCGCATCGGCCTTGTTCCTAGTGAGTGCTATCGGTTCGGGCGTCCCGTTCGGGATTCCGGACTTTATATTCTGGCGTGTGATTGGCGGCGTAGGTATCGGTGTGGCATCGATTATCGCCCCGATTTACATTGCAGAAACGGCACCGGCCCATTTGCGTGGGCGCTTGGGGTCTATGCAGCAGTTCGCCATCGTGATCGGCATTTTCGTGGCATTGCTTTCGAACTACGTGATCGTTCGCTTGGCAGGTTCTGCCAACAACGAGCTCTTTGGCGGTTTTAAGGCTTGGCAAATCATGTTCTGGGTCGAAATCGTCCCGGCAGCCCTCTACGGCATTGCCGCCTGGAAACTCCCCGAATCACCGCGATATCTTGTGCACAAGGGTTGCCTAGAAGAGGCTAAAGCGGTACTTGCCAAGATTGATTCCGAAGGCGTCGACAAAGAAATCGAATCTATCCACGAAACCTTCAAGAACGAAAAGCCGGCAAAGCTTGCCGATTTGCTCGAATTGGTCGGCGGCAAAAAGCGTATCGCCCCGATTGTGTGGGCTGGCCTCGGTCTTGCCATCTTGCAGCAACTTGTGGGCATCAACGTCATCTTCTATTACGGCACCATGCTTTGGCAGAGCGTTGGCTTTGGCGAAAGCGACGCCTTCCTTACGAGCGTGATTTCGAGCGGCGTGAACCTGGTGATGACCATTGTCGCCATTATGCTTATCGATAAGATCGGACGTAAGCCGCTGCTTCTCATTGGTAGCATTGGCATGGCAGTCACCCTTGGAACGCTCGCGATGTGCTTCATGAGCGCCAATGTCGACGGCAGCCTCCCCCATGCAGCAGGCGTCATCGCTTTGATTGCAGCAAACCTCTACATTACGTTCTTCGCAGCAACATGGGGACCGGTCATGTGGGTGATGCTCGGCGAAATGTTCAACAACCGCATTCGTGCCGTGGCTATCGCCATTTGCGGCCTTGCACAGTGGGGCGCAAACTTCGTTGTCACATGGAGCTTCCCGGTGCTTACGGGTAAAGACGGCATTGGCGTCGGACCGACATACTTGATTTACACCTTCTTCGCTGCGTTCAGTATCTTCTTTGTGGCCAAGTTCATCAAGGAGACAAAGGGAATGGAACTGGAAGAGATGTAGCGGCTTCGCCGCAGTAGGCAGTAGACAGTAGGAAGTAGGAAGTAAACAGTAGACAGCTGACTGCCGACTGCTGACGGTTGAAAAAGCTAGAAAAATAGCAAAAGGTCCTCGGCAGTGCCGAGGACCTTCGCTTTATAGTCTTTCGCTAATCAGCAGGATTACTTGACGTTCACCTTGGAGAGCTTGTTACCGACGCGGACCAGGTAGACACCCTTGGTCGGCACGGTCACAGAAGCTTTACCGAAGATAGCCTTGGAAGCAGCAACCTTCTTGCCCTGGAGAGTGAACACGGCGATGTCAGCACCAACCTTGGCGCCTTCAACAGCGATGTTCATGCCAGAGACAGAAACCTTGGCCATGGCCGGAGCAGCAGCCACCTTGATTGCAGTCGGGTTGGTACCAGGATTCGGATTCGTCTGATTCGGAACATTCACTCCAGTTAGCTTGACAGGATCAACCACCTGCTTGCTTGCATCCAGGAATTCAACTGCCGAAATAGAGATTTCGCCAATGCCACCCTGTTCAGCCTTAACTTCCCACTTGAGGCCCTTGGCATTCTTCAGAATATCGGAGCCTTTCGGAAGAGCAGAATTGGTCGAGTCAACCCAACTAAGAATAGCGATTTCGTTCCCACCACCGAGACCCTTGAAACCATAGGTCGTCGGAGTCAAATCATAAACGATGGTCTCATAACCATTGGTCGGATCCACATAGATTCCCGGTTCAGAACCAGCACCGATGTTATTAAGCTTCTTAGCATCGTTTTCATCCGTAATGGTATTAAGAACAGCCATGCGAATCGGGCCAGAAGACTTCAACGTCACACGGAGATACTTGATTCCTAATGTGGTCAAATCAACACCACAGGTTTTCGTCTGCTTGCACTCGTCCTTCTTGAAAGAAACTGCAATACCTGCAGAAGGATACTTGAGTTCGCACTGAGCCGGATTGCTCTGGCACACATCATACTTTTCCTTAGTCCATTCCGGTTCAGGGCCAATTTCCATCGAAGCTTCGGCATAGATATAGCCGTCATCCTTCTTATAAAGCGGAGATGTACCAGAATCCGGAACCATCACAGTTCCAATACCGAGTTTATCGTGATAACCGCCCCAGTTCCAAAGACCCGAAATACCAACAGCGGTATCGCCATGAGCCTGTTGCACACCACCAATCTGGCTCACCGAAGGAGCCTTAGACGGATCCGGAGTAAACTTTTCAAAGCCAGTCAAATCATAGAGGTTGGGCATGTTACCCGTCAAGATGAGGAGATAAAGCACATTCAAAGTTGCAGGATAATACTTTTCACCCGGAACAGATTGACCGCAACCATCTGCACTTGCGCAGCTTTTCTTCTCCTTAAGAACAGAATAAACAGTACCAAGATAGCTCTTTGCTTCGTCACTTTCCAAAGAAGATGTTGCAAGGCCGAGACCGCCGGAGAAAGTCGAAGAAATAAAGTTACGGGTCTTGCTTTCATCCGCTGCATACGTGTCATTAACGTACTTATACCCCGAATTCACACCACTGGCAGTGCGGGTATTCGGAATAAGCCACTTGGCAAGATTTTCGTTAAATTTTTTGGAGTCGCTGTCGCCATACCAGTAGTATGCCCAGGCAGTGCGCCACGGCGTACGGGCAGCATCATCATAGGAACCGATATCGTTAGAAACAGCAGCACCCGGAGAAGAAATAGTCTTGTGAGAGCTCCAGTCACACCAGTCACCCACAAGGCCCGTCTTGGAGTCCTGGCAAGCAAGCAAGTCTTGCACTGCCTTTTTACGAATCGTAGACCATTTAGAGTCTCCAGTCACCTTTTCAAACAGACGATAATGACCAGGCATCACATAGCTCGGGTTAAGAGCCGGATTCCAGCCACTTCCCGGCTTGAGGGAGTTGTTGCCATCAACGTCATTCTGAGTCATCCAGTTGATGATTTTCGTGGCATCGCTCAGATAGGAGTCTTTTTTCCACTGTTTAGAAGCCATCACGAGTGCGAGAGCAGCATCTTCGTCAGCGTCCGTTGCAGAACCATTGTCAGCACTGCAACCGATACGCCAGTTCATACCACCGCCGTCACCACCATTGGATGTCCAAACGCTATAAAGCTTATCGAACACATCCTGTTCGTCCATGTACACGGTAATCAACATACCATAGGCAATTGCTTCGGAAACCGTAGAGCATGTTCCTTCCGGTGCATAAACCCAGCCATTGGAAGCGTTGTACCAAGCCTGTTTCCAAAGCTTATAGTGTTCCTTGATCATATCCGTATCGGCATATTCAATGATGTTGCCGTGCGGATGTTTCATGTTCTGCGGGAAGGGGTACTGTCCCGCCATAGAGTAAACAGCAGAAAGGGCCAAAACACCCATCGCCATTTTGAAAATATTTTTCATAGGATTTCCTTTTTAATGACTTTTACACCCGTTTGTAAATATAAAACTGGGAACCTTTTGCGGTAAGGTTCCTAGTGTAATAATAAAGTTGCAAATGTAAGTTTATCGGTAATATTTTCGGAACAAAAAGTTCTCTAAATGTTCTCTTCGAAATTACGGGTTCTTATTTAACGCCATCATCGCCTTTTTCTTTTTGCGACGCCATACCTTAAATTCACTATAAAGCGTGCTTATTGTGTAAATAAAGATTAGCAAAAGAATCGTATTCTTGGGGCAATTCAAGTTGCAGATTCCCCAGGCAATCGTAATAATCGGCAGGTGAATCAGGTACGGATAAAACGATGCACGACCAATTTTACGGACGATTCCAATGCAGAAGAAACGTGCCATAAAACCCTTACCCGTGAGTAGAGACACCAGAAAAAGTCCGTACAGCAAAATCGGAAGGGAATGGTGGAAGAAATAGTTGAAGCCGGGATTCAGTTCCGGACGCATCAAGAACAAGCTGCCATAAATGGCGGCAAGCATGATGAGTTGGGCGAAGCCGCTGGCAAAATTCCGCTTGAGGAAATCGAAGTGGCCTTCTTTGAAAAGCCTGAAGAGGACCATTCCGAACAGGTACTCAAAAATGCGGACGGGGGCAAAAATATGGAAGAAACGGTACTTGGCATCGTAGCTTTCGAACCAAAGATTATCGGAGAGGCCAAAGAATGTGGCCCACAAAATGCCGGGAATAAAGAGCGTTCCGAAAAGCACCCATAGCGTGCGGTCACTCTGCTTGAATAGCCAGCGACTGAACCAAGGCGTTACGGCATAGCACACGAAAAAGCTGGTGAGAGACCAAGACGGCTCATTCAGTTTCATGCCAAGATCGGGGACAATGGACCAAGTGAGCGTGATGTGCAGAAAGAGGCTTCGCCACGGATGAGTCATCTTGGCAAGGCCGGCCGCGGCGCAATCACCTATTTCGGAGAGGCCGGGCAGATGCGTATAACCGCTGAACTTGAAGACGAGCACCACGAACATGAGGAGCGTCATGAAGAAGTGCAGGCGGTACAGCTTTGCAATGCGGCTGAACATGAAGGGAATGACCGGGACGATTCGGTCCGGGTCGCTGAACTTGCTTGCAAAAAGGAAGCCGGCGAGTACGTAGAAGATGCCCGCTGCAAATGCCGGAGCGTTTACAATGGGCATAATCCACTTGTAGTCGGACATGTAGTTGAGGGCGCTAGAAGAACCCAGATGCAGCATTACAATGTTAACGCTTGCGAGCAGACGAAGACCGTCTAGCGCAGGAAAGTAATTTGGTTTTGTTTCAGCCATAGTACAATTCAGAGTTCAGAATTCGGATTTCGGAGTTGAAATTAATGCTGATTTCGGATTTTAGGATTCAGAGTTGACATTACACAATTCTGAAATCTGAATTCCGAATTCATAATTTTTTCCCTTTATCTTGTTGGCGGATGCGGGCGAGAGCTTTGGAGCGGCGGCGGGCGGTTTCCTGAAGGTCCACGTTTTCGTCGTATTCATCGACAATTTCGCGGCCGAGAATTTCTTCGAGGACATCTTCAAGGCTGACGATGCCGGCAATGGCACCCCATTCATCGACAACACCCACAACGTGTCCACGCTGCTTTAAAAAGCGGAGCAGCAACTTGTCTAGCGTAAGACTATCAGGAATCAGCTGTAACGGACGCATCATTTGGCGAAGCTTCACATCGCGCAGGCCTTCGGCAAGCTTGTTATATGCATCGCGGCGGAGCACAATACCGATCCAATTGTCCTTTTCTTTTTCGTAAAGCGGCACACGGGAGAACGGCCAGTTGCCACGTTCGTCAAGAGACTCACCGATGGTAGAATCCGCCTTAAGCGAAAACACCACCTGGCGCGGCGTCATCACCTTACGCACCGGCACCGATTTTAGCGCCAAAATATTCTTGATGACCACCGACTGCTGACGGTCAATCACATCTTCGCGAAGCCCAAGACTCACAAGGCTGTTGATATCATCGATGCTCACATCCTTCTTGTCTTCTTTTTCGCGAGTCCAATGCTTAGTCAGCGTGAGGCACAGCCAAATAATGCCTGTCCACGAAAGAACGATGGTAATATAATAGAATGGTACCGCCACCAAGGGGGCTGCAATTTTAGCCTGCTTGACACCCAGCGTTTTCGGAGTGATTTCTCCAAACAAAAGAATCAGCACCGTCAGAATAATCGGGAGCGACACCTGTCCAATCGGCGGCAGATTCTTGACCGCAAGGGCCGTAGCAAGCGAAGCCCCAACCGTATTGGCAATCGTGTTCACCACCAGCACCGAAGCAATGTAGCGGTCAATATTTTCTTTGACGTGCACCATGTAGCGGGCCGTGAACTTTTTCTGTTTTTGCAGCAATTCAATAGTCGCAGGCGGCATGCTGTAAAACGACGCTTCTGTCACCGAGCAGAACGCCGAAATGGCAAGGCAACCTAAAACCGTAAGGACAATATAAAGCATTATTCCATACCTAACAAAGCAGGGTCAAAAAGGGCGGGCTCGATAGCCCAAAGCTGCGGGCGGCTCAAGTCGCAAATATAATCCGTCCAGTCGGACAGTTCATACAGCATCTTGGAGCCGGGAGTCGGCAGCGTGAAGGAATGACCTGAGCCAAGCACCTGCAAATCAACATCGGTATACTCACCGATATCAGCAAGTTCCTTTGCGACTTCAATAGCATCATCAATTCCACCGAGGCCATGCACAAGCCCAGCCTGCAGCGCCTTAACGCCTATCATCACTCGCCCGCCACCGTACGCCGTATCTACAGTTGCCTGCGGAATTTTCGTAGCCTTTGAAACGACTCCGGTAAAGCGGTCATAGAATTCATCCATGTACGCTTGCAGGGCGGCACGTTCGCGGTCTGTCCAGGGGCGTGTAAACGTAGTGGCATCGGCATATTCATGCGTCTTGACAGTTTCTGCCTTGAGTCCAATTTTATCCATCAAGCCCGAAGCATCAATTTTGCCACCATAGATGCCGATGCTACCCACAATCGCCATCGGTTCAGCAAGAATCTTGTCGCCGGCGCAGGCGATGTAATAGCCGCCCGAAGCACCCATGTAGCCGATGCTAGAAACCACGGGCGTTCCCTGTTCACTTATATGGCGAAGCGCCGCCCAAATTTTGTCAGAAGCAATTGCGGAACCGCCCGGCGAAGAAATGCGCACAATCAAGGCTTCGGCACCAGAAGAGGGTAATTTGCGAATCGATTCAAGCACCGATTTTTCCATGCGAGAATCAATAGTACCGTCAATATTCAAGAGGGCAATCTTTGCCCGCGGCGTCCAGCTTTCATTGAAGATCTTTTTGTCTGTCGGATTCCAAGTGCGATACGCCGCATTGGGATAATCAATGCCAAAGAATGTCTTGAGTGCATAGGTCGGCACCTGATCCAAATAGAGTAAGGTATCCACCAAGCCAGCTCGCTTTGCTGCAGAAGCTGTTACCAAGGGTTCCGAGGCCAAGGAATCCAAATGTTCATAAGCCCGACTGGCACTCATCTTGGCCCCTACACTGCGCATGGAAATATAGGTTTGCAAAGAAGTCCACAAATCGCTGTAAAGAGTGTCAAAATTTGCGCGGGATTCCGCCGACATGGAATCAGCAATGTAGGGTTCCACAGCCGACTTGTACTTGCCGTGGCGCAAGAATTCCACCTTCACGCCCAGCTTATCGAACAGGCCCTTATAAAAGAGAATGTTGCCGCCAAGGCCTCGCCAATTCATATGAGCCGAGGGCTCCACCACAATACGGTCTACATGGGCAGAAGCAAGCAATACGGCGGGCCGAATATCGTCCATGTAGGCAACAACCTTGCCGCCGCGCATCTTGAGCTTTTTCACATAACGGTCAATTTCACTGGAGATTCCGATATTACCCTTGTAGCCAGAAAAATCCAAAATGACCAATCCACAAGCGGGGTCTCGCAACATATGTTCAAACAGGTTACGCACATGCCAAATGCAAATGGAGCTTTTTCTAAAGAACGAAAACTCCTCTTCGCTTTCAGAAACTGTCATATCTAGCGGCACACGGATAATCTGCGCACTCAAAGAAGCATTCGGATTGCGGGCACTGTGATACCCCCAAGCACCGCCCTTGGGCAGCATGTCATCGTACACATGCAAGGCCACATTGTTGTAGCCACCCAAACTTGTTGAAAAGGTAAGGCGGTATTCGTCATCGCCATGCAACGGAACTCGAAGCCCCCAGCGGACGCCATACAGGCCAAGTTCTATAAGCAAGCGATGGTCTTCGAAATCTTCGACATCGTAACTCACGCTAAAGAGAGGGCCTAAACGCAAGGTAGCGCCCAAATTCTGCACACGATCGGGAGCCTGCGGGCCAACATACAGCGCATTATCGCAAGAATAGCCTAGAGAAACGAACGAAAGCGGGCGCAGCATCAAGCCCAAATCCACGCTCCATTCCGTACCGTTGTAGCGCGCCGTACGTGTTGCATTAAGGCGTTCGCCTACAAAAATCACTCGATTCCACAAGGCATTTCCGTGAGTCAGGCTCCAGCGAGAAACATCGAGACGATTGGGCCCCTGGGTATAGTCAAAACCAGCAGCCCAGTGCTCTAGATTTCCACCGATACGGAAGTTCTTGACAGCATTATCATAATCGTAACTGACGAGCGCTCCCTTGGAATCAAAGGCGGCAAGCCCCGCCGGGTTCCCCCAAATGCCATGCTCATTTTCTAGAGAAACAAAACCCGTTTCACCAGGAAGATAGGCCAAGGCATACGCAGCGCAGAACAGATAAAGCACCGCTACGACCTTATTTTGCATCCATTTCATTCGCTCTCCCCTTTTTATACACTTCACCAACCAAGGAAACCATTGTCACTGCATAGCAGGCATCATAAAAACAAACGTACCAACCGCAATCAGGTTCTTCACTTTGCGCTGTATTTTTGTAAGAGTCTAAATAATTTAGAAAAGCCTGATGTTCCTTTTGCAAGGCATATGCCGGATTGCCATTGCGATAGGCTCCCAAATCCAGAGTTACGGAACAGCCATTCATCGAAATTTCTACCGTGCGACGGTCCTCGGCACAATTGCGATCCGCTATGAATTCGGCCTTTAACGTCCTGAGATCATAGAAGGCGTGAACCCGGTCGTCAGACAATTCATCGCAATGAAACGACTGGTACATCATCGCGTTCTTGTCGACAAAGGAACAAAGCAAGTCCATGTCGTGGACCATCAGGTCATATTCCACGGAGACATCGCGGTTACGCGGCGAAAAACCGTGGGTTCGCGTAAACTTAAAATAGACCGGTGTAGCATCTTGTTTCTGGAGGAACCAGTATTTGAAGTAATCCTGCATTTCCTTGAAAAAATCAGTCTTCACGAATTCTTCAATCGCCGGGTTGTAGCGTTCCGAATGGCCGACAAAGACAAATGCATTGCGTTCCAGGGCGATACGCTGGAATTCTTCCGCTTTTTCGAACGAAATCGCCACCGGCTTTTCGACAAGCACCGGAAGCATGATTTCGATACATTTTTTGACGTATTCCTCATGCGTTACAGCAGGAGATGCAACGACAGCAAAGTCAGGCGCTAGCTTACCGACGGCAATTTGATCAAATAGGGATGCAGCCTCGGCGGTAGTGTCAGCAACTCCAATAAACTCAACGCCATCCTGCTCGAATAAACGCTTATGTCGATTGCCCATGGTTCCGGCACCAATCAAAATCGCCTTATAAGAACATAAACTTTGCATAAAGCCCTAAGGTATGGCCCGTTTCCATTCCAAACAAGTGACCGCGATTCATTTCGTAAAAGAGTGCAACACCCAAGGAATTCTTGAGCACCGGGAAATAACGGGCCGCATCGATACGCATTCTAAAACCGCGATAAAGGTCGTCCATTTTTTGATACGGCCTATCCAGATTCAGGTTTCTGGATTCTTGAATCCGCCAGCGGTACAGGAAAACATAATCCAACTTCCAGCCAGAATAATCGTCGCGGTCCCAAAGTAATTTCCACGTAATGGAACCCTTTACGTCCAGTTCATCACCCGGCTGAAAATTGCGGTCTTCGAGAAAGACATAATACCCCATAGCGGCGCCTAAGGTCATATTACGAGAAAATTCATAAAGGCCGTAAGGCGAAACCCCGATTCGGTAAAAGCGGTTGACGCGGGAACCTTCACGGGGAGGAAGCCGCCAATTGAAATCGATTCCCATTAAAGAAAAAGGCATCAGCTTTACGCCCAAATAGGATTCATTCAGGCCATTGACATGCAAGTTCAACGCCTCGTGACGTTGGTCATGGAACATGACATCGTATTCGTAGCTTACAAGCCTATACGAAAAATCGCCATAAACACTAAAACAGTGACAAGGAGCGAATTCCCCTGCCACATTCAGGTCCGCGCTGTAAACATCGTCGCGAAGTTCCGCAAGACCGCCAAACAGGGCGTAGCTTTCAGGGGCGCGAACAGGCAGAATGGATTCGCGGGCAAAAGCAGAGACCGAGCCAAGCAAAAGCAAGACAAGAAAAAAATAGAGGATCCTTTTTGCAGGTACAGTCATTTACTACCATTCAAATTTAAAAATTTAAGTCTAAGAGCCGAAAAACACCTTTAGTAAAATCATCTTTATATACTATATTTCTTAACATGGTAAAAAAATTTTTCCTCTTTGCAATGATTGTCTGTTTCTTGGGAGCATGCAGCAACAGTAGCAACGTCTCATCTTCGGAACCAGACCCTATTCAAAACGCAGCTGATTCGACCAAAGAATCCCATGAGGGAATGATACTTGTTAAAGGATCCGAAAGGGCTGCCATTATAGGCACAAACAAAAAAGGAGCCAAAGAAACCGAAACTCCGGAATTAAGAGCCATCCTAGATTACGACTATTTTATGGATTCAGCCTTAGTTAGATGCAAGGATTTCAAATCGGTAATGGAAGGAACAAAGCTCGCGCAATCCTTAAAATGCAACAACAACGAACCCATTACCGACATAACCTTCTTTGACGCGGTTCTTTTTGCCAATAAAAAAAGCAAACAGGCGAAACTCGACACCGTTTACGACTATGCAAATACAACTTTTGATAACGAAGGACACTGCACAAACTTAAGTGGATTTTTATTCTATGCGGAGCGTAAAGGGTTCCGTCTTCCAACCGAAGCAGAATGGATTAAAGGTGCAAGTGGTTCGTACGATTTACATTTTCCAAATAACTTAAGAGAATGGTCAAATGACTATTTGGGAAAATTAAAAGACACAACTATTGTGAATTTTGCAGGTGCAAAAAACGCAAACGATCTCGACGAAAGAGTTATAAAAAACTTTGATACCGAAACCGATTCTTCAAAGCCAAGCCTGTTCTCGCGGGGTGATGTATACACCGTCACATCGGCATCTCATGCAGATTATATCGGGTTTCGCCTCGTTATTGGAACAATCCCTAACGCCACCTGGATGAACAACGACGGAATCACCTCAAGCTCCCCCATTTCGATTCTTGCCAAAGCCGTTGACCTTTGGGATTTTTCAAAAACCAGCTACATGAAAATGATTTTCCGCAACGACCTGACAGGGAATCTGGCCTTTATCGATTACAATGAAAATGGAAGTTCGATTAACGAAATTGTCGATACCATTTCCGCATACCATCCTGACATTTCACCAGATGGTAATTGGGTCGCTTTCTGCACCGGGCTTGAAGGGGTTTCTAACCAATCATCGCTTTATGTCAGGCACATAGATTCCATTGGGTCGAACTTGGTAAAACTTAATGTTGAAAGTGCCGCCATTCCCCGTTGGAATGTACTCGAAAACGGAGATACCGTCATTACCTACGTTACAAACCCAGGAAACAACAAAGACGAAACGACATTTAAAAGCTATAGCACCTGGCAAGTCACTTTTGCAAACGGTAAATTCGGCAAACCACAAAAGCTATTTGACGGAGCATACCATGGAGGCATAAGCAACGGCTTAGCAATATCTGGAGCAAGACTTTTACGAGCAAGAGTTCACGACAAAGACACTATTTGGTACAATAACGAACAAGCCTGCAACGCATCTCTTTCTAAAGACAACTCTAGACGCACTGCGTTTCTGGACTTCGGCGGGAAAACCGGCCAAACCTTTGTCGGGAAAAAATACTCGACGCACCAGTACATCCTTATTGCCGATAGCACTGGAAAATTAACAAGCTATGTACAGGCTCCAACTGGTTATACTTTTGACCACAGCGAATGGACTGTTGGCGAAACAAACAACAACATTGTCGCAACCCTTGTAAATTCCAATGGAGCCCACAAAAGAATTTCACTGATAAATCTCACCAGTCAAAATATCACAGACCTTATCGAAGGTGATGAAGTATGGCATCCTTGTTTTTGGACAAAGCCACAAATGAATGTTTCATCATCTAGCAGCAACGCTGGTGAAGATTCCAACCTGTCTAGTAGCAGCGGATTTGCACTTGACCCTGATAGCGCAGGAATATATTATAAACCAGGCGCAAGCTATAAAGCAATAAACATGCGCATAAAAATGGAGCTTCTTTGGAAATACAAGGACACTTCAAACACGGTTATACTCGGTTCATCTCGTTCAAAAAACAGCATCATTCCAAACAATTTTAGCGAACCATTCCATGCTATCAATTTGGGAAACTCTGGATTCACTTTAAATGAAACATCTTTTCTTTATTTTAATTACGTGATGCCACATGTAAAAAAGATTAGGTATTTGGTTGTTTCATTAGATATTGACTTATGGTGGATAAAGCCTACTAGCAATAACAATTTCTTCTATTCAGAATACAAGGAGTTTCCTGGATATATTTACGACCAGAATCATCAATTTTGGAAAGATGGACTTCCAGACAACATGTATCAACTTACTTATGAATCCATAGGGGGATCCACATACGCTAAAAAATTCAGGGATACTAGAGGTTACGAACAATATAACGATGTTGCCGGCTGGAGCGAAAATCCTACAATTGGGCATGACTCTACATGGATGGAAAAAGACCCCTCTCTTTATGAAAATTCTTTTAAGATGTTTAAAGACATTGTTGAAAGCTGCAACAAGAACCAAATCTACATCATTGGGATTATTTTCCCGCAAAGTCCTGGCTACAAAAACACAGGATCATTCGGTTACGGCGGGCCTCAACGTAGCAAGGCTATTTCTGTCCTTAACGACCTTAACGACTTAAGCAAGAAATACCCTTATTTCATCTTGATGGACGAAAATAAAATGGGCGACCACGATTATTCCGACGAAATGGCTAGAGACGAAGAACACTTAGCCCATCTCGGAGCTATCCAAATCACACACCGTCTTGACTCCCTAATGCAAACGCTTAACATCAATGGGGAAGACAATCCCTAAATGCATAAGTCTATCGTCATATTATTTTCACTCGGTCTATTCCTTACCTCATGTGTTTGGAACGACACCGAGAGCAACCCCGATTTTTTGCCGTTGGACGATTCAGAATACCCCTACGCAGACTTGCCTCGACTTGTAATTGAAACGGAAAACTTCGCTCAAATCAATGATAGAGAAACAAAGATTCCCTCTATGTTGCAAATTTACGGCAAGAATGGCCCCGAAAGCGAAGTTTTAGATTTGACCGTTAAAGGGCGCGGGCATTCCAGCTTTACCATGGTAAAATACAGCATCAAGCTAAATTTTGAACAAAAACAGAGCTTATTCGGAATGCCAAAAGACAAGGAATGGGATTTGATTTCCAACCAACGTGACAAAAGCATGCTCCGAAATCATTTCACTTACCAGTTAGCGCACACTTTGCATGATGACTATTCTCCCCGCAATCAATTCGTAGAACTATACCTGAACCGCAACTATATGGGAATCTATCTACTGGTAGAACACGTTAAAGTTGCTGAGCATCGAGTCAACATTCCCAAAAGTGATTCCAGTTTCCTTTTTGAAAAAACGAGAGATGCAGATGATGACGATATACTATTGCAGAGTTACCTCAATTGTACTTTCAACATCAAGTATCCCAAAAACCCAACCCAACAAAGCCTTGAACTTCTAGAATCGCACATCAACGAATTTGAAAAAGGTATTTCTAACGACAGCATTGCGCTTTCTAAATGGATCGATATTGAAGATTTTGTGCGCTACTACTGGATCCAAGAATTTTCAAAGAACATTGACGGAGCATTCGGGCGAAGCATCTTTATCACTTGGCAATACAACACCCCGTTCCAAATGGGACCAGTTTGGGACTTCGATGTCGCCTACGGAATCGGAAACACGAGAATGATGAGCCCCTACGACTGGTACGTCCGTTATCAAGGGTGGTACAAGCATCTTTTCAAAAATGACGAATTCAAGAAAGCAGTTGTTCAGTATTGGAAAGACAACCGCAAGACATTCTTAGACGCCATTGATTCCTTAGAACCCGCCGCGAAACGTTTAAGCAAGGCTTCTGTAAACGAATTCAAGCGCTGGCCCACGCTACAAAACGACACGGACTGGCCCTTTGTCGATTCTTACAAGAACTACAACGAATCCGTAGATAGTTTAAAGGCCTGGATTAATCAACGAATCCAGTGGATTGACGCCAACGTAAGATAAGTTTTCCTTTCGCATCGCGAATTCAATCCAAAAGTACCTTTCGATAATCCATTTTTTCAGGCCTTCGACAGCATCCTCATAGTCTTCATGGGCCGCAAAGTGGATATTCCCGTCAATATGCTTAAGGATTCTCCAGCGTCTAAAATTATTCTCAGCTGCCTTTTCCAGTACATTGTATAAGGAATCCACATCCGTTAAAAGTTTTCGGAAAGACGACTTATTTTGATGCCAAAAGCGAACCATTGTATTTCTCACAACCGAATCCTTAAACACGTAGGCATTCCAATAAGAATTTTTCACATGCCAGCCTTCGGTCAGTCTTATATGTTCTTTTATATGTCCTCCAAAAGAAAGGTCAAAGTCCCAAATCGGCCCCATCCTTATGACATCATTTTGAGCCCAGGTAAAATAAACGCTTGTATAAAAAGCCGCATCAGGATTCTTCGAAAATTCCTGAAGCCAAAAATGCTTCACATATTCATCCACGTCAATCCAGTCATTCATGCCATTGTCTTTACCAACAACAACACTTTTTAAATATTTTTCGAAATTTCGAAGATAGTTTTTCAACGCAGCAAGGCTTTCTTCAGACGCATTTCTTGGTTCATGAATACGAAACGGCATTTCACCCGTACTCTTCAGCACATTCAAAGAAATAACTTGTTCGCCTTTTTTGTACTTGCCATCGACTTCAACTATATAAGAATTTTCATTTTCAGGAAGATTTATCCTGTTCCGTGATTTTTTGATGGTTTCCGTCAACAAGTAAACGCCTAGATATTCATTGTTCAGAAAGAATTCTACAAATTCGCATCGAGGCGAGTAGTACGCGCCAATCCTATCAGACAGACGGTACATGAGGTAATTTTTCATCAAGGACTTGTCCGCATAATTTCCAACAAGCGCCCAGTCCCTATCCTCGGGCATTCCCAGCAGGGACTGTTTCTGAACAAATTCAAGCTTATAGCCTTTTTGAGGAGTCATCCAAGAAGAATTTCCTCTCCCCCGGATAGTCAATTCCATCGCATCGGCTTCAAGGCCATGTTCTCCCCAAATCCACATTGTCGCAGGGATTTCCGTTTCACGGTCGCTAACAGCAACATTTCCTTCCGTTTCAATGACCACTCTTGGAATTCCCGCATACGGGTAAGTCCTATTCAAATCCTCCAGAATTGAATAAGCACCTCCCGTTTCTACCAGAGCATTGATTTCTTCAACAGTATATGAATAATCACTGTTACTACAGGCAAAAAGCATTGCCCCCATAAGTAACACACATAAAATTTTATATTCACATACACAAAATCGCATGTCAACCACAATTACAGATCATTCCCATCCAGCCCCATTTCATGTTGATTGAGCTCAATATATACTTTTTTGAGCAAGACAAATGTTCTTTTTTTCTATTTTTTGAAGGCAAGAGGAAAAATAGCACTATGAATATTGGCGTCATTTTCGCAGGCGGCGTCGGGACCCGCATGCACAGCAGAGACCTACCGAAACAGTTTTTAAAGATTCACGACAAGCCCATCATTGTCCACACCATCGGGCATTTTGAAAACTGCGAAGACATTGATTCTGTTGTTGTCGTCTGCGTAAAGGAATGGATCGACCATCTCAAAAAGCTAATAGATACATACCATCTCAAAAAAATCAAAGCAGTCGTCCCCGGAGGCGAATCTGGGCAGTTATCCATTTACAACGGTCTTCGCGCAGCAAATGACATTGCCAAAGACGAACCGTCCATCGTACTCATCCACGATGGGGTACGCCCGCTAATCAATTCCCAGTTACTTTCGCAAAACGTTCAATGCGTCAAGCAATTCGGTTCTTCAATCACGAGCGCAACAGTCAAGGAAACTCTTGTTGAAATCGACGATGAAAACAACATAAAGGTTGTGCAGGACAGGCCCCATTCCCGAGTCGCCAAGGCCCCACAATGTTTCTGGCTCAAGGATATCCTCGCTGCACATGAAAAGGCCCTTTCCGAGAACCGCCACGATTTTATAGATTCCTGCACTCTGATGCAACATTACGGTTACCATCTCCACATGACCGACGGGCCGTTCGAAAACATCAAGATTACGACTCCCGATGATTTCTATATGATGAGGGCGATTTTACAAGTCAAGGAAGACGCCCAGATTTACGGATTGGAGTAGGCATGCGTTCAGAAAAAGAACTAATTGACGAGATAAAGGAACTCGGTGCGCAAAACACCGCTGTCTTTGGCGCATTAGAAAACAAGACCATATTTATTTCTGGCGCCACAGGACTTATCGGAAGCACCATCATCAAGGCTATTGCTACAAATGTTCCCTCGGCAAAAATCGTAGCCTTTGTCCGTGACGAAAACAAGGCAAAAAAGATGTTCCAGAACTACGAACAGAACATTTTGTTCGTAACGGGAGATATCCGCGAGCCCATCGTCTTTGATGGCCACGTCGACTACGTCATTCATGCCGCCAGCGAGACGTCCAGCAAGGCTTTTGTCGAAGCGCCCGTCAGCATTATCGAAATTGCATTGAACGGGACCAAAAATATGCTGGATTTCGCAAGACAGAAAAACGTCCAAGGGTTTGTATACCTATCCAGCATGGAAATTTACGGGACGCCCCCCAACGATGACAAGATTTTTGAAAGCCACGGGACAGACCTGGACACCATGAATGTTCGTTCCAGCTATTCCGAAGGAAAACGTCTTTGCGAAACACTCTGCACTGCATACGCAAGCCAGTTCCAGGTTCCCGCCAAGGTCATCCGCTTGACTCAAACATTCGGCCCGGGTGTTCAATACAACGACGGACGTGTTTTCGCCGACTTTTCTAGATGCGCCATTGAAAACCGCGACATCATATTGCACACCAAAGGCGAAACCAAGCGCAGCTACCTGTACACCTTGGATGCCGTAAGCGCAATTCTCACGGTACTCACCAAAGGAAAGAACGCAGAAGCCTACAACGCCGCCAACGAAGACACCTATTGTTCCATTTACGAAATGGCACAACTTGTCGCCCAAAAGATTGCCCAAGGCAAAATCCAGGTAAAGGTGGAAGAAACCGACATTTCCAGCTTCGGGTACGCCAAGACGTTGCACATGAACCTTGATACTTCAAAGCTGAAGGCGCTCGGCTGGAAGCCCCAAACAAACCTGGGCGAAATGTTTTCTAAAACTATACAAAGCATGAAGGCATAAGACTTTTAAAGCCCCTTAGCACGGCCCATCAAAATCAAGAAATCGTGAAATTTCTATTTTATAGGCCATAATGAAAAAGGTAATCACATACGGCACGTACGATCTATTGCACCAAGGGCATATAAACCTGCTCAAGCGAGCGAAGGCTCTTGGCGATTACCTGATTGTTGGCGTTACCAACGACAACTTTGACCGCGACCGGGGCAAGTTAAATGTACGCAACAACGTTCTGGAACGCGTCGAGGCAGTCAAGGCAACCGGGCTTGCCGACCAGATTATCATCGAGGACTATGTCGGCCAAAAAATTGACGACATTCAAAGATACGATGTTGATATTTTTGCCATTGGTAACGACTGGGAAGGAAAATTCGATTACCTGAGTGAATTCTGCCAGGTGGTTTATCTTCCACGCACCGAAGGCATCAGTTCCACAATGTTGCGAAACAATTCCCAGGAAACCCTGAGAGTTGGAATTGTCGGCTGCGGTCGCGTTGCACAACGGTTCCCGTCCGAAGCCGAAGTCGTGAGCGGAGTAAAAGTCTGCGCCGCATACGACACCGACAAAAATGCATTAAACACGTTCGCCAGCCATTTCGAAGGTATCAAGGCCTGCAGTACTCTTGAAGATTTATACAGTCTTGTTGATGCCGTGTATATTGCGACACCCCACCTTGAGCACTCCGAAAACATAAAGTCGGCCCTACTCGCCAAGAAACATGTTTTATGCGAAACGCCCATGGTGCTGAACGGCGACAAGGCCAAGGAACTTTACAGGTTCGCTAAGGCACAGGGCGTCATTTTGATGGAAGCGAACAAAACGGCCCATTGCCCGGCATTCAACCACCTGATGGTCATTCTGAAATCGGGGCTCATTGGCGAAATTGTCGACATCGAGGCTTCCCTTTCGCAGTTGCTAGACAAGCACGGGCGAGAATTCGACCCCAAGCAGGCCGGCGGCGCCATGTTCGAACAGGGTTCCTACCCGCTCTTGCCGATTCTGAAGCTCTTGGGAATCAACTACAAGAATATCATATTCTACCCGAGAATGGACAACGGAGTCGACATATTCACAAAGGGTATTATCGAATACCCTAACGCGACAGGCTCCTTCAAGGTCGGGCTCGGCGTAAAAACAGAAGGCGACTTGGTCATTTCTGGCACGAAGGGCTATGCCTACGTTCCTGCGCCATGGTGGAAAACGGACTACTTCGAGCTGCGCTACGAAGACGCAAACGACAACAAGAAGTTCTTCTACAAGTGGGACGGATTCGGCCTGCGCTACGAGATACAGGAATTTACCAGTTGCATTTTCAACCATCGTCATTCTTCGGCAAGGCTTCGCCGCCGGGAAAGCATTTGCATGGCTGAAATTATGCAAAAATTCAACGAACAATTAACCAGCAAGCACTAATTGAGGTTAAAGAGGTGATTAACTTTACGGTCGGTCCAGTACAATCCAGCGACGCTGTCCGCGCCATCGGTGCAGAACAGGTTCCCTATTTCCGTACTGCGGAATTTTCTGAACTGATGTTCGAGAATGAACGCCTGATCAAGAAATTCGCAAAGGCTACCGACAACTCCAGGGTCGCCTTCATAACAGGTTCAGGTTCCGCCGGTATGGAAACCGCCATCATGAACACCCTGACTCCCGCAGACAAGGCTATCATCGTGAACGGCGGAAGCTTCGGCCACCGCTTTGTGGAACTCTGCGAACTGCACGAAATCCCCTTTGACGAAATCAAGCTTGCCCCGGGCAAGGCCCTAAAGGCAGAACACCTCGCCGCTTACGAAGGCAAAGGGTACACCACCTTTATCGTGAACAAGCACGAGACCTCTACCGGTGTCCACTACGACATGCAGCTCATCAGCGACTTCTGCAAGAGAAACAACCTCTTCCTGATTGTCGACTGCATCAGCACCTTCCTTGCCGACCCATTCAACATGGCAGAACTCGGCGCAGACATCATGATTACCGGCTCCCAGAAGGCGCTCGCCTGCCCGCCGGGCATCTCGGTGATGGCCCTTTCGCCCAAGGCACTTGAGCGAATCGAGCGCACTAAATGCTGCTGCCAGTACCTTGACCTGAAAATCGCCCTGAAGAACGCCGAACGCGGCCAGACTCCCTGGACACCGGCCGTAAGCATCTTGCGCCAGATTAACGCACGACTCAAGGAAATCGACGCAAACGGCGGTGTCGAAGCCGAAATCGCCCGCACCGCATCGCTCGCAAACTACTTCCGCGACCGCATCAAAGGTATGCCCTTTGAAATCGTTTCCGAATCCCTTTCGAATGCAGTCACCCCGCTGCACCCGACTACGGCCAGCGCCTACGATATATTCCTCAAGATCAAGGACGAATACGGCATGTGGATTTGCCCGAACGGCGGCGACATGAAGGACACCGTATTCCGCGTAGGCCATATCGGAGCGCTCACCACTGCGGATTACGACAAGCTGATTGATGCATTCAAGGACCTGCAAAAGAAGGGCTTTATCTAAGGGATAGTTCCATGTTTGGCATCAAGAAAAAAATCTATAAGATCCTTTTCAAGAACAAGCTGGAAATACAGAGGCTGAATAAGGAAATTGACTCCTTGAAGTTTCAGATAGAATACTTCAAGCATCATTCCGATATCCAGCAAATGAAACCCGCCACCGGATACCTGCGCGAATTCCAGCTTAAGGAACTCGCCTTCATGCAGGACATTCTCAAATTATTCGAGCCTTACGGCATCAAGCCCTTTTTGGACGGCGGAGCGCTTCTTGGCGCATGCAGGCACAAAGGTTTTATTCCTTGGGATGACGATGTTGACCTCAGCGTCACACGCGAAGAATTCAACCAGATTATCGAAATAGCAAAAAAGAATTTCGTCTGGATTGATTCCACAAAGAAGGACTGTTTTTCCGCAAAGTTTTACGACCTGTCCATTCGCGCCAATCCAGGCAAGTATGTATTTATTCTGACTCCATTCTGCCTGCATGTTTTTAAAGGAACCAACCTCAAAGATTCTGCGAACCTGGAATTTTTCCCAAACGACTACGTCAAGGAAGATGTCTCCGAAGAACAGTACATCGCATACCGCGAAAAAATCTGCAATTTCGTGCACAGCGACCACTCTTGGAAAGAAAAGTTCGAATTTTACGAAACCGAACTGAAGAACAATGAAGTTTATTCTCAGGAACCCACTTCTCGCATGACACCGGGAATCGGGAACTGGGCTTTTACCGAATTCAAGTTCCGTGGATTCTGGAAATGCGACGACTTGTATCCACTGCAGCCCATCACCTTTGAAAACGTAGCCCTTCCCGGCCCGAACAACCCGCAAGCCATACTGGATGTCACATACGGCAAGAACTGGATGCAGTATCCAAACGACGTCGGAACACCGCATACTCTGGAAGAACAGAATATCTATTTCAAATCCATTGGCGACCCTATAGATTATAAAGAATTCTAATCAAAACAGTCTGGCATGAAAGAACTTAGTTTAAAAGAACTGCAGATGTTTGCTCTTGACATCTTGAAAGATGTTCATCTTTTTTGCGAAAAAGAAAACATTCGCTATTCTTTGGCTTATGGCACGCTCATCGGTGCAGTTCGCCACCAGGGCTTTATCCCTTGGGACAACGACATCGACATTTACATGCCACGCCCCGACTACGAACGTTTTATAAAGACCTACAAGTCCGACAAGTTCCAGCTAGCCTATTTTGGCAAGGAATGCAAATACGATTGTCTGATCGCCTATGCCCGCGTATTCGACAACAAAGAAACAGTTGCAAAAAACGCACATTGGATCGCAAACCCCGCTGGCGTATGGATTGACATTTTCCCGCTAGACGGAGTCCCCGATAACTTTGACGATTTCAAGGACCTGTACAACGCCCTACACGACGAATGGCAACGAATCATTCCCAAAAAGATTCAATTCAAACGCGTTTCCCACAGTCAAGGCCTCATAAACAAGCTCAAGCTTTTACGCAAAAAATTGAAGCAGAAGAATGGCCTCGGTGGTCACAAGATGCAAAAGGAATACAACGAAAAAATCTCGCAAATTCCTTTCGATCAATCGAATTACTGGTCCCAGCTTACGGTCATGGACAACGGCCCTGTCGAACATTTTCCTACAAGCGTATTCAACGAAAGGATTCTCTTGCCATTTGAGGGCGCCCAGTTCTACGCCATCAAGGATTACGACGTCGCTTTACGTGCGGTCTATGGCGATTATATGCAGCTCCCTCCCGAAACCGATAGGGAGCCTCATCAATCCTTTATCAAGTTCTACTGGAAGAACAGATAAGTATTCTCCATGAGTTCAATAAAACAACAGACGCTCAGCGGTTCCAAATGGAATTTCCTTGAACGGCTTTCCGTACAAGGGATACAATTCCTTCTTGGAATTATTATGGCGCGACTGTTGCTTCCGTCCGATTATGGAACCATCGGACTTCTCGCCATCTTTTTCGAGATTTCACAGGCCTTTATCGACAGCGGATTCAGTTCCGCGCTAATTCGCACGAAAAGTCCCACCGAAAAAGACTACAGCACTGTTTTCTATTTCAATCTGGCCATATCGGTAATTGTATACGGTATTCTATTCTTCGCGGCCCCCTGGATAGCCTCATTCTTCAAGATTCCCATTTTATGTCCCATCTTGAGAGTGCAAGCAGTCACCTTGATTGTGAACGCCATCATGGCAGTTCAGGTGTCCATGCTCAACATCAAGCTGGACTTCAAGTCTCTAGCAAAACGGAGAGTCGCCGCGACCATGATTTCTGGCGTATGCGGAGTCATTTTCGCCTATACAGGATTTGGCATCTGGTCGCTCGTTTACCAGCAACTTATTGCGGCCGCTATCAACTTGATTTTCATTTGCTACATCTGTCGTTGGATTCCGAGAGCCGGATTTAGCAAGGAATCTTTCAAAAGGCTCGGTTCCTTCGGCAGCCGCCTCCTTGCCGCAGGGCTTTTGCACACGTTCTATAGGAATTTGACAACTTTTGCCATCGGCAAGTTTTATACGGCACAGGACCTCGGTTTTTACTCTCGAGGAGCAAGCATTGCAGATTTACCCGGTAGCACCATCAACGGAGTGCTCCAAACCGTAACCTACCCCATTCTCGCCAAGATCCAGGATGACGAAAAGCAGCTGGTTCACATTTACCGAAAATACATTCGAATCACCTCCCTAGTCATCTTCATTATCTCCGGCACTTTGTGCGCATTGGCAAAACCGTTCATTCTGCTTATTCTTACCGACAAATGGGCTAACGCGATTATCTATTTGCATATTTTCGCCTTCTCATACATGTTTGACCATCTGAGCACAATCAATTTGAACCTGCTCAAGGTCAAGGGGCGTTCGGACCTGTTCCTAAAATTGGAAATCATCAAAAAGTCCATTTCCATTACACTTATTCTTGTCGCAATTCCCTACGGCGTTCTAGCAATTTGCTTTGCCAAGTTCCTCTACAACCAAATCGCCGTATTCATCAACACCTACTACACCGGAAAACTTTTCCATCTCGGCTATATCCAGCAGGTCAAGGACTTTTCCCCCTACCTAATCCGTTGCATACTGGCCTGCACCCCCGCCTATCTTATTACGTATTTAGAACTCCCCAATATTGTCACCCTTTTGCTGGGTAGCGCGGTAGCCTTGATGCTTTACTGGCTAATGCTTCGCAACAACCCAGACATGCAAGAACTTGTTGACCTTGTCAAAATGAAATTCAAGAAGACAAAATGAAAGCAGTAGACAATTTAAAGTTGAAAATCAAGCGGTTCATCAACAAGAAAACGAAAAAGAACCCCAAAGCCGTTTTTTTCTACCCTCACGAAAACTGCGGGCTTGACGGCTATGATATTTTGAACGGGGAATCAGATAACGTTCTCTGTCTGTTCAACGACATGGTGCGCGACCCAAAATTCAACGACTACGAATTCTATCTGCTTTATTACCACGATGATCGTCTTGACAGCTACAAGGACTACTGCAAAGGTTTTCACCCCGAGCGAATCCACTTCGTAAGATTCAAAAACGGGAATGCCACGCGCAAGGCCATCGCCAAATGCTACACGGTCTTTACCGATTCCGACTACACGCGCCTACCATACAAGGTATCGACACAAAGGGCTATTTGTCTCAACTATTTTGGCGGGCTCATCAAGAATGAATTCCACCGTTGGGAAAATCATGGCGGATTCGAAAAAATGCTCCAGGAGCAGCGGGACATGTACCGGATGTACGACTACCATTTGTCCATATCCGACATCAGTTCCAAGTTTATCGCACTCGACAACTGCCATTACTATCCCCATTTTATTTCACTCGGTTTTCCACGCAACGACATTCTTTTCAAAGACCATTCCGCATTAAGAAGCGAAATCGAAAAAATTGTCGGATTCAAAATCAACAAGCTGATTACTTACGTTCCAACCCACCGCGACTACGAAAACCCTGCTCGCGAATTTTACGATGCCGAAAAAGCGACAAAGCGTTCTATTTGGGGTAACGTTACCGAAGAAGATCTGAAATCACTCGAACAGACTCTTGCCGAAACAGGAACGCTGGTTATTGCAAAAGTCCATCCGATTCAACAGGCCCACACAAACGTAGTCAAAGCCGAGGGAACGCAGCATATTCTGTTCTACAAAGATCTCGCACAAAAAATCAAAACGAGTCTGAACCCAATTCTTGCTATTTCAGACAGCATCATTACAGACTACACGACGACCGTGTACGATTTCTTGTACATGGACCGTCCCATCATCTATTACTTCTACGACATTGATCGCTATCGCGAAACTCGCGGATTCTTTATTGAACCCATAGAATCTATTTGCGCAGGGCACCTTACCTATAACCTCACGCAATTGCAGGAAGCCATTAAAGACATTGCCGCAGGCAAAGACCCAGAAAAGCAAAAAAGAGCCTTTTTGCGACAGCTATTCATTAAATATGATGACGCGGGCGCAACAAAGCGAATCAAGGATTTCTTTTTTCCGTAAAAAACTATGATCGCTTTTTACGCAGGCATACTCATTCTCTGCCTTTGGAAAATCAGCTTTTCAAAGAAATCTTTCTTCAACGATTTTCTACAGCGAGACCAATGCGATTCCATAAAAGGAATTTTCATTCTCCTTGTTTTTGTCAGGCACATCCTTCAATATATCATCGGCAGCGGCTATGATTTTTCTGCCATGCCCGATCAGCTTTTTCTAAAAATTGACCGCGAATTAGACCAGCTCATTGTCGTCATGTTTCTGTTTTATTCCGGCTATGGGATTATGGAATCTATTTTCAAAAAGAAAGCGGATTACGTAAAAAGCATGCCTCTAAAACGGATTCTTCCGACCATACTCAATTTCGACATTGCCGTTCTCGCCTTCTTTATATTGAACCTGTTTATTGGCCGAGAAATGACGGTTTCTGAGGTATTGCTTTCATTTACCGGATGGGACAGCATCGGCAACAGCAACTGGTACATTTTCGTCATCGTAGTGTGCTACGCCATTGTATGGTTATCCTTTTTCGTTACATCAAAAGCGCAGGCATTAAATCCGCAAAGAGCCCTTGTCTTTGCATCTTTTTTGTTTATCATCGCACTTATAACGCTTGCACTCACCAAGAAAGAATGGTGGTACAACACAATCCTCGCCTTTGACGCAGGGCTTTTATTTTCCTATTACAAAGAAAAAATCGTTCCCACCCTACAAAAGAAATACGGAATCTTATTCGTATTGTCGACAATCGCATTCACCGGTCTTCATTTATTGCACAACCGTATTCCATCGCCGCTATTCAATTTGGAATGCATTATTTTCGCATTGTGCGTCATTTTGATTACAATGAAAGTCAAAATAAAGAATCCGGCACTCCTTTGGCTCGGAGAGCACCTGTTCCCGCTATACATTTACCAAAGACTCGCCATGATAGCCTTATCTCGCATAGACGACGGAGCCTTCGTAAAGAACAATCCTTTGATCTATATGCTGATATGTTGCGCCATTATGATACTGATAGCGATTCCTTATCGCTTCTTTCGCATTTCGTTCAACAAGTAAGTTCCCTATCCATTTTACTATATTTGTCTCCAACACAATAAGGACAACAGGATTTTCAATGAAACACGTAGCAATTATTCTGGCAGGTGGTTCCGGTACCCGGATGGGGGGCGCCATGCCCAAGCAATTCCTCTCGTTAATGGACAAGCCTGTTATTGTCTACACGTTGGAAAATTTTCAACGCAACGAGAACATTGATGAAATTCTCATCGTTTGCATAAAAGACTGGATCGAACATCTCAAAGAAATCCTGGACGAATTTAAAATTCCTAAGGTAAAGTGGATTGTAGAAGGCGGAGCAACCGGCCATGATTCCTCGCGAAACGGCATTTTCTTTTTGAAAGACAAGCTAAGCGACGACGATCAGGTGATTATTCATGATGCCGCACGCCCCATTTTGCCCCAGCAAGCCATCAATGATATGTTGCGCGTTTCACACGAAAAGGGAAACGCTTCTTTAGCCATTCCTTGCTACGAAACGGTGCTGTTTACCGAAGATGGCGGCAAAAGTGGCCTCAACGAACTAGACCGCAGCTCCATTATGCGTGTACAGACCCCGCAAGCCTACAACTACAAGCTGATTCGTTCCGTGTATGAAAAAGCCGAAGCAGAAAACAAGCATGACTTTATTTACGCGGACCTTGTTTGCACCCATTATGGCGAACGTATTTACTTTTCCAAGGGCTTTACAAACAACATCAAGATAACCCGCAAAGAAGACATTCCCCTTTGCAAGTCCTTAATGAAGTTCAGCGAAGAAGACCTTTTCAATGCGTAAATAAGAAAAACGGACAAGATTATGAAAGACTTAAGCACCCGTACATCTCGATTTAGCGACTCCATGATTCGTCAAATGACCCGCATTTCTTTGGATTGCGGAGCAATCAATCTTTCACAGGGATTCCCCGACTTTGATCCGCCTAAAGAAATTACGGACCGTTTAAAAACGGTTGCAGACGAAGGTCCTCACCAATACGCCGTCACATGGGGCGCTCCGAATTTTAGGGAAGCCTTAGCTAAAAAACAGAGCCACTTTACCGGCCAGCATATCGACCCCATGAAAAACGTAGTGGTCACCTGCGGCAGTACAGAAGCCATGGTGGCAGCCATGATGGCCGTAACAAATCCCGGAGACAAGGTCGTCCTGTTCTCCCCCTTCTTTGAAAACTACATTGCAGACACAATTCTTTGTGGCACCGAGCCCATCTACGTTCCGCTGATTCCTCCCGATTTCAAGTTCAATGTTGACCAACTGGAAAAAGCTATCAGCACCGAAGGCGTAAAGGCAATACTCGTATGCAACCCTTCTAACCCCAGCGGCAAGGTCTTCACAGAACAAGAACTTCAAATTATCGCAGACCTCGCCATCAAATACGACATTTACGTCATCACCGACGAAGTCTACGAGCACATCATTTACGCTCCCCATAAGCACAAGCATATTTCTACCCTGAAGGGCATGGAAGAAAGGACCCTCGTCTGTTCTTCTCTTTCGAAGACATTCTCTATTACAGGCTGGCGCCTCGGCTACGTGATTTCAAGCGAACGCATCATCGACAGGGTCAAGAAAGTCCACGATTTCTTGACCGTTGGCGCGGCAGCCCCTCTTATGGAAGCGACCGTAGTCGGCTTGAACTTTGGCGACGATTACTACATCGGATTGCAACAGCACTACACCCACATGAAAAACCTTTTCACGCAAGGTCTCAAGGACTTGGGAATTCAATTTACAGACCCCCAAGGTGCCTACTTTGTATTGGCAGACATCAGCAAATTTGGATATAAAAGCGATGTCGATTTCTGCGTAGACTTAGCTCAGAAAATCGGTGTCGGAGCTGTTCCTGCATCCTGCTTCTTCAAGGAAGACGTGCACCACCTTATCCGCCTGCACTTTGCAAAGAAAGATGAGACTTTGAACGCCGCTCTAAACAGGCTTGAAAAGATCAACACCTTAATTAAATAAAGAAAACTTCAACAAGCGGTAAATCATTCTAGGCGACGTTTTGAACTTAAACGCCATTGCAATCATTTGCCTACGCAATTTTCTATCAGCGGTCATAAAGGCGTTTCTCATAACATCGCACGCTATACGATCACGCGACGACTTGTAGCGTTCTAAGAAATCCGGATGCTTCTTGAGCATCAAATTCCATGCTTGCATGTATTTTAAAGGATTCACAGAAAGAGAATCACCCTGAATGATATAATCCGCCAGAGGTTCTTCCATGCAATAAATGGAGAACTCTTTTTGTGCACGCACAAGCAATTCGAATTCCTGGAATCTCGGCATTTCAGGGTCAAATTTTTCTTGTTTGAAAACCTGGCTTTTGCCTATTAACGTCTGCGTACCAATAGACATCGGCATCACATCTTTCGACAAAAAGCCCTCTTTAAAATAGTCTGAAACCAGACCCACAATCTTTCCGCCAGACATTCTGTTCATTCTGCAAAATACAATGTCGGCATTTTTTTCTTGAAGGGTTTTCAATTGCTTTTCAAGCTTGTCCTGATGCCAGATATCGTCGCTATCCTGAAACGCGATATACTCTCCACGGGCATGGTCAATTCCGTTGTTGCGAGCAACGCATGCTCCGGCATTTTCTTGACGTACATAGACAATTCTATTGTCGTCGAAACTTTTCACCACTTCGCAGGTATTGTCAGAAGAGCCATCGTCAACAATAATCAGCTCAAAATCCTTGTACGTTTGACGTAAAATACTTTCAACAGCCTTAGGAAGGATATGCGCCCTGTTATACGACGGGAGAACAATAGAGATCATACAACCTCCAAATTGCACCGGTTACATATAGCACGGTACATGTTTTCGCTATAGCAAGTTCCTACAATAGAAACATCTTCGAACAATTCGTTCAGCTGTTTTGTAGAAGTCGTGTCTTCCGCAGCAATTTTTGCAACCAAGCCATCGACATCATTCACCTTATCCGTTACAACGCGTTCATAAGCGTCATTCAAAGACGAATAAGACAAATAATCAGCCTCGTCAGGAACATAGAATACAATCGGCCTGTTCAACAAGGCATAATCTACACTGCAACTGGAATAATCCGTCACAAGGGTATCTGCAGCCATCAACAAATGCTGCACAGATTTCACCTGCTTATCGCCGAGCACCTGGAAATGGCGATTGTCAGATTCCATCGCAAACTGAGTCAGCGGATGCAACTTGACCAAGAAAAGAATATTTTCGCTCTTCAAGTAGTCCTGGAATTTTTCACTTGACGAAAGATCCTTCAAAATATCTTTCACCACATCCCTATGCGTATTGGGACTCACGCGATATGTCGGCATGTAAAGGACAACCTTCGAACACGAATCAAAATCTATGCCCGAAACCAAAGATGCTCTCTCTATTTTTTCACGGAACAAGTCGTTACGAGGTTGCCCCGTTATGACAATGGAATCACGTTTGACATCGAACTGTTCCATCACGCGTTCCGCCGTATATTCCGATGTCCCCAAGGAAACATCACGACCAACCCAATTGAATATCGAATCTACAACCCTTTTTATTTTCAATTTGAGGCCGGAATAATTTTCATTATAAATCTTCTTAAATCCGCCAACACCGTGCCACAAAGCCACAATTTTTGCGCCCCCCACCAAAGGAATCACGCCAAAATCATCCAAGCCGTTTGTCATAATGGCAACCCCGCAGCGAAGGGATGTCATCACCCCCTTAAACGAAGAACTAAGATAAGCCTCATAACCCAATTCCCGCACCTTGCAGGCCACCGATTCTTCACGAGTAAGCCAAACACAACGGATGTTCGGATGATTCTTGCTCACGTATTCAAATAGGAACTTGGCGTTATCATCGTATTTTTTTCCCATCCAGCAACCAAACACCCAAAGCGTCTTGTCGCGAAAAGGAATCAATTTCAAAATACGGAAAAAAACACCCATTACAGGCAACGAAATCTTACGCCATTCAAAATACTTAGGCAACTTCATACAGCAATCAGACTTTCCAATTCACTCTTGCAGCACGCTTATTGTTCTTGATTTTCGCGCTGCGTTTCGAATACAGCACTACAGCCCACATCGGAAGCAAAAGATAAACCCATTTCTTCACAAAGCCAAACGAGAATATCGTCTTTCTACAGAATTTTTTCCAGAAATAGGATTCCATCACTTCTTCAAGAACCGGATTTTTCGCGCCGACATTGCGCCAACTCCCATTCTGTTCATGCACGCACACATTGCAGCCATCGTACGTGTTAATCATAAAGTACGAATCCGGATAAATCACCAAATCTTCAAACACATTCGGTTTTCCGTCAAAGCGCACAAGCTCATCTTTGTAACCGTACTTCTGAATAAAGATATGTGTCATAATGCAAGAATTCGGCGTCATGTCATTTTGGCCGTTAACTACAAAATGGCGATTCTCGTAGTAATCCAAGCAGGACTTCAAAAACGGATGATGCGCTTCCGCTCCGATAATATGGGTCGAAATCTGGTCAGTAAATTCCGTTCCCAAAAAGAGTCTGTTTTCAAGGAACGGATCAAGCGTTGAATAGAAAACGACATCGGTATCTAAATAAATGCCACCGAATTTTTCCAAGACCCACAACCTGAAGAAATCCGAAACGAACGCCCACTTTTTCTGTTCGTACGCTTCCTTAGCGTACACAAATTCTTCTATCGGCAAGTTCGATTCGTTCCATTCGACAATTTCATAATCAGGCAAAACCTTTTTCCAGGTTTGCAAGCAACGCTCTATATTCTCAGGCTTCGCCGCATCTTTCTTACTAGAAATCCAAATATAATGAATTTTCTTGGGAATCATTTACACACTCCGCATCACCCCGAAATACTTACGGGTATTCTTAAAAATGTATGGAGACAGCCAATGCAAGAGAATCATCACCTTAAGAGCAAAAGATACCGACTTGGATAAATTCTTTTTCGTATAACGGACTTTAGATATCTCAGACTGAATTATAGAAAAAGAACCATAACGGAGGACATCATCCATTTTGCCGCGCCCTCCGCGAATAAGATGCATCACCCTCGGTCCCTCAATCAGCCTACGCTTCAAGCCAGCCTTAGCCATACGCCATTGCATATCCGTTTCTTCATAATACAAGAAAAAGTTTTCGTCAAAGCGCGCCAGCTCAGACTTTTTCACAAACAAGTCCGCGCCGACAACAAAATCCACATCGCCGACAAACTTCTTATAAACCGGAATCGGGCGAAGCTTCGAAAAATCCATGTGCAGGAACTTCATCACATTCTTCACCGCAAACGCAGCTAAGTGATGCGCCATGGCCTTCAACAGTTTTCCCTTTTCCGGGAACTTCCCATGCGACTCCGTAAGCACGCCTTCGGCATCGACCAAGTTGCAGCCCAATGCTCCCAGGTTTTCGCTTTCATGAGCCTTCCAATAATCACGAAATTCCTTAATTGCGTTGTTCAGCAGCAAGGTATCGCTATTCAGATAAAAAATAAATTCGCCCTTGGCGACGTCAAGACCACGATTGTTGGCCGTGCCAAACCCAAGATTCGCCCTGTTTTCGACAAGAACCACCTGCGGGAATTCATTGCGTACCATTTCTACGGAGCCGTCTTCCGACCCGTTGTCAGAAACAATGACCTCAAAAGAAACATCTTTCGTCTGTTCAAATACAGAGCGCAAACAATTACGCAGCAAGTCGCACGTTTTGTAATTGACAATGATGACAGAGACTTCTACCGCAGAATTCATTCCTCGGCATCCTCCTCTTCTTCACCTTCATCTTGTTTGCGCATCTTTTCAAAGTAGGCGTTATATTCGCTTTCCAATTCTTCACGACGGTCAAACTTGCTTTGAATATGGCCCATGCAGAACCAGTAAAGGAACGGCTGCAAGGTTCCCAGTTCCCACACGGCCGCGCCAAGCATCGCCACCAAGCAAAAGCACAATGCGCAAACTTCAAAAAACGCGTACTTGAAAATTCGGAAACCATTCAATATTGAATAAGCGCAAATGGCAAGTAACAAAGACACACCAAAGAAACCCAATTCCGCAGTAACACGCACATAATCACTATCGGGGATTCCTAAATAACCTTCTTCAACAGCACCGTGACCAAAACGCCCTAGACCGCTCCCAAAAAAAGACAGCCTTTCAATAAATCTGTCAAAAAGAGCAAATCTATCGCCAACCATATTTCCATCATAATTAATGGAACGATTTAAAACGTATTCAACAAAATCGACATCCAAATAGTTCATCACGAGCAGGAATATTCCCGTTCCGAAGATACCGGCACAAAGCCACAAAGAATACAGCAGATTTCGCGACGGCAAACTCTTAATAGTTGCATACGCCGTAAGTGCGACAAAGAACAATATGCAAAAAGCAATCGAAACACGCTGTTGCGCAAAGAACAGGCAAAAGAAGCTCAATGCAAAACAGGCCAAGTCAAATTTCCTGTAGCATTCGTCTATCACGATTTTTTTAGCGGAATACATGAACAAGAACAGCGACGAATAACCGATAAAATAGGAATGAGGCCAGAACGACGACATTCTCGTAAATTCGTACAACAGTTTGCCCGACAATGCATTGACGTCAGAATCAAAGTTGGACCAAATAACTTCAGCCTTGTACGCTACATAAAAATAGGGCTGGAAAAAGTAGAAATACACGCCACACACCATCGCAAAGAAAAGCGGGGCCCTAAAATTTTCAAAAAATTCGTCCGTCTTGAATTTTTCGCTGCGGGCAATAAAATAGAACAGCATCGGGACAATCTGGCCTCGGATTCCCAAGTAATACAATCGTCCCGGGTACGTGTATTCTACAAAAAAGTAACTAACCAGGCTATACAGAAGAAGAACAAAGACCAACCCATCGAACAATTTCCAACGGATGGTCGACACGCAAATCAACGTTGCCGCAACAACACACAATATTAAAACGGAAGATACATCCTTGACACCAAACATCAAACTTGCTGCAATGGCAACAAGAAACCAATAATAGTGTTTAATGACGTTGGTAAGCAGCCTTTCCAAAAGTTTTCCCCTTGGAAATTACTTTATCTGTTTTCTATACTTCCACAGCAGCATAAGAAAACGCCAATCCCTCAAGACGTATCTCTTGAACATTCGGCCAGGTTCCTGCCACATGCGGTAGAACCATTCGAGACCACAGTTCGACATCCATCGAGGAGCTCTTTTCTTACGGCCCGCTACAAAATCAAGACTTGCTCCAATTCCAAGGCTCAGCGGAATGTGCCACCGGTCCTTATTTTGCGAAATCAAGATTTCCTGTTTTGGGCAACCAAGGGCTACGGCCAAGATATCCGGTTCGGTCAGGGCCAGGCGACGATCGACTTCGGCCATCTGAGCAGGATCATTTTCAAAACCCTTTGCAGGCGAATAACAACCTACCACGCGAAGCTTCGGATACTTCTTTTCCAAATTTCGAGCTGCTTTGCGCGCAACGCCTTCATTGGCACCCAGGAAAAAAATTCTATAGCCCTTTTTAGCGGCCATTCCGCAAAGCTCCGGCAAAAAATCGGAACCTGAAATTTTCTCCTTTATCTTGTCCCCATAAAATTTGGAAAACCATACAATGGGCATGCCATCTGCCAAAACAAGGTCAGCCTTTTCATAGGCATCGCGCAACCCACTGTTCTTTTCCAACAAGACCAAATGGTCTACATTCGGCGTCGCAACAAAAGCACACTTCTTCTGTCTGATTAAATCTTCTGCAGCAGAGACAGCCTCACTCATCGTGAGGTTATCCACAGACACATTTAAAAAACGAACTTTTGACATTGCGAAAAATTTTACTCCGCTTTCCCCTTACCAATGCTTGACACTTCGAAACCGATCTTGCGAAGAGCGTCTGCATCCAGGATATTGCGGCCGTCGAATACGAAGGCAGGCTTGGCCATGCCCTTGTAAATGCGGTTCCAATCCAATTCTGCAAAGCACTTCCATTCGGTACAGACCACCACGGCATGAGCGCCTTCGGCGGCCTTGTACGGATCCTCCTCGAACTGAACCTGGTCAAGCACGTCCTTCAAATCGCGCTTGGCATCAGGAATAGCCTTCGGATCGGTAACGACCGGCAGTGCATGTTCGGCAAGCAAGTCACGCACAACCAGGTTTGCAGGGCTTTCGCGGGTGTCACCGGTATTAGCCTTGAAGGCGAAACCGAACACGGCGATTTTTTTGCTTGCAATGGTGTTGAACATGGTTTCGAGCATGCGATCCACCACACGGTGAGTCTGCCATTCATTGATTTTCACCACCGATTCCCAGTAGGCGGCCACTTCGGGCAGTCCATAGTAACCGCACAGGTACACGAGGTTCAAAATGTCTTTCTTGAAGCAAGATCCGCCAAAGCCAATAGATGCCTTGAGGAACTTGGGACCGATACGGCGGTCCTTGCCCATGACGTAGGCAACTTCGTCCACGTCGGCGCCAGTCTTTTCGCAGAGGGCGCTAATCGAATTAATCGAGCTGATTCGCTGGGCCAAGAAGGCATTAGCGGTCAGCTTCGTGAGTTCGGAACTCCAAAGATTCGTTGTCAGAATGCGGTCACGCGGCACCCAGTGGGCATACACGTCCACCAGCTTCTGGCAGGCGGCAAGGCCCGATTCCGTCTGGTGGCTACCGATAAGCACGCGGTCCGGTTCAAACAAGTCGTTAATGGCGGTACCTTCGGCCAAGAATTCCGGGTTCGAAAGCACTTCGAAGTGCAGGCCCTTGTCGTTAGAATTCAGGATTCGTTCCATGGCAGCAGCGGTACGCACCGGAAGCGTGGACTTTTCCACGATAATCTTGCCTTCGTCGGCGATTTCCAAGATATTGCGGGCGGTCTTTTCCCAGTACTGCAAGTCAGAAGCCTTGCCGGCACCATGGCCAAACGTCTTGGTCGGGGTATTCACAGAAACAAAGATAATATCAGCTTCTTTAATGGCTGCCGGAATGTCCGTGCTAAAGAAGAGGTTGCGACCACGGGCGCGCTTCACCACATCGTCGAGGCCGGGTTCAAAAATCGGAAGATTGTCGCTGTTCCAGGCGTCAATACGGGCCTGGTTGATATCGACTACGGTCACCTTGACATCGGGGCACTTGTCGGCAATAACGGTCATAGTGGGGCCACCGACGTAGCCCGCGCCAATGCAAAGAATCTTGGTATTGTAACTCATAGTGTGCCCAAATTTAGCAAAATACCGCACTTCTGACCTAGATTATAACTAAAGAATACCCCGATGGGCGCTTTCGTAAGGTTTATATTAGAACTTTCCGTTCACGATATGTTCACGGTGTTTATAAAAGGTCACCCATGTAAAAAACGGGTTACTTGAACACGGCGGAGAGCGATTCAATTTCGCCAGGGTTTACAACACGGGTCTGTTCCAAAACGCCGTCGCTCCACCCCGCCCAAATGCCACCGGCAGTCGGAACCGCCGAGATAGTCACGGGAAACCCTTCAAAGAAATTCACCGTCATCAAGTTTGCATCCAATTTCAAACCATGAACTAAAATTGTTCCTGAGCCCGTTACAGACAAAGTCACCGGAGATGCTTTTCCGAGTTCAAAGAACTCCCGCAGTTCATCATAAACAACGCCGGGGCGATCCTCTGCAAAAATCTTGATAGACTGCAGTTGTCTGCTCATTCGCGATGCACTCTGTTTCCAACGTTTCTGGTCCTGCGGAATTTCTGGTTCAATTTCAGACATCATCTTGTCGATTCGCGTAAGCACACGGGAACTTTCGAAATTCATCTGCAACAGCACCGCCATTCGATTTATGAATGCAGCCTTGAAACCTTCATTTTCAAGCATGCGACGCAACAGCAAAGTATGTTCAGGGCCATTCGGCCAACCTTCGCCATCTTCGGCGGTAACAAATTCAAAGATATTGTTTTTGTATTCGCTGTAATCGTTGCCCATGCCGAAATCAAGATCGTACAGGAACCATTTCCACTTGGTTTTCGGATTGGTGCCGCGCCACTTTTTCATGTTGTTCGCGGGCCAGTCGCGGTTATTCGCATATATTTCAGTCTGCATATAATTGATGTAATTGTCGACATCAATTTGCGATTCCACATAGGCGTAATTATCTTCATTATCAAGGGTGTGAGTTTCAAGCCAGTTCGCAAGCGCCACATAATCTACCGCAGAGCCTGCCGATACTGAATTATCCGCCTTGAGCAAATCGATTTCGTCAGGATCCAACCCGTAATGCGTTTCAAAATAATATTCGGTAGAACGTTCACGAATACTGTGGATGCCGTAATATTCGCCGTTATAATACACCACCGCAAAACGCCCGCGCTGGTAATCCACGCCGAGCCCTTCACTTATAGAACTTGCAAGGCGGTCGCGAATGTAATCGTTCGGGAAGTTGCTTCCGTTATTACGCAGAATAAAAACCTTGAACTTTTTAAGTTCCGGAAATTCAGGGAACAGCGCATATTTTAGGCGTTTGTCACCATACATTTCGCGGAAAGTAATCGAAACCGATTTTTTGTCATTTTGGCGGCTATAATTTCCAAAAATCTTGAGCCCGGCACGTTTTGCAAACGCAGGAGCATTCACGCCCGGCTCCATGAATTCGACCGTCACCGGAATTTCTTTATCGAGCCAGTAATTCGCACCATAATGCGGCTCCTTGCTCTGCGCAAAATTCCCTTCCATGTAGATTCCCGAATCCGGGTCAAATAGCGAATTCGGATCCGCAGTCAAGAACACCGCAGCTACCGCAGGTGCCGATTCAAAAACGTAGGTACGTGCCGTTTCTTCACCAGCAAGCGCTCCCGATGCAAAGGAGGCGCAGCGAATCGTTATGGTAGAGTCAATCTGCAACGATGTCGTCAGCGGACTTTCTGCCGTAGGCGCCAAGCCGCCCTTTTCGCAACGGACAGCCGCGTTTTCGGGGAAAGTCACCACAAATGGTGCCGAATAAAATCCCGATGGCGGCAATTCCGCGATAGTATCAAGAGATGGCGAACGCGATTCTACCACCGCCTGCGTTGCAAGTCCATAGGGCGAAGCGTCGCCATATCCAAAGCCAGTCGTGCCATCGGCACGCGCTCCATAGTTCCACGTCTTTCCGAGCGGCATTTCAGGGTACGCCACAGAATCCACAATCGCCGTATCGGCATTCACCAAATACAAGCGACCGCCCGACTTATTTAACTTGAAAGACGCATGCGGTTCGTGGCCGCGATTGCGCGCGATGTAGCTAAAAACCTTGACTGTCACTTCTTGCGACTCGTTGCTTTCTGGGCTTACGCGAGTACCGTAGATATTTGCCAAATCAGGGAATGTGGTTCCGGTCGGAATCGCCGTACGATACACCGTCGAAGAATCTCCCGTTCCCGTAAAGACGATTTCATAGCCTTTCCAGTCGTCGATATCCGGCTGCGTCAAGCGGAAAGAAACCTTGCGGTCCTTGGTAATGTACGCTTGCATCAAAATTTCATTCGTGGCAGAAATATCAATCACATCTTCTTTGTTTGAATTTCCTGTACCCACAAAAACAGCAATAGAAGACCAGCCCAATTCTTCGTTTTCACCCAATCTCATAATAGCACCAAAGCGACGTTCACCATCTTCCTTGAAGCAATTTTTACTCTCGTCCGGCAGCGGGTCTGCATAGCTTTCTCCCGGCGGATCGCTCTGCGCATCCGTCCATGTCCAGCAACCGGGGCCAATCATATTGAGTGTATCATGCGGCAATACATAATCAGGGTAATTCTTACCCGACATAAACACAAGCAAGAAAGTATTCGGCGCAATCTTTACATTTCCAAATTTCCACTTGAAAGGTTCCGACTTAGAATCTGTCAAGTACATTCCAGACAAATTCACCGTATCTGCAGATGCATTAAAGAGTTCAACCCAACCATCATCACCACCTTCATGGTCGTCGTACACAAGATTGATGGGGTCCACTTCAGTAAACATGACCGCACCACCAACAAACGGGAGCGTCTTCTGGGAATCCACCTTGGAAGTGTCTTTGGGCACATCATCTTCAGAGATTTCGTCAACTCTCGTGGAGCGACTATTTGAATCAGAACATGCAGAGAAAAATGCCGTTATAAAAACAGCAAAAAATACAGCACAAAACGAGGCTCCAGCCCGAAATTTCAAAACAGCCCTACACATCAAGGGTAATATATATTATTAATTCAGATTTCGGAATTCGGAATTCAGAATTTTTTCATTATAATTCCGAATTCTGAACTCCTAATTCTGAACTTTCTTGCGTCTTGGGCGGCGAACAATAAAGAGGCAGGCGCCAATCAGCACGAGAGTCACCGAAATTGCCTTACCCACGGGGAACGCCTCGGAGAACACCAACGCACCGGCAAGAGTCGGCACAGCGGCACCGACAGCCGCACTGAACGGAATAATGAACAGGGCGCGACCGCGAGAGAACGACACCTGCGAATACAGGAAGGCAATGCCGTAAGTGGCGATATAACCAAGTGTCCTGAAATCCATCAAAAGGTTCGCCACCGAAGAAAGCTCGATGTGGTCCAAGTCGAAATCCATGGCAAGGCTCTTGTAGAAAGCGGCAGAAAGCCCAAAGCCCACGCCCATAATCAGAGAATCCACCATTTCGCGGTCCTTGACCCACAAGTGCGCCACCAACGTCACCGCGGAAAGTCCGCCCGCATACGCCCAGAGCATGCCGATATTTTGCACCGCCGTGGATTCACCTAGATTTTCCACCGAGTACAAAAGGCCCGCCACCACAAAGCAAATTGCAATCACAATTCGCTTGGTCAAGGCCTCTTTCAAAATGCAAAAGCCCATCAGTGCCGTAAGCACTGGGTTCAGCACCATCATGGGCTGCACCTGACTCAAGTCATAGCGGGCCATGGCAATGTAATAGCCGAGCGTGGCAAGTCCCGAACAGCAAATGCCTAGCCACCAGAATTTATTGGTAATAACGCCCTTAAAAAATTCCCAAGGCCTCGAAGTACCGCCCGTGCGCTTGCCCACCGTAGACACCCCCGATTTCTCGAGAATGTTCCCACAAGCAAACAAAAACGCCGGACCGATTGTCAGAAGAAGGAATAGCATAGTTAAAAAGTTACTAGTTACTAGTTACTAGTTCAGAGTTTGTTGAAACTGTTTTTCTTTTTAATCTTCCCGAAATATCACTCATTGGATTAAGCAACGCCCTAAGCATTCTGCTAATTTCATCCAATAGAGAAAATATATCGCTTAATTCTTGTTTCTGCAGATAACCAATATTCGAACACAAAAGAAGTTGCGTTTCCAATTCAGCCGAAGAACCCTTAGCTATTCTCAAAAAATAAGCTAATTCTGTTTTTGATTCTCTTGCACAGCCTTCTGCGATATTAGAAGGAATAGATACAACAGCTCGACGGATTTGATCTGACAACGCATATAATTCTTCCTTTGGCAATTTTTTTACAACAGCATAGACCATCTTAGCCAAGATCATCGATTTCTGCCAAACAATTAAATCTTGATAATTCGAGACAGCCATATTAACACCCTAGTAACTAGTAACTCTGAACTAAGAACTTCTTTATCAGAATTCTGAACTATCGTATATTTCCTGGTAAATCCAGTAGTTTCCCATGACGCGTTTCACGTAATCGCGGGTTTCCCAGTAGCTAATGTCTTCGGCACGGATATCCCAGGACTTGCCTTCGCCAGCGGCCTGCCAGCGCTTGGTGGGCTTGGGGCCGGCATTGTAGTTGCCGAGCACGTACATGTAGTCGTCATTGTATTCGGCCTTCAAGTCGACCAAGTAGCGAATACCCAGGCGAATGTTCATGTAGGCGTTAAACAGCTGGCGCGGTTCAAAGTTGGCAATGTTTTCCTTTTCGGCAAGCATCTTGCCAGTCGCGGGCATCACCTGCAGTAGGCCGCATGCACCTGCCGGCGACATGATTTCAAAGTTGAAAATCGATTCCTGGCGCATCACGCTGTACACGAAAAACGGATCGATGCGGTCACCGGAATGGAACTTCACCTGGTCCATGTACGGAATCGGGAACAGGTAATGCAACACATCGATGGGCGGCGCCATCAGGCGGCGTCGATCGATGTTGTTTTGGAACTGGCGAGCCAAGCGATACCCGGCAGCGGTTTCGCCCATTTCATAGAAAAGCTTGCCGTATTCGTACAAGAAATCCAGACGCTTTGCATTCTTCTTGCGGGCTTCATCGTAAAGGGCGAAAGCCTGTTCGCTAAAGCCGTACTGGAACAGCGTGCGGATGCGGTTATAGCGTTCCGGATTGTAAGTCGTGTCAGGCTTGCCCATCTTCTGCGAAGCGCGCACCCAGGCAAGGGTCTGTTCCGGAGCCATGCGCACGCCATGTGCATAAGGCACATCCTTCTCGTCCATCAACTTGTAGCCCACCAACTTCATGCGGCTGCGATGCGCATAATAAGCCAGCGGAAAATCGCGAATACAATCCAGGTAGGCTTCACGCGCCAAGGAATCCTTCCCGACCCGCATATAGGCATCGCCCAAGAACATGCGGGCGCCACTTCCGCTCCAAAGGAACGGTTCCTTGGTCGCTTCAATCAACGCCGGAATAGCCTCGTTCCATTTTTCCTGCTTAAAGTACACAAAGCCGATACGGAACTTAGCCCATTGGCGTTTTACGTTGTTCTTAAAACGCTTATGTGCAAGCGTCTTATAGCAGACAATGGCGCTATCGTAGTTTTCTTTCTGTTCGTACTCAAAGCCTTTCACCCACAAGTTGTTGGCATTTTCCTTGCTGAACTGGCTAGCGTCCTGCAAAGACGCATCCATCTTGCGGATTTCCTTTTCGTAGCGACCGGCATTGTTGCGGTACAGGCGCAGAATCGACTGCATCCACAAGGGGCGAGCTTCAACAGAATCCAACAGGAACTTAAACTGCTTAATGGATTCCTCGTCACGCTTGAGCGTACGCAAAGTCACGGCGCGCTTTTCCCACAAGGCGATACGCGTCGCCATATCCAGCGAACTTGGCGGCAAATTTTTCTGCAGCGAATCCTCCGGCGGCGGGAGCGCAGCTTCCGGCGAAAGCGACACCAGCATCGAATCGAGAATCCTGATAGAATCCAACAGCGTCAGGCATTCGCTGGCGTTGTCCTTGGCGCAAGCCATCTTGGCGTAGGCCACCTTTTCTTCCAAGGTTTCAGGGGCGCCACGGACCTTGCGGAGCCTGCGAATGGCAGCAAATGCAGAATCCTTATACACCGACGCACTTGTAAGGAGTTTCAGGTAAATACGCTTGGCATCCTTCATCTGCTTGAACTGTTCCAGATACTGCGCATAGCGATAACGCAACGCCGCCGCATCGTCCGACTTCGGATACTTTTCCACAAACACCTTCAACGAATCCGCATGGGCGCGGTCACTCAAGGTAGAGTCAGCCATGGCCGCTTCAATCCTGAGTCTCGAAGCCGCCCTATCAAAAGACGCATCTTGGTCCAAATTCTTGTACAATCCAAGCACCACGCGCATGTTCTTGTAGTCACGCAACTTGAACAGGCACTTGGCCATTCGCAAAATCACGGAACCATCTAACTGTGCATCACGACCGCGCAAGGAATCGTAGGCAAAGTAAGCGCTGTCCCACTGTTCCTTGTAAAAGAACTGGGCTGCACGGGCAAAGTCACGAACATTCTTCGGTTGTAACGAGTCTACGCTCAAAGCCTTCAGGCGGTCGTAACGCACCACCACATCCTGGAACTGCGAAGGCGGAACCTGTTCCAACGACTCGTAAGGATTCGGAGGAGTAAAAGGCATCGAAGCAATCAAGCTGTCCGTCGCCAACATCGGAAGCGGCCCAGGCTGAGCAGAATCCTTTTTCGCAGGCTTAGATACAGGATCAATAGACTGCGCCAAAACCCCTGCGCAAGCCCATAAAACAACTAATAAAATTTCCTTCATCACATCCAACCGAATAAACGCTCTTACAAGCGCGTCTTAAAATGAATGATTCCCCGCCCAACGGTCGAGGAAGACTGTCCTTCTTTAATTCTCATTTCTTGCTGCTATCGACCTGTCCCACAAAACTCGATATACCCAGGTCACGAATTGTCTGGGCATACTTGTTGTGCATATAGGTATTGACACTTTCGGCATCATCCATCTGCAACACCGTAAGCGCCGATTCACGAACATCTTCGAAGTTGATGGAACGGATAATTTTCTTGGTAGACATCACGCTCCAAGGCGTCATCGAAAGTTCATCCACACCAAGGCCCACCAGCAGCAAAACGCTCAAGGGGTCTGCACTCATTTCGCCGCAAACCGCCACAGGAATTCCTTCGCGGTGTGCCGCTTGCACCGTCTGATAAATCATGCTGAGCACAGCCGGATGATGAGGCTGGAACATATCCGTAATCAATTCGTTCGTGCGGTCCACAGCAAGAGTAAACTGCACCAAGTCGTTCGTACCGATACTAAAGAAATCCACTTCCTTCGCGAGCTTATCCACGATCATCACGGCGGCAGGGACTTCGATCATCACGCCAATCTTGACTTTCGGAACCTTCTTGCCAGCCGCCTCAAGCTCCCTGCGGCATCTGACAATGCACTCCTTGGCGCGACGCAATTCTGTCATGCCCGAAATCATGGGCAACAAAAGACGCAGGTTCTCTTTGGTATTGGCCAACAGCAAGGCCTTCAGCTGCGTACAGAAAATATCTTCACGGTCCAGGCAAACGCGAATGGAACGCCACCCCATGAACGGGTTAGATTCGTTCACCGCCGTAATGCCATTCACCAGTTTGTCGCCACCGGCATCCAGAGTACGGATCGTCACCGGACAAGGATACATGGTCTCAAGAATGTAGCGGTACGCATCGCGCTGTTCATCCTGCGAAGGAGCTTCATTTCGCAGGAACAAAAATTCCGAACGGTAAAGACCGATACCCGTCGCACCAAAGTCGGTCACCTTTTCCGATTCCGACGGAAGTTCGATGTTGGCGTGCAAGGTAATGTACTTGCCGTCTCGGGTCATGGGTTCCAGCTGGCGCATGGTGAACAGCTCGCGGCGCTGCCGTTCAAAGACTTCCTGACGCCTGTAATATTCCTTGACGTCGTCCTGGCTCGGGTTGATTACAACCTGTCCGCTGGAACCATCAATAATAACCGTATCGCCCACTTTGACGAGGGCAGCAAAATTTCTCAAGCCAGACACCAACGGTATCTGGAGCGAACGCGCCAAAATAGCCACATGGCTTGTACGGCCACCGGTATCCATGGCAAGCCCCGCCACCTGGCCGGGCTTGATAGACATCAGCAAGCTCGGCAAAAGCTCATGACCAACCAAGACCACGCCTTCTTCAGAAGCCACGTCCTCCAGCACCGGTCCGGAATCTTCCATGGCCGCCATCAAGCGGTTATACACGTCCCTCAGGTCGGCCGCCTTGTCACGCATGGCAGGCGAATCAATCTGTTCAAACTTGTCTATGTAGGCGCCAAGAACCACATGAAGCGCCCAGCGGGCATTCTTGCGTTCCTTGCGAATTTTATCGAGGGTCCCGTTTATCAGCGTGGGATCCTGCAAAATCATCAAATGAGTCGCAAAGATGAGGCTGTCCTTCATTCCCGTGCGACCTTCGGAAATTTCCTTAATCTGCGAAACTTCCTTTACCGTCTTGCGGACCGCTTTCAAGAATAGCTGTTCTTCATCCGCAAGGCGACTTTCGGGGAGAGTTTCCTCCACCACCGAAATTTTCCGGTTAGTAACCGGGAAAACGCTCCCCATGGCAAAGCCCGGAGAGGCGGGAACACCCTTTAAAACAGTACGGGTAGGTTCCGGCTTTTTCTTAGCAGGGTTCTTCGTTGAAGTGGTCATTGAAGAGACTTTCCAGCTGCGAAGCGACCTGTTCCTCGTCTTCGCCATCAATTTCGAACGTGACCTGGGAGCCCGCCGGAATGGCAAGCATCATCACATTCAAGATGCTCTTGGCATTAGCCTTGGAGCCCTCGAACACAATGGATATATCGCTCTTGGCCTGACCGGTGATATCTACAATCATGCCGGCGGGTCTCGCGTGTATCCCCAACTTGTTTGTTACCACCAATGTTTTTTCGATCATTGTTTTCCTCAGAAAAAATCCACGTTGATATCAAGACCATCTTGCAGAATAATGCGAACCAGACTATCCGCAGAATGAACCGTCTTGACCAGGTCGTCATGCAAAGTGCGATCGTTCAGCAAAATACCCACCGTATTGTCCTTGGATTCGATCTTTTTCTGGACCTTCACCACAAGCTCATCCAAATGGCTGGTGACTTCTTCCAGTTCGCCCAGCAATTTGTCGGCGTTGCCCATTACCTTTTCGGTATTTGCAAACATGTTGTCGATAGGCGGTTTTACACCGTCAATCAGGTCATTTACCTTCACGGTCACCTGGTTCAAGCCTTCCAAGCTCTTACGGAGCTGCGGGTCAGTCGTATTCAGCATCACCAACACGCGGTCTTCCAGCTTTTCAGCCTTCGCAAGCAAAGTTTTGAAGCGTTCCTGGAACTCCGGATTCACAATGGTCTGGTTCAAGGCCTGCTTCACCGATTCCAGCAGAACCTTCGTGGAGTCGCAAACCTCGCCCACAAGACCAAGTGCCTCGGCAATACCGGCATCGAACTGGCCCGTAATGGTATCACCCGGAGTAAAATAGCTCGTCGAATCCCCTAGAATCACGCCAATCTGGCGTTCACCCATGATACCGATATTCTGCACGCGAATTTCGGAATCCTTCGGAATTTTCACGTCGGTGCGGAGCCTGATGGTCACCACCACACGGTGGCCGGCCAAATCGATAGACTCGACCTTACCGAGTTTCACGCCATTCACCTTCACGGGGTCATCGAGCACCAAGGTGCTCACCTGGGTGAAGCGCAGGTAATAGGTATTAAAGGTTTCACGGGGGTCCTTCTCATTTAAGAAGAATATTCCAAAAACAAGAATAATCAGGGCAAGGATGACCACCAAGCCAACTGAAAAATAAAGAGCCGAATACTTTTTCATTTGACTCCCAATCTAGCTTATTTCAAGGTCGGCTTCGGCACTATAAACGCAAAAAAGGCGCTTTCGCGCCTTGTTTTTTGATTTCAACTCTGAATTCTGAATTCCGAACTCAGAATTATTCGTCTATGCGGGTAATCGGGCTATTGTTCTCGATACCGTTCACATGGCGGTCCAGCCAATCCAAAAGCAGGGCGTCGCGTTCTTCCTTAGGGAGCAGGAACTTTTCGCGGCCTTCCTTTTGCATGTACACATCCAAGTAGGTCATGAGCACGCCACCGGCCACCGACACGTTCATGGATTCGGTAATGCCATACTGGGGCAGTTTAAATTCATAGTCGGCATGGGCAAGGGTGTCGGGGTGGTTTCCGTGGAATTCGCTACCCAGGTAAAAAGCGGTAGGCTGGCTCAAATCCAGATCCAGAACCGAATTGGTGGTGTTCGTGCTGGCCACGGCAATCTTGTAACCCTTGGCACGGAGCTTTTCCATGCACAGCATACGCTTTTTGTAAAGGTACAGGCTCATCCACTTGTAAGAGCCCTTCAAAATGGACTTGTTCACGCTGTAGGCGTTATCTTCTTCGATAATGTGGACATCCTGAAGTCCGAACACTTCGGCAGTGCGGATCACGGCAGAAATATTGTGCGGGTCGAACAAATCTTCCAGCACCATGCAGAAATGCCTTGTGCGGCGATCCACCACAGAAGTCAAAAGTTCACGACGGCGTTCCGTCACGCGTTCCAACAGGGATTCCAGAGTTTCGTTCGTCATTTCTTTTCCTTGATATTCTGAATGTCTTTAACCATAATGGGTACCGCCTGCATATCCTGTTCCCGCTTTTGCTTGCGGGCTTTCTGCAGGCGTTCAAAATCACCTAATTCCCAGTGCGCCCCGTTTACAACTTCTTCGAAGTCGAGAACATACTGGACATTTTCAGCAGATTTCAGCTGGGCACTTTTCAGCATGGGTTCCTTGTTTCCGTCAAAGTACGAACCCGCCGCCTTCTTGATATCATTCACAATCTGTTCAATCTTCGTGTTCACCACGCTCCTGAACACCTTCATTTGCATAATGTTGTTGAGCACGGAATTTCCAGGGAATACGATAGCCGTTAATTTGTACTTAACACGTCTATCCGGGGTAGGGTCCATGTCCAAATAGGCGATAGCCGTTCCATGGAGAGACCAGCGCAAAATCTTGGCATGTCCATAGCCAAAGAATACATCGCGCATACCGAGTTTCTGACCCGCACTATCCTGCAAAGCCCAGTAGAACTCGCCCGAAAGGCTGCGGCCATTGCTACCGTTAAAGAACCGCCTGTTCGGATGGGTGTATTCAAGCTCGTAGTTTTCGTCGAGATAAGCGTTTATCAGCTGCGCCGTAAAGGGCATATTGTCGAACAAGAACTTGATGACATTTTCGTTCAGCGGAAGCGTACCCGAATAAACGTATTCTACACGGTATTGCCTACCAAGCCTCGCATAGATTTCAGGAACCATGGGACTCTTGGGATCCGGCTTGTAACCACGATTAGAAAGTTCCTTGTAGGGCTTGCACTGTTCTTCGTCGTACTTAAGCTTAGGCCAAGGTTTCTTATCGCCAACGGAACACCCCGGAAAATCGATATCCATGCATTTTTTGAGCCCAGAGCACAGCGAACGCAAATCGTCTTCTTTTTGCAGTTGCTTAAGCAACTTGTGGCGAGCAAGAGTATCTGTCGCGGCAGCATCTGCCGCCGAGGCATTCCAGAAAAATCCCGCAAACAAAAGAACGGCTATCAACAGCGACTTTCTCATTAATTCCTAAACTCCAGACTATCCTGAGAAATCACCGTAAAAGGCTTAATGGCATCCAGCTTCGAAACCGGAGCCACAATGGACGTGGTCATCTTGTCCATATCAAAATACTTCTTGACCATGGCCTTTACCTGATCAACCGTCACCGCATTGATTTCTTTCACGTAATCCAAGTAATGGTCATCGGTCTTACCGACCAGTTCACCCTTGGCAAAAACCAAGGCAATCGATTCAGGACTATCAAACAGGCTCGGCAAACTTTCGATCAAGGACTTTTTAGCCTGGGCCAGTTCCTCTTCGGTGGGGCCCTGCTCGGCAAATTCATTCACCACTTCGCGAATAAGCTTCAAGGCAAAGTCCACGGATTCCACCTTAGTCTGCAAGGCAATAGTTACCATGGCAGTGTCGCGGTAATCGTTACCTACCGAGCTGTACACGCTGTAAGCAAGACCTTCGTCACTACGCACACGGTTCATCAGGCGACTCGTAAAGCTACCGCCACCCAAAATGAAGTTCGCCACCGCTGCCGGGTAATAATCCGGATGGGGCCTGCGCACAAAGGGCTGGTTCATGGAAATATTCGCCTGGGTAATATCCTTGTCCACCACATAGATTCCAGGCTTTCTCACAAACGTAAGCGGAGTCGGTTCCTGGAAAGCAGGCTTTGCATCTTTCTTCACGTTCTTTGACACCAAGGCGTTCCAGCTTTCAAAGAATTCCTTGAGCATCACCACCGCGGAATCCTTATCGATATCGCCCGAAAGCGCAAAGATAATGCGGCCGTTTGCATATACGCCCTGAGCCAAACGCTTCAAGTCGGCGACCTTCACCTTCTTATAATCGTCGGCATTGGCATCCCAAAGTCTCGGATTCGGAGCATAGTTCACCTTGGAACGAAGCGCCGAAAGTACTTTTGCCGGGGTATCGTAGCGGCGGTCATAGGCAGTCAAATAATTTGCACGCACAATCTCAATTTGGTCCTTGTCAAAGGCAGGGGCAGTCAGCACCTGCTTTGAAAGGGCGAGCATGTTCTTGAAATCCTTAGACAGACAGTCGATATCGAACATCGACGTAAACGTGCCAACCGAAGACGAAATTCCGGCACTGATAAATTCCAGGGAATCGTCCAAGGCCTTGGCAGAAATTCCACCGCCGCCACCACGGCGCAACAAGCCACCCATCATAGAGGAGGCCGCTTCATCCTTCAGGGCCAGCGGCGCACGGGGCTGTTCAAAATAAACCGAGAAATTCACCAACGGAAGACTGCGGTCACTGACGATGTAGCCCGAAATACCCGGAGCAATTTCAACCCGATAATCTTTCGGATACGGAGCCACATACTTGTATTCCGGGAACTGGATATCCTTGTAACTTGCAGGGAGTCGAGCGACTTTACTCGTGTCATCCTGAGCGGAACCCACCAGGGGGGAATCGGATCCAGAATCAACTTTCACGCTATCAGCCTGCACAGGCTCCGTCTGCGGTTCCGGTGAACCCGAACAAGCCCACAAGGCAAACGCAGCCGCCACCGACACCGTCGCCGAAAAAAGAACTTTCAAATCAAACTTCATCGTAAAGAAAGATAGTAAATCAAAGAAATTCAGATTTCAGAATTCGGATTTCGGAATAATAATCAACTCTGAATTCTGAATTCCGAACTCTGAACTATTTATCTATCTTTCCTCTCATGCCAGGCATTATCCGTTTTGCGCCGAGCCCCACGGGCTATCTTCACGAAGGGCATCTGCTCTCCGCCCTTTACGTATGGGCCGCCGCCTTAAAATGGAACCTTAAAATACACCTGCGCATCGAAGACCACGACCAGGGCCGAGCCCGCAAGGAATACATCGACGGCATCCGCGAAGACCTGGCCTGGCTCGGTTTCAAATACGACAGCGAAAGCATTCAAAGCAGTCATTTTGATTTTTTCCAAAAAGTTCTCGACAAACTCACCGAAAAAAGCCTCGTGTACCCCTGCACCTGCAGCCGCAAACAACTCCTCGCCGAAAACCCCGTGAGTGAAACCGGCGAAGTCATTTACCAAGGCAAATGTTTTAGACGAAAGAACGCTCGCACGCTCGCTACAGACGAAAGACGAGAGGAGCTTCCACATAGCCTGCGCATCGTAATTCCAGATAAAGTAATCAACTGGCACGACGAGCGTCTCGGAGACTTTTCCGAAAATCCGAAGCTCCAATGCGGCGACTTTCCGATTCGCGACCGCGACGGTTTCTGGACCTACCAATTCGCCGTCTGCATCGATGACCTCACCGAAGGAATCACGCACATCGTCCGCGGCGAAGACATCCGCAACTCTACCGCCCGCCAAATCGCGCTTTCCCAGCTAATTGCCGACACTTGCCAAGGCGATCCAAAGCTCCATATTCCCGCCTACACCCGCCCCCTCTATCTGCACCACCCCCTCATCGTGGATTCCAACGGAAAAAAACTTTCCAAACGCGAGCATGCCTATAGCCTTCGCCAAGACAAAGATGCAGGCAAGACTCCGCCAGAAATTCTGGGGCAAATCCTGTACAAGGCAGGTTTTCTGGGCAATAACACCCCGACATCATTGGACCAGGCAATCGCAATGGTTGCCGAAAACTTATAATTAGGCTTTTTTCACCCTATTTTGTTCGCCCCGTTTAACACGGTTCCCCATAAAATAGGTATATTCAGGGTATGTCTTCATCTTCTGCTATTGTCGCCAAAATTCGGCAAGAAGCCGCCCTCTTTGATTCCAAAGATCGTTTACTCTGCTTTTCTACCAAAAATGATTTTCAGTCTCCCCTGATTACCGAAGCCGGAGACCTATTTTACGAAAAATGGTTACAGGCCCATGGCCCGCTTCCCTTGGAATCCTTTTTCCAGGTTTCTCAGAATTTTACGGCACAGCAAAAGATAACCGCCCTCGATACCGTCACGGCGATTTTGCGACACAAGCTTGACGACTACGGCGAAACAGACCTTTATTTGCTCCTGGGCTTTTTGAAGTGGGACGGCAACGCCCTTGCCCCGAGCCTTTTGGTCCCCTTGGAATTTGACGCTACCAAGAATACGGTCTCCATTTCGGCCCGCAACCCTATCGAGAACGTAGTCCTGCGAGAACGCCTCAAGGACACCGTAGCCCTCCCCTCGGCAGAAGATGCCATTATCAACGGCAAGTTCAGCCTGCTTCTTTATTTTTCACAATTTGAAAAGGCCATTGCCGGCGAACGCAATTGGCGCTTCACACGCCACGGGGTCTGCCTCGGATTCTTCAATTCCAACCTGCTGAGCCTCAAAAAAAGGTATAGCCAGGGATTTTCGGAAAAATCCATTGCTGGGAACCCGATTCTCGCCTCGCTGCTGAACGAAAACGGCTTCCAGGCACAGGAATCCCTGTTCGAAGAAAATGATTTCGACAAGGTATTCTCGCCTGCCGACCACCATTTCCTCTACACCACCGATTCACACACTAACAAGGTGACGGTGGATGCCGAGAACGAAAGCAGCTGCGCCTACGCCATCCAGGCCCTTCCCGGCACCGAAAAGATGAAGGTTGCCGCAAACCTTGTCGCAGACGAGGTTGCCCAGGGCAAAAAGATACTGGTGGTCCACAAGCGCGCCGTCACAAAGCGCTCCTTCCAAAATGCATGGCGTCCGCCCTTCCGCAATTTCCCCGACAGCGACCGCAACGCACTTGAACAGAAAATCCGCACCATGCGGAACTATTTCCTGGAATACTACGACGCCGTCAACAGGCCCATTCCGCCGACCAACGTCTTGCTTTCGGACTTGCTGCGTGAATTCAAGGACGTAAAACCGCCCAAGAAGAAATTCCCCGACCGCATTTTCCGCGGAATCAACCAGCTGGACTTCAACGGCTATCAGGAACTCAAGAAAGATATCCAGATTCTGTCGGAACTGTATTTCGACAAGAATGGCGTCGCAGCCCGCAAAGCCTTCCAGGGAGTCAAGGTATCGAGCCTTTCTCCCGAACAGCAACAGGACCTTTCCGAAGAACTCCGTTGCGCCGCCGACCGAGCCAGGGAACTGGAACCGGTCATCAAGAAAATGGAATCTACGGGACTGTTCCCCACAGGAATCTTCCTGTCTGGCATGGTCGACATTCTCGAACTCTTGCGCGACAACTTCGGCAAAGACACTCCGACATACGAAGACTGGCAGCTGCGCAGCCACAACTGGCACGCCTACAGGGACACTCTGCTCAACCTTCCCGAAGCAGGCGACCAATGGGTACGATACCGCAGGCAGACCTCCGATATCTACACCGACAATGCCGTCGACGAAAATATCCAAAACGCCCGCGACGACTTTGCCGAATGCCAGAACATTTCCCTCAAGGGACTTTCGGAACGTTACCGCACATCGCGCAAGCGCCTGCTGCAAGTAATCCGCAAACCCAAGAGCGTTGATTCCGATGCCAAGCTGCTGGACTTGATCGACACACTTCTGGAACTGCAGGCCAACAAGAAGACCTACAAAGAAAGTGCCGTGCTCGGCAACCACCTGCTGGGCCGCGACTGGCACTTCGAAGGTTCCAACTGGGTCGAGCTGGAAAAGAAAATCCAATACCTTTACAACTTCCGCGAGCAGCACAAAGACGATCCCAAGCTGGACCTGTTGCTGCAGCTCCTGGAACAGTGGCACAACTTCAAGGACCTGCAACCGAAACTGTCGGACCTCTGGAATTCCGTTATCGAACTCCAGTCCTTTATCAAGCAGATCAACAAGGACATGGAACTTGAAACGCCGCTCGAAAGTTTAAGCATCGACAAGTGGCTCGGCCAGATCCAGCTGTGGAACGACAACTGGAGTCATCTGGACATCCACCTGCAGCTGGCAGCCCATTTCCAGAAAATGGAAAGCTACTGCAACACGGCCCTGGTCGAATACCTCAAGGATCCCGAAAACGCGGATGCCGACTTTAGCAACGCCCTCGCCCATTACTGGACCGGGGCCCAGATTCAGGCCGCCACCAAGACATGCCCGAGCCTGTTCTCGGAAACGCCCAAGGCCAAGTCTCAAAAGAGCAAGGAATACAGGACACTTCTGGATCAGTTCTGTAGCGCAAACTTCAAGGAACTCCACAACGCAGTCGATAAAGACCCAAGCGTCCTTACCGAAGTCTCCCTTGCAGATGCGCTCTGCATTCCCGACAAGCAGACCTTCGACATCACCATCATTCTCGATGCCGACGCGATTTCCCTTGCCGAATCCATACCGCTCTTGCTGGCCGCCCCCAAGACCATTCTTGTGGGCAACCCCCACAACCCGAACCACGAATACATGCCCATTGACGCCTTCCACGAAGAAGCCATTACGCGTAGCGCCTTCTTCCAAGAAAGCATCCTTACGGCAGCGCTCCGTCACGGTGCGCCCACCCGCGAGCTCTGGTTCTCTACACAGTATAGCGACCCGGCCATTGTAAGCTTCGCCAACGAGCGCATCTACAAGCACGGGATCAAGCAGTTGCCGACTGCTAATAACGAAGTCTTCAAGGGTATTTCCATTAAAGAAGTCCCCGACAAGATCGAGGCCATTGCGCTTACCGCCATACGCCACGCAGAACGCCACCCCGAAAAGACGCTCGGAATCATCGCGTTCCACCAGTCTACCTGTCAAGAAATCGAAGACAGCATCCGGGCTAAGCTTATTGCCGGTTCTGCAGCAGCGGCATTCTTCTCTAGGCCCAATGCAGACATCCGCTATTTCGTAAAGACTCCCGAAAGGGCCGTGGACCAGTTCCGCGATACCATTCTTGTCTGCATCGAAGCCGAAGGTGCAAGCGGCATTGCCGCCGACCACAAGATTTCCGTTTGTTCGACACTGGCCAAGCGCGAACTCCGCGCCTTCACCACCGAACTGGACCTTTCAAAAATCGCTTCGCAAAAGAATTCGCTCTTCCGCGAATGGATCAACTTCATGCAATCCAAGCAGTTCGATCCCGCTGTCGATATCGAGCCCGCAGAATCCCCGCTCCGCAGCGAAATTATTCAGGCGCTCAAGGCCGAAAACATTGCTGTGCAGGAATACTGTTCCAAGGGAGGAATCCCTGTTGGACCGGTGGTTGTCGATTCCAACAACCCGACCCACTTCTTGGCACTTATCGAAGACGACTGCACCACGGAACGTTTCCGCGATTCTATCGAAGACCGCGACTACGTGCGTCCGCTGATTCTAAAGCAGCTGGGCTGGAAGATCATGAACGTGTGGCTTCCGTTCTGGTACATGTCCAACAAGGACGAAATCGGCCACTTGCTTGCAACTATCGCCATTGAACAGAGCGTCGCTCCGCCGCCGACAGAAGACAACTCCGACGAAGACGACGGCTCCGAAGTATTTGACGCCGCTGCAAAGCCCATGACCGAACCCTATGTGGTACAGCACCCCAAGATCGAAGGCACCGCCCACGACAAGCCCATTGCAGACTTGCCCATTGCGGCCCTTATTACGCAGCTAAAGTTCTACGTAGACAGCGAAGCTCCGATCCACGAAGAAATCTTGAAGCAGCGCGTATTGGAACTGCACCATGTAGACAGGGCGGGCCCTGTGCTCCAGCAGGTGCTGACCGAAGCAATCCGCCAAGGCTTGCAGAAGAAACGCTTTATCAAGACAGGTCCGTTCTACTATTCGCTCAAGGCCAAGGACCCGGTTGCACGCAACCGCGCCAACCGCCCCGACTTTGAACGTAAGCTAGCCTATGTGGCCCCCGAAGAACGTGCGCTCATGCCGCAAAGCATGGACGAACACGCCCTCAAACAAGCCATGGGACTCTTGGAATAATTCAGAATTCGGAATTATGAATTCAGAGTTGTAACAGACTTCGTGAAAAACTAATTCCGAAATCTGAACTCTGAATTCCGAACTATTACTTCACCTTAACGACGAAAGCGTTGATATTGTAGGCCGACAATTCGCGGGCCTTGTCTTCGGCAGTCTTCTTGCTACCCCATCCACCGCCGCGGAGTTTGTAGAAGGGAGCATCGAACACCACCTGAATGGCGTAGCCGGTGCTTGCAGAAAGCTGGGCACGGCGACGCTGCGCTGCATCGAAATCGGCCACCGATTCAAACTGGAGCATGTAATAGCCATCGGACTTAGACGACTTTGCAGCAGCCTTCGGCACGGCAGATTCACTCTTGGAACTGTCACGCAGCGATGCGCTCAAAACAGGTTTATATTCCTTGCCGCGAAAAAGAGAATCCAAATCGGTGGGTTCAGCAGCAAAGGCAACGGTGCACAAGCAAAGAGCAAATAAAATCTTTCGCATGCTTCAAATATAATAAAATAGGAACTGCAACAAAAAAAGCCCCCGTAAAGGGAGCTTTTAAATTCATTAAGCCAAGGCTTACTTCAGGTAATCTTCCACAGGCTTCGGAGAACGCTTGATACCCCATACAGAGGTGCTTTCTTGCTTAGCATCCTTGCCTGCAGAACCGAGCTTCACGAAGGAGTTCATCTTCACAATGTAAGCACCGGTACCCACCATACGGCCCTTGTCAGAACGCATGTTCCAGCCGACAAAGTAGTTGCGGTCATTACCGGCATCGATACAGGTACCGCCATTGAAGTACTGAATGGGTTCGTTCGTTTGCGGATCCTTCTCAGTATTCATCTTGTCGTCGCAGTAGATCTTCTGGCTCTTGCTTGCCACGAAGTTACCCAAGTTGGTGAAGTACTGCACTTCGTAATGGAAGTAGATGTCTTCGGGCTTAACCTCGTCTCGGAGGCTGTCCGGCAAGCCGTTGTACAGGGCGTACATATCGGATTCGATAAAGTGACCCGGTCTGCCACCTTCTGCAGCAAAGACTTCGGCCTTGGTGAAGGTTGTACGGTAGCTATGCACAGTCACAGGAGGTACCTTGTCGCCAATTTCAGCGTTGGCCGTAGAGGCAAACTTGTTTTCGTGTATAGCCTTGTTTGCATCACCGATAACCGGGATCCAAGGAGACGGCAGACGCTTGGTTTCACTGTAAGATGTGGGAGAGTTCCATGCGTACGTAGCATCAGCTGTAGAGCGCAAGGTATCGCCACCAGACTGGGTCAAGTCGGTCGTATCGGACCAGAACAAGTTCGAGAGGTCACCACCCATGCGCAGATAGTCACCCACGTGCGGAGAGACATTGCCACGCGTGTACATAAACTTGATACGGCCTTCACCCGCCTCAGTAACACCTATCACAGGTTCCTTCGTGGCCAAGACTTCCGTACCACCGAGAGCAGAGGCAAAGCGAGCACCTTCGCTCAGGTCGACGGCAGAATTCAAGTAGAAGTCCACAGGGTTTCTTCCGTTAGAACTCGTGAGAAGCTTGACCGGTTCAGACATAATCACCACAAGGCTATCGAAATCGCCCAGTTCATCACCCTTCTTAACCGTACGGACTTCGGCACGCAGCGGCACAGGAGCAATACGATCGGTCAAAGCACCGGCAAAGCCCTGCTTCACAATCTTACCCTTGTCTTCGAATATAGCGTAAGAACTAACCTTGCCCACACCAGATGTCTTGGCAACCTTGGACAGAGTAAAGCCGCCCAACGTCACCACTCTCGTGCAATAGCCATTTGCATCCGGCGAAGAACAATCCACGTTGGTCTTGTCCACGTTCAACAGGGCATTACAGCTAACCGAGGTATCCTTCGGAATATTAGAGTATCCTTCAGTATAGGGGTTATGGTGCTCAGCCGATGCAGAATCCCACATCAAGCAAATCTTGGTCGGCAAGGAGTCCTTATGGAATGCGCGGTCGTAATAGATTGTCACAGAGTCGGCAATACCATCAAGATATTCCTTGTCCATGTCAAAATACGGAGCCGGAATCTTGTATTCCACAGCAGGGGCAGAACCATGCACGTCGAACACGTCAGCAAGCACCGGATACGGTACCGGAGGATCGCGGAAGAAAATCGGGTTGTAAGAGGCCTGCACGTAGTCGTTGTATTCGGCCACGATTGTTGCCGGGGAACTCAGGGAAGCGTCTTCATCCCAGCGATACTTGGTCAGCGAGCGCACAGAAATAGTGGCGTAGCCGTCCTTGAACTTTACATTGTCCGGAATAAATTCAATCTTCGGAGAGGTGCCTGCACCCTTATGAATTTCTAGGCCGTCGCATTCCTGCAAGCAGGGGCTATAGCTCTTGCCGTCAGCATTGGGTTTCAGCACAGCCAGGTACATTTCATAAAGAGTACCCACCCAAAGTTCTTCGTAAGAACCATCCGCTTCTTTCTTCTGGCCGGTTATAGACTTAGCCTGTTCGCCTTCGCCAGGAATCTTTTCAATAAAGGTAATCTGCGGCAGGTAGAAATCAATTTTCATAGAATTCTGCTGCTTACCGGAAACACTGATGCTATAGGTCTGGATTTTTTCGGTCATGTCGTCCATTTCGACAGTGACGTACACCGTATCAACACCACTGTCGCCTATTTTACGCTTTGCACCAGAAGCCAGTTTCACAAGGGTATCAGCACTTTCGTCCTTCACAAAAACCTGCATGACGCGATCGTAGGCCAGTGTGTATTCAACGCCCTTGGCATCTTCCGGGTAAATCTCAACACCGCTACCATCGGCCTTAGGAGCCACAGAAGAGATGTAGACAGGAACCTTTTGCCCAGCCATTGCAGACTTCACCAAAGTGTACTTACCACCCGGAATTTCCTTACTGTTGGAATCAACTGCAATACCGTCCTTATAGACCACATCCACTTCACCGCTCATACGGAAGGTTGCCACTTTTTTCGAGCTTCCTTCAATATTCACAAATAACGTATAGCGTCCACCAGGCAGGCAAACTTCTTCCTTATTCACCTTAGGAGCATAAATCGTTCTCAAGTCAATACCACATTTGTAAACATCCGGAACGGATACATTTTCAAAACCGGCAACGGCAGGAGCAGAAATGGTATTACCATTAACAAGTGTATAAGAAATAGCGAGGTGAGCATCTTGAATTTCAGAGCCGCAATACTTTTCTTCTTTCTGGTCGCCGGTCATAGCAGAAGCGCAAGACCCGTCACCCGTCTTGGTGTAGCAGAGAGAGTAATCCGTTTCGGACTTATTGCTTGCATTCTTAGAGCCCTTCACATCAATAGCCGTCTTCTGCTGGATATACATATTCGTCTTGATACGCACGTTACTCATGGTCGTACGGCGGTCGCAGAAGAAGATGTCCAGGTCATATTCGTTACCAACAACCCATCCACCTTCACTCAAGCCCTTGAAATTATCAATATCAACATATCCCGGAGCAGCCAAGTGTGTACCGCCAAGGTCCACGGCAAGTTTGTTATCGATAAAGACCCAAATGTCATCGTCACCACGGAAATTAAACTTAAGACCCGGTTTGTAAGTAAACTTGGCATGAGATTCAAAACAGAACTGCTGGTTACGTCCCGGATTTTCAGAATACCAGCGAGCTTCCGCTTTATCCGGACCAAGCGTAGAGACATCTTCAGACTTTTCTTTATAGAAAGTCCAGCCTATCGGAGCACTTTCCTTACAGCTCCATCCGATAATGCAGATATTATCATCCGCTTTTGCTCCTAAGAACTCATTAATAAAGCTCAACTCTTGGTTATCGCCTTTTGCAAAGGCCCCCGTACAATCCTTCCCCTTTTTCCAGCCGGGACCATTACAAACGAGATCAATTTTAGGCATTTTTTCATCGGAATCATATTCTCGAAGAGCGGGACCATAGAAAATGGGACCTTCTGCCAATCTTTTTGTTCTTGCGGCACGAACGGGAGTCTGCGTCGGGTCCGCTGCTAAAATTACAGCGTCACCAGTTTCATCTTGAGGTAATTCTGCAGGATAAAATCCACCTCGGACAGCTTCTTTTCTCGTTGCAGTAACACCAGCATTCGGGCTTGTATAGTTATCAGAATCAAATTCCCACTTACCGTCTTCAGAGCGTTTAAACGGCATATCATAGCAACTCTTTTCATTCACGCCCTTTTCATAGTTAAAGAGCTGATTGAAGAGTTTTTCATTAATAAAGCACTTTTTACCGGCGGCACTTAAAGTCGGTTTACGCATAGCCTGCGGAATAGACGGATCAAGCGTTTCATTCACAAGTCCCGGAGTAACACCTATACAAGCATCAACAGCGGCACGAGCTTCGGTCTCCGATATGCCCTGAGCACCTTTTTGACAGCCTTCTCCACCGGCAGAATAACAAGAAAAGGCAGGATGCAAGCTGGCATCTGAATCGTAAATGATAGCGGCCATTGTATAAGAGCAAGTTCCTTCAATACCCTCTACTTCGGCAGCACTATAGTAATAACCATCTTCATTAGTCTTTTGTCCTTCATCCGGCACAAAGAACAAGGTATCTACACCTAGCGAAAAGATCATACCCAATGTAATCGGAGTGGCCGTAGCAGCCGTTTCCCAGTTACCATACAAGCCAAGTTGATCATCAGGATCATCATCACGATAAAGAATAGCGTCATCATAAATGGTTTCATCAAAGAAAACAGTATAATACCAGCCGCACATATCAGACACAGCGGTCATAGGGCGAGTAACCTTTCCTTCATTCATACTCAGCATAGGCACGGAAGACATCCATTCGTCCATATCAGGAGGAATCATCACAAAGAAATATTTAGCATTAGGAGCAGCAGTCCCAATAGTTACTTCACCAGGCTTCGCAGGATTTTCTTGAATGTAAATGTCGGATACACCATAGGAAGCGCATTCAAAAGGAGTGCCATCATTTTGTCCCGCAGAAGTGGATTCTTGGTTCATCCAGAAGCCATTCCAGCTGTCAGCACTGTTTGTAAATTTGAATGTGTTTTCGCAAAGTCCCGCATTCGTAGCTTCAGATGGACTAAATTCTACCCACCCAGACTCCGTTTTCTTGGTCGGTGTATAGAACTTTCCGCAGTTGACCATCGAAATGCTAGTCCAGCCCGTAGGGGGCATAACATAAATATTTCCACCACAATTCAAGGCGAAAGCATTCTGCGCTCCAACAAAAAGCAGACAGACACCCAAAGCCCACTTGCATAGGAGGTTCATTGTTTTTTTCATCATTTTAGTTTCCATCGATGTTTTACTTCCAACAGTGCATAACAAAAAGACGGCCTTTTTGAAATGCCATAGACCGCCCTCAAATTTATTCTTTTTTGAAGAAAAAAACAAACGCTTTTTATCGTTTTTTTGTGAAAAAAACGTTCATTTTGTATACAGAAAACTTTTATAACAGAACGGAGTGAGTTCCGTCACAATAAAAAAAGCCTAGTGTAAAAATTACTTTTCAACACTAGGCGAATCGTACTTACTTCGATGCAGCCTTCATGTAGCCCTTATCGGGTTTAGGCGAACGCTTAACACCCCATACCGACGTACTTTCTTGCTTGGCCTTCTTACCGAGAGAACCCATCTTCACGAACGACTTGAGTTTCACGATATAGGCTCCGGTGCCAGCCATACGGCCGTTTTCGGAACGCATGTTCCAGCCAATGAAGAAGTTGCGGTCCATGCCGGCATCGATACAAGAGGTACCGGCACCGCCAAAGAAGGACTGACCATTCTTTTGGATGTTGAGGTCATCGTTACAGTAAATCTTCTGAGACTTCCTGGTCACGAAACCACCCAAGTTGGTAAAGTACTGAACTTCGTAGTAGAAGTACATGTTATCCATGTCACCCTGGAGTTCAAGCTTTTCTTGTTCGGTAAGGCCGTTGTATAGAGCGTACATGTCTGCCTTGACCAAGTGACCGGGCCTTCCGCCTTCTGCAAGCAAGATTTCAGCCTTGGTCATGTTGGTACGGTAGCCGTTCACCGTCACAGCCTGGTGAGTAGCCTTCCAAATGGAGTCGGCATTTGCAGTCGAAGCAAACTTGTTTTCGTTCACGTCGATTTCAGCGTCACCGATCACAGGAATCCAGACGGACGGGAGACGCAGCGTTTCATTGTATGCCGTCGGAGAATTCCAGTGGTAATCGGCATCAGAGCGCAACGTATCGCCACCCAGCAGGGTCAAATCCGTAGTATCGGACCAGAACACGTTCGTCAGGTCACCGCCCATACGCACATAGTCACCCACGTGCGGAGAAACCTTACCGCGCCTATACATGAACTTGACACGGCCTTCGCCAGTTTCAGAAACAACAGTGGGCAAGGGATCATTATCAGAAGTCACCACTTGAGCTCCGGACAGGGCAGACACGTAACGGCTGTCTTCGGACAGTTCAACTGCAGAATTCAGGTAGAAGTCCAAAGACGTCTTCTTATTGGAACTGGTCACAAACTTGACCGGTTCAGACAGAATCAACACAAGGCTATCCAAATCCGTCAATTCGTCGTTCTTCAAGACAGTACGGACTTCGGCACGCAGCGGCACAGGAGCCATGCGGTCTGTCAACGGGCCCTTGAAGCCCTGCTTCACCTTTTTACCCTTGTCTTCGAAGTCTGCGTAAGAACGGACTTCACCAAGACCCGATGTCTTAACGGCAGAAGAAAGCTTAAGGCCACCGACAGTAATCAACTTGGTGCAGTATCCGTCAGCATCAGGCTTAGAGCAATCGATATTACTCTTGTCAATAGGCACAAGCATATTACAGGTAATCGCGGAATCCTTCGGAATAGTCGAGAAACCTTCTGCATAGGGGTTATGGGGTTCGGCACTCGTAGTATCCCACAGCAAGCAAAGTCGTGTCGGCAAAGAGTCCTTATGGATTGCACGGTCATAGTAAATGGCAACGGAATCGCCAATACCGTCCAGGTATTCCGTATTCTTGTCAAAGTACGGAGCAGGAATCTTGTATTCCATAGGCGGTACAGAGCCGTGAACGTCAAACACATCGGCAAGCACCGGGAACGGCACCGGAGGATCGCGGAAGTAGACCGGGTTGTAAATGGCCTGCACGAAGTCGTTGTATTCAGCCACGATAGTCGCCGGAGAATGGATTGCCGGATCCGTATCCCAACGGTACTTGACCATAGAGCGGACATTAACTGTCGCATAGCCGTTTTGGAACGTGATCTGTTCCGGCATAAAGTCAATCTTCGGAGAGGTACCTGCACCCTTATGGATCGTAATGCCATTGCATTCTTCCAAGCAGGGGCTGTAGGTCTTGTCCAGATTGGGCTTCACAATGGCAAGGTACATTTCATATTGCGTACCCACCCACAATTCCTCATAGGAACCATCGGGTTCAGGCTGCTGACCCGTGATAGACTTGGCGACTTCACCCGCTTCCGGGATCTTTTCGATAAAGGTAATCTGCGGCAGGTAGAAGTTGATGTTCAAGGCCTTATCCGCATTAGCGCCAACACTGATGCTGAAGGGCTGGATAGGCTCTGTCAGGTCTTCCATGTCAACCGTAACATAAACGGTATCGACACCCGAAGCTCCGATATAGCGCGTTGCACCCGAAGCAATCCTCACAAGACTATCGGTACCTTCGGGGGTAACCACCTTTTCATAAACCTTCATCAGCTTGTCGTAGGCAAGGGCATACGGCTGGTTCACGGCGTCATCTGGGAAGATATCCAGGCTGTCAGATCCTGATCTGGGAGCCACATTGGAAATGTAGACCGGCACAATTTCGCCACCCATGGCTATCGTCTTCGGCGTATAGTCACCAAGCTTGGTCACATCACCGGTTTCAGTATTGATGGACATGGCAGAGCCGTTCTTGTAAACCACGCTCATTTCGCCCGAAGTCTGGAAGCTCATCACCTTCCTCGACTTGTTATCGATATTGACAAACAGCGTGTAGTAACCGCCCTTACGCATGCAAAGCGCAGACTTGTTCAGGACCGGGTCGCCAAAGTTAGTCAGGTTAATGCCGCACTCGTAAATTCCCGGAGTGGTAACATTTTCAAAGCCGGCAACAATGTTTTCATCCCTCTTCTTGCCTTCTACAAGCGTGTAAGACATGGTAATCTTGCCTTCATTCATCGCCTGCACAAGCTTTTCACCGCACCACCTTTCAGAATTACCTGCAGACATGGCCGCAGCGCAGGAACCATCACCGGACTTGGTGAAGCAAACATCATAAATGGTTTCGTCCTTGTTGGCGGGGTTCTTTTTACCCACAGTTTCAATATCGGTCTTCTGGCGGATATACATGTTCGTCTTGATACGCACATTACTCATAGTGGTACGGCGGTCGCAGAAGAAGATATCAATGTCATATACATTGCCGACAACAAAGCCACCGCTGGCACCAACGAAATAGTCCAGGTCTACGTAGCCGGGAGCTGCCAAGTGGGTACCACCGATATCCACGGCCAGCTTGTTGTCGATAAAGATCCAAATGTCGTCGTCGCCACGGAAGCTAAAGCGAAGGCCCTTTCTATAAGTGAAGTTAGCATGAGATTCAAAGCAGAAGTGCTGGTTACGACCCTGACCATTGGTAAAGACCGTAGCATCGTAAGCCTGAACGGCAGCCTTGCCAGCATCATCCTTCACCCAGCCGCCGGAAGCCCAGCGGGCAGCATTACCGGTACCATAACCGTTCGTCGTATTGGCAACGTTGACAGCCGTTTCGGTACCCTGCTTGTAGAAGGTCCAGCCTTCCGGGGCCACATCATTTGCCCAGCCGTCACCCATGACAGACCACTGCCAGCCATCGCCCTGCACCGCAAGGCCGGCCTTAGGCGGATTCGTCGAGGACCATTCACCACCACCAGCGAAGAGATGGTTACGGTTACAATCGATACCCTTGTTCCAACCGGGGCCATTGCAGAGGATATCGATTTCGGGAACACCCTCGGCCGCATTGATCTTTCTTAAAGAAGATTCCATGAACACGGGGCCTTCGGCCTTGCGCTTGTTATGGGCAGCAGGAACTGCGGCAGAAAGCATCTTGGTCGGATCAGCAAGAGAGTCGGATTCTCCTGGATAGAAGCCACCCTTGGCCGTGGCACCAGGGCTAGTGTAGTTGTCGGAATCGAATTCCCACTTGCCGTCTGCACTGCGGGTAAAGGGCATTTCCACGCAATAGGTCTCGTTGTACTGGGTATTGCTCTGGAACATGGTATTAAAGGCTTCAGCACTGACAAAGCAGCCGCTAGCAGTATTGTAGGTCGGCTTTTTCGTGGTCGGGTCCAGCAAGTCGGCAACGATACCCTGGGTTACGCCGACGCAAGGCGTAGGCTGACCGGCCGGGTAACTGAACGGAGCGTTTGTGGGGCAGCCGTTGTACAGGCCTTCTGCAGCCGGCATATCTTTATAATATGTAGTTGCACAGGTAAAGGCGCCATGCAGGCTGGCATCGGTATCGTAGATAATAGCAGCAAGGTCATAGGAGCAAGTACCTTTAACGCCTCTAGGGAAAGTGTAATACCAGCCGTCATCACCATCGGCCAGCAACTGTTCTTCGTCGGGCACAAAGAACAAGGAATCACCCACGAAAAGCATATTCAAGGGAATCGGAGTCACCACACCCGGTTCTTCCCAGTTGCCGTTCAGGCCGATCATATTTGTGCGGCCTTCGTCGGCAGAACTGTAGAACAGCACATTGTCCGGAATGGTGCCGCCCGTCCAGATATACCTGAACCATCCGCAATAGTCTTCGCCATCGACAGCTTCAAGCTTTTCACCCGTAACACCGCCATCCCAGCTGATCATGGGGTCGGCAGAAAGCCATTCCGTATAGTCAGGCGGAATCATCATGTACAGGAACTTGGCTCCCGGCGGAACATCGCCCGTCATCGTTTTTCCCGGAGCATTGGGATTTTCGAAGATATACACATGCTTATCTTCGCCCGGGCAACGAAGGCTAGCTTCATTGGTCGGCCAGCTCGGGTCATTCGGATTCTTCGTCGGGACATTAAACCCCGTAGACGTGACAATCCTTAACGTCGAATAATCGACAGTCGTGCCATTAGCCTGGCTTCCCATGGTAAAGTAAGGCTTCGTATTATCTGTTATACGCAACTTTTCCAAATCGAATTCATAGAAACCATTAGAATTCAATGTCATTTTTTGGACATTATTGACATTCATGCCGCCAATATAGGCAGCAGTCCAGTCATCCGGAGCCTTAAAGTAGACTTTACCTTTACAAGTAATAGGTTGTGTCTGCTGCGCCCAAGCACTTTGTACACCAGCAAAGAGCAAGCCAACGCTCACAGCGAATTTCCAAAACGAAAACATCCTCAAAGGACTCTCAGTTCTTCTCATTTTCATGACTTCCTTTTATTGGCATAGCAAAAAGACCGGTCTTTTTGGGACGCCAATATCCACCCGTAAAAATATTCTTTTCTGTCAAAAAAAGGACATTTTTTTATTTACATGGTAAGTTCGACTTGTATACAAACGAAAAAATCGGCCTAATTTAAAAAATTTGCGCAATTCAGAGCCCAATAGTAAACAAAATTTTTCTAAAAATCGCTTTTTGTTTGACGCACTCCGCTCCAGGACATTTATCAGAAAGAGCAAAAAAGTGTGCTTTTTACTACATTTCTAAATAACACGGAGTGCTTATGCAAGACATGGACCGAACAATCGCCAGCGGAAACACCATCAAGTTACCCGTCGCCCCTATGCGACCGCACCTGATTGTGCTATACCCGCAAAACCAATTCAAGCAAATTCCGCTTGAAAAAGGAACGGTTGTTTTGGGTCGCGGCCAAGACGCCGACATCCGCATGGACGATGAACTGGTAAGCCGCAGGCACTGCGCCGTGACATTCGACGGCGAAAGCGTCACCGTCAAGGACCTGGGTAGCACCAACGGCACCTTCGTGGACGGCTCCCCCATCAGCGAAAGTAAGCTGGAAGACCACAACCGTCTGCAAATCGGCAAGATGGTCTTGAAAGTAGACTTCAAGGACGCAAGCGAAGAAGCCTTTGACCGCGAACTCTACGAAGCGGCCACCATGGATCCGCTGACCAAGATTAGCAACCGCCGCACTTTTATGGACCGCAGCTTAGGCGAGCTTGCGCTCGCCCGCCGCAACAACTATTTCGTTCACGCTATCATGGTCGACGCAGACCACTTTAAGCGCGTGAACGACACCTGGGGTCACCAGTGCGGCGACATGGTGTTGAAAGAAATCGCCCGGATCCTCAAAGAAGAAAAGCGCGAATCTGACCTGCTCGCCCGATACGGCGGCGAAGAATTCGTGCTGCTGCTGGGCGGGATCGGCCCCGAAGACGCCAAAAAGAGCGCCGAACGTCTGCGCTCGGCGGTAGAACGCCACCGTTTTTCGTGGAAGGACACCATTATCCCGGTGACTATTTCTTTAGGACTCGCTAGCCGCCAAGGCGAAAAAATCGGCAAAATCGAAGACTTGATTGCCGAATGCGACCGCCTGCTTTACATCGCCAAGGAAAGCGGCAGAAACCAAGTAGCTTGCGAAGCATAGCTTCGCAGTGTGCGATGTGTAATGTGTAACGTGAAATCATAAACTTTTCATTACACACTCGTCATTCCACATTCCACATTTTTCTACATTTGGCGCCGAAATGTCTAGTTTGAATTCTGAGCGCCTTAATTCCTTTGGTACCGCAAGCATCCCGAAACTGGTTTTGCAGTTCTCGGTCCCGGCGATTATCAGCATGCTGGTGAATGCCCTCTACAACGTGGTTGACCGATTCTTCGTGGGACAGGGCGTGGGCAGCCTCGGCATCGCAGGCATTACGCTGTGCTTCCCCATTTGCTTATTTATTATGGCGATGTCCATGATGGTGGGCGTGGGCGGCAATACGCTTTTCGCCATTCGCCTCGGGCAAAAGAAGTACATTCAGGCAAGCATTATCCTGAACAACTCCTTTTCACTTTTGATTTTGATGGCTCTCGGCACGTTCACGCTCGGTGAAATTTTCATGGAGCCGCTCCTGAAGTTGTTCGGCGCAAGCGAGCAGACTTTGCCGGTGGCGAGCAGCTACATGCGCATTCTTTTGTGCGGCGCTGTTTTCCAGACAATTGCGCCCGGCATGAACCACTTTATCCGTTCGATGGGGCACCCGAAAACAGCCATGTTCCGCGAAATCATCGGTGCGGTTACGAACATTATTCTCGACTTCTTATTCATCATGAAGTTCCACTGGGGAATCGAAGGCGCAGCCTGGGCGACTATCGCGTCGCAGTTGGTGGCTTCGGCTCTCATTACGCAGTTCTTTGTTAAAAAGTCATCGCCGATTAAGATTCGTTGGCGCCACATGAAGTTGCGCGCCGCCTACGTGCGCAAGATTTACATTCTCGGGCTTCCGCCTTCGGTGATGCAGATTTGCAACAGCCTGATGAACGCGATTCTCGCCTGGAGCCTTACCACTTACGGAAACATCAGCGTCAAGACGACCGGCGCGCTTTCGGGTGGCGACATGGCGATTTCTGCATTCGGCATTACCAACAGCATCGTTTGCATTATCATTCTCCCGCTGCTTGGATTTGTGCACGGTACGCAGCCGATTATCGGCTACAACTACGGCGCCCGCTTGAATAGCCGCGTAAAAGAGACGCTTAAGTTCACCTTTATTTATGCGGGCAGCTTTATGTTTGTCACCTGGGCAATCCTGATGTGGCAGGCAGAAACATTTGTGGCACCATTTGCACCGAACGATCCGGAACTGATTAAACTTTCGGCATGGGCCATGCGCATTTTTGCAGCAGCCTTCTTTATGATTCCCTTTGGCATGGTATCGGGAAACTTTTTTCAGGGTACAGGAAAGGCGTTCAGAGCTATGTTCCTGAACGCCTGCCGTCAAGTGATTCTGCTGATTCCCTTCTTGCTTATTCTACCGCATTTCTTTGAGCTGAAGGGTGTGTTCATGGCGCAGCCCATTGCAGACACCGGTGCGGCTGTCATTGGGCTATGCATGCTCGCGCATGAACTGAAAAAGCTGCATTAGCGTACATTCACGCGGCGGGTTTCGTTACCGATTTTCACGATGTAGGTGCCGGGCATAAGATTCGGCACGACCGTTTCTGCACCGGCGATATTCCCCTGGCGCACGATGCGCCCCTGCAAATCCATAACAGCAAACCTTGCCGACTGCACACCAGAAATCATTAGGGTAGCAGGCGAAGGGTTCCTCACCGCAAACGTTCCACGCACCTTACGAGAAGCAGCAATTCCATGGGAGCCATCTGCTCGGCCCAAGGCGATATTCGCCATAATCTCAATGTTGCTCATGGTAGTACGGCGATCGCAGGCGAAAAGATCCAAGTCGTACTTTTTACCCGCTTCAAGCTTTCCACTACTACCCTTAAATACATCCAAATCCACATAACCGGGAGCATCTATATGGGTACCGCCAATATCAACGGCAAGCTTATTATCGATGTAGACCCAGATATCGTCGCCACCGCGGACACCGAAACGCTGTCCTTCCTGGTAAACGAAACTGGAATGCAATTCATAGCAGAAATGATGGTTGCGG
>JAFZOV010000103.1 GCA_017550445.1 Fibrobacter sp.
CCATTACCGATTACGGTGCATTCGTTGAACTGGATAGCGGCGTTGAAGGCCTCATCCACGTTTCCGAAATGTCCTGGACTCAGCATGTCAAGCACCCGTCCAAGATCCTCACCGTTGGTCAGGAAGTCGAAGCTGTCGTGCTCAAGGTTGAAGAAGATGCAGAACGTATCTCTCTCGGCATGAAGCAGCTCGAAAGCGATCCGTGGGATTCTATCGAAACCGAACTTCCTCCGGGCGCACGCGTGGTTGGTGAAATCCGCAACATCGCTTCCTTCGGCGCATTCGTCGAAATCAAGGAAGGTGTTGATGGCCTCATCCACGTTTCTGACATGTCCTGGACCAAGAAGATCACTCACCCGAACGAAATGGTCAAGAAGGGCGACAAGGTTGAATGCGTTGTGCTCGCCGTCGATAAGGAAAAGCGCCGCATTTCTCTGTCCATGAAGCACCTCACCGAAGACCCGTGGGATACCATCGACAACACCTATCCGGTGAACTCCGAAGTGAAGGGCAAGATCGTTCGCATGCTCGACCGCGGCGTCGTGGTTGAACTCGCTGACGGTATCGAAGGCTTCATCCCGGTTTCCAAGCTCACCGCTGAATACATCAAGGTTCCGGCCGATGCATTCAAGGTTGGCGACGAAGTTCCGGCTGTCGTGACCGAAATCGATCAGAACAACCGTAAGATCTTCCTCTCTGTGGTTGACTACTTCAAGAACCGTGAATCCGCTGAGCTCAAGGCTTGGATGGACTCTCACAAGCCGGGCGAATCCGGCACCACCATTGGTGAAGCCGCCGCTCCGAAGAAGAAGGCTTCCAAGAAGAAGGCTGACGCTGAAGCCGAAGCTTAATTCGCTTCATTAGCCTAAAAGCTTAAGGAATCCCGTGGTTAACGCCGCGGGGTTTCTTTTTTCTATTTTGTTTATATGCAAAAAAGGATTCAGGAACTGGATGTTTTGCGCGTGGTCGCAATGTTGTTCGTAATCACGTATCACTTCGGTTGCGAATATGCTGCCGCAAGAATTCCTTTTTTCAACTTGTTCTACCTGACACCAAATTATGATTTCGGGAACATCGCTGTCACTATTTTTATTGCGCTTTCGGGCGGTTTGCTTTATAAGAAATATGGAGTTATTGGCGGCACAGACAATGCGCGAGAGCAGTTCAAGACATTTTACTTGAAACGCGTCAAGGCGATTTACCCGCCGTTCTGGATTTTAAGCCTGTACATTCCATTGAGCATCATCCGACACGCCCTCAGCGACGGAAACGCATTCGCGATGGGGCATCCACTTGCGCTGTTCCTTACGGTGGTGGGTTTCGACGGATACTTCAAAATCTTCGGTTTCAACACCTACGCTTTTTGCGGAGACTGGTTCGTAGGCGCCATCGTATTACTTTATTTATTGTACCCGCTATTGGCCAAATGTTACCGGAGTCGCCCTACGATAACACTACTTACGCTCACAGGACTTTACGCAGCGCAATTTTTGCTTTCTGCCAAGTACAATGATGTACTGAGTGCACTACCTGCGACACTTGCGCTCAAATTCTGCATCGGATTCACGCTGATTGAAAATCTTGAGCGACTTAGGAATTGGAGGGTCGCGGGTATCGCGGGATTTTCATTTATCGTGCTCACGTTCATCAACATTCCCGGATGCATCAACACGGATGCTCTCGGCACGTTCGCAGCATTCGCCCTGTTCGCCATTATATTTTACGCAGCACCATTCTTGCTCCGCTTTAACACCATAAGCAAGCCCATTCAAAAGCTCGCCGCACTTTCGTATTGCGTATTCTTGGTGCAGCACGTAGGAATCATCTGGGCGCAAGCCGCGTTTATTAAAATCTTTGAAAAAATGCACTGGAATTTTTCCGAATGGATATCAATCGCACTCCTTGTCTGCACACTTACTGCCATTATGATTGCCGCATGGGTATTAAAACGGGTTAGCGATAAAATAGTTCACAAAGTCGCGGGTTAGAGTTACCAGCAAAAGACTTGATTTTTCTATTTTTTGTGCATGAACCTGGCCGGAAAGAAAATTCTCCTCGGAGTCTCGGGCGGCATTGCCGTTTACAAGAGCTGCGAGTTGCTGCGCCTGCTGCAAAAGAAGGGCGCCGATGTACGCGTGTGCATGACCGATGCAGCGACTGAATTTGTTGCACCGCTGACTTTCGCAAGCCTGAGCAAATGCCCAGTGTACCTGAAAAACGGAGCCGTCGAAGCGCGCCCGTTCCAGCATATTGATTTTCCGCGTTGGGCAGACCTTTACCTGGTCGTACCCGCGACAGCCAACATCATCGGGAAATTCGCCTGCGGTATTGCCGACGACCCGGTGAGCCTCTGCTTTATGAGCTGCACCTGCCCGCGTGTAATTGCTCCCGCAATGAACGTGGCGATGTACAATTCTCCGGCAGTAAAGCGCAACCTCGAAATTTTACGCAGCTTCGAAAACACGACCGTGCTGGAATCGCCGGCAGGTGAACTTGCCTGCGGTGAAGTCGGACAAGGCCGTCTGATGGAACCCGCGCAGATTGTGGAATGGTTAGAAAGGAATTGTGTCATCCTGAGCGAAGCGCGATGCGCGAAGTCGAAGGATCTCCCCGCCTCCCCAATCGCGCAAGATGTTCCGCCGACGCAAGACGCGACTCTCCCCGGCTACGGCAAGAAGGTTCTTTTAACAGCCGGCCGTACCGAAGAAGCCATTGATCCGGTTCGCTACATTAGCAACCGCAGTAGCGGCAAGACTGCAGTAGCGCTCGCATCGGTATTCTACGCCAACGGATTCGAAGTCGAAGTCGTTGCAGGCCCGATGGAAGCCGAATTTGCCAAGGGCGTCCGCGTGACGAAAATCAGAAGCGCCCGCGACATGCACTCAGCAGTACTTGAACGCATGAAGAATGCAAGCGTGCTCGTTCACTGCGCGGCCGTCGCCGACTATCGTCCGAAAGTCGCCGCTACCGAAAAAGTCAAGGATAGCCGCAGCCAGCTGATTCTGGAGCTAGAACCGAACCCGAACATTCTGCGAGACAGCGTCGCCCAAAAGCGGAGCGACCAGGTGATTGTCGGGTTCGCTCTTGAGACAGACCATTTTGAAGAACACGCCGCTGAAAAGCTTGCTAAGAGCGGCGCCGATGCACTTTTGTTGAATGCGCCTGTGGCCGCCGATTCCGGCTTCGGCCGCGACTGCGTACGTTTCGCCCTGGTGGAAAAGGGCAAGCCCGTTCCACCCCTCGCCATGGGCGAGAAGGTCGATTTGGCCGAGACGATTTTAAACTTTTGCCTGGAGCGCCTGAATGCCTGACGAATTTGACTTTAGCGAATTGCGCAATTACCTTTCAGGACAAATCGACCTGGGCGAAGCGGAGCTTCTGCTAGATGAACCTTGGACGCTGACTCGCAAGCCTGCGACTGCAGCAGTAGCGGCGACTCGCCCGACGGAGCGCCCGGCGACGCCCGTGCGCCCGGCTCCTGCAATGCCTTCAGCCGCTTCTGCGCCGCATCCGCATCCGCGCAACTTGCCGCCTCAAATGCCGAGCGCCGCGCCCACACAAGACGCACCGATGCCAGACACCACGGGCTTTGCACCATCGCTTTTCGGCGCCATCGACTCCAAGGCTACTGCAATTCCGGCAGCCAACATGCCGACGCCTCGCTCCGTAACAAGAAAGGCCTCCGCATTCGAATCTGTAGAAACTCTTGATGCATTCTACGAATCCATCAAGGGCGAAGCCATGTACGCAAAAGAAGCTGCACTCGCCCGCTACGTAGGCCCCGCAAAGCCCAAGGTTCTATTCTTGCTCCCCGCCATCAAGCTGGCCGAAGCAAGCAGCATTTCTGCTACAAGTACCGACGCATTCTTCAATACCGCCGTCGGCCAAATGCTTTCACGCCTGTTCGCAAGCCTCTCCATTGAGCAAAAAGACATCGGCATTACGTACTTCTTCAAGTCTACCGAACGCCCGCTCGCGCCGCTTCTCGAAGCCGCGCTCCGCAAGATGCTCACCAAGGAACTCAGCTTTATTCAGCCCGAAATCATGGTGACCTTCGGACAGCCGCTGTTCTATCAGGTATTCGGCAAGGGCAAGAATTTCGATGACCTCGCCGGCACCGCCATGGACTTTGCAGGCGTCAAGAGTTGCGCCTTGGTCGACCCCTACCTCATGGTAAACGACAAGCAGATGAAATGGCTGACTTGGAAGGTTCACATCCCGCGCAGCGGCATGTTCACGGTCGCGGCTAAATAAAAAATCCCCGCCTTCGCGGGGATGACATTTGGGGGCTACACTTCTATCAATGTCGCCACAAGGCAACTGTCCTTCGTATGACCAGAGCCAACGAAGTCAACATCTTGTGACTTGTTCCAAAGCGTCTTTGCCTTCGGGTGTACTGACGCCACTGCAGCAAGCGCGTTACGCGAGAATGCGGACAAGTTGTATTCGCTGTAATTGGAACTCACCATGAAGAGGCCCTTCGGGTTCAGGAGCGTGGCACAGTCAGCCACGAGCGGCATCAAATGTTCGCGCACATTGAAGTTCTTGCCCTTGAAGCGGGCAAAGCTCGGCGGGTCGAGCACGATGGCGTCGAACTTGAGGCCTTTCTTTTGCGCCCAGTGAACGTATTCGACGGCGTTGCCCCTGAAGAATTCACCCGGTTTCGGCTCAAGACCGTTGAGGGCGTAATTTTCGCGGCCTTTATCGAGAATCTTCGCGCTGATGTCTGCATTCGTCGAAATCTCGGCACCGCCTAAGCGGCCGTGCACCGAGAAGGCGCATGTGTAGCTGAACAGATTCAGCATGCGACGGTCGGCCGCCCGCTCGCCCATCTCCAGGCGAATGTGACGCATATCCAGGAACAGCCCCGGGTTCACCGTATCGAGCAAATCCACAAGGAAAAGTGCAGAGCCTTCGCGGACAATACCCACGGAATCTTCCGGCCGGCCCACCGCCACTTCCATCGGCGGATTTTCCAGCGACTTGCCGGAACGAGAAAGACGTTCCTTGACCACGAGGCAAACCGGAGCAAACTTCTGCGCCACGGCATCTACAATCGCGCAGCGGTCCCGCAGGAGTTCTTCGCCAAAATACTGAATCTGGTAGCGGTCGCCGAACTTATCTAAAGTCAGTCCCGGAAATCCATCTGCCGCACCATTCACAACGCGGAAAGCCTCCGTCTTTTCAAACAACGGAGCTCGCTTATTGAATGCAGCATCTAATTTTTCGGCATAATTCATAAACAGGGACTCAGGTTACAAATGTAAGATGTGGGATGTGGAATTATTCATTTCACATTACACACTCCACATTACACATTATAGATTAATCTTGTCCCCGCTTTATTTGTCCATGCTCTTGATTTGGTCCACGAATTCGCCGACTTCCTTGAATTCGCGGTAAATCGAAGCAAAACGCACGTAGGCAACCGGATCCAGTTTCTTGAGTTCCTGCATCACCAAGTTGCCAATCTGTTCGTAACTGACTTCGGCATTCTCGGTGAGGGTCAACGCATTTTCCACATTAGTCGCCAGCTGTTCGATTTCGGCAACCGAGACAGGACGCTTCTTGCACGAGTTCATGATTCCGCGCAAGAGTTTTTCGCGTTGGAACGGTTCATGCTCGCCGCTGCGCTTAATCACGGTCAGCGGCTGCACTTCAATGTACTCGCGGGTAGTAAAGCGACGGCCACATTCGCAGCATTCACGACGGCGACGGATAGACGAACCGCTTACGCGGCTGTCCACCACCTTATCGTTATCTTTCTTGCAGAATGGGCAAATCATAGTTTACCTTAATTATTCTTCTTGAAATCCTCGACGTTAGCCTTGAATTCAGCGAGGTATTCCTTCGCGGCAGCCACGACGGCTTCCGGAGTGTAACCGAATTCCTTTTCGAGCACGCCTGCCGGAGCAGAGGCGCCAAAGCGTTCGAGACCGGAGACCTTACCGAAGCCACCCACAACCTGAGCGAACAGGAGCGGAAGGCCGCTGGACTTTGCAAACACCGGAGTCCAAGGAACGATAATGGAATCGCGATAAGCCTTGTCCTGAGCCATGAAGAGGGCCGGGCTGATCATGGAGACCACGCGAACCTTGAGGCCTTCGCCACGAAGGATTTCGGCGGCATCGTGAGTCAGGAGTACGTCGGAACCGTTAGACACGAAGGTCAGGTCCGGGCGTGCGGAGCCGCAGTTATCGCTCACGATGTAGGCGCCCTTGCGGCAAGCCTTGGAAGCTTCGTAGCGCTTATCGCCGGGGAGCGTCTTCACGTTCTGGCGGGTGAGGATAATCGCGGTCGGGCGATCGTTGTTTTCAAAAGCCATTTCCCAGGCAGTCACGGTTTCGAAAGCATCAGCCGGGCGGAGCACCAGCATTTCGGACTTGCCGTCTTCGCGCTTCAAGCCTTCGAGCAAACGGATCTGGGTTTCGTGTTCGATCGGCTGGTGCGTCGGGCCGTCTTCACCCACGCGGAAGCTGTCATGCGTATACATGAACTTGACCGGGAGCTTCATGAGGGCAGCCATGCGGAGAGCCGGCTTCATAAAGTCGCTGAACACGAAAAATGTAGCACAAATCGGATAGAGGCCGCCATGCAGTGCGATACCGCAGCAAATGGCGCCCATTGTCAGTTCGGCAACGCCCACCTGAACGAAGGCGCCCTTGAAGTCGCCTGCACGGAAGATACCGGTCTTGTTGAGGAAGGCCTGGGTGTTGTCGGAGTTAGAAAGGTCAGCAGAGCTGCAAATGCAGTTCTTCACGTTGTCGGCGAGGTAGCCAAGCACGGTACCGGAGGTCACGCGGGTAGCAACGCCTTCCTTAAGTTCGAGCTTGGAAAGGTCGATCTTCGGAGCCTTGCCCGAGAGCCATTCCTTGAGAGTGGCTGCCTTTTCGGGGTTCTTGGCGTCCCAAGCAGCCTTGGCCTTCTTCCATTCGGCGACCTGCTTGCGGAGTTCTTCCTTGCGGGCTTCGAAGCCAGCCTTCACATCGTCAAAAATCTTGAATGCATCGGCCGGATCGCCACCGAGGTTCTTCACGGTTGCATCAGTAGAAGCACCAGCGGCGTTCAGCGGCTGACCATGAGTAGAAACAGCTCCTTCGAAGGACTTGCCGTCTTCGGCAATGGCGCCCTTGGCCATGGTGGTGTGACCGATAATGATAGTCGGCTTTTCAGTTTCGGCCCAGGCATCCTTGAAAGCCTTGCGAAGGGCAGCGATATCGTGACCATCGGCCACATCAATCACGCGGAAGCCCCAAGCTTCGTACTGCTTCTTGAAGTCGTGGCTCATCACGTCTTCAACCTTGCAGGAGAGCTGCACCTGGTTAGCGTCGTAGAAGAAAATGAGGTTCGAAAGCTTGAGGTGACCAGCAATGCGGCCCACGCCGTAGGCGATTTCTTCTTCGAGGCCGCCGTCAGACACGAGGCAAACCACCTTGTGCTGCAGAATGTCGCCAAAGCGTTCCACCATGAAGCGTTCGGCGATAGCGTTACCGAGGGCTACGGCATGACCGATACCCAGCGGGCCCGAGGAGTTTTCGATGCCGAGGGCGACTTCGACTTCGGGGTGACCCGGAGTACGGGAGCCAAGCTGGCGGAAATTCTTGAGGTCGTCCATGCCAAGCTTACCCAACAGGGCAAGTTCGCCGTAAAGCAGCGCGGACATGTGGCCGGGGTCCATAAAGAAGCGGTCGCGAGCTTCCCAGTACGGATTTTCGGGGTCGAAACGCAGAAATTCTGCGAAAAGAAGCGAAATTGCGTCTGCGGCACCCATGGCTCCACCCGGGTGACCGGATTTTGCCTTCTGCACCATGGCAGCGGAAAGGATTCGAACGTTGTCAGCCGCTTTCGTAACCAGCCTATCTTCCACTTTTTAACCTCTCTTTATAATTCTAGGCGATGAGCCGCCTATAAAATAAGCGACCCAAATTTAGTTTTTTTTTAACACCCTCACAAGGTAAACATCTGTAAAACACCTTATAATCTCCTTATATTAGTGAAAAATGTTTTACCAAAACCGTGGGAATAATCGGTCATTTTATATCTATTTTTGGGACAGGAAAAACAAAGGTATCTTACAATGATAAAAAATATTTACAAAGCTTGTTTCATCGCCTTGGCGGGTCTCGTTGGAACGGCCAACTCCCTTGAAATCCGCCCCTTCTTCGAACTGCTTTTTCCCACCAAGGTCAATGTCAATTATGACAAAGCTGGAAATAGTAATGACAGCAAAATGAACACCGACATTGAATTCATGGGTGGTTCTGAAGTTTTGTTCTCCCCCTACATTCCCATCCGTTACGGTTTTGGCCTCGGTGTAAAATCCGCCCAGCAAAAGGGCGACACCATTGTTACCCCGGCCATGCTCCCCCTTTGGGGCGTCATCACCTATGACCCTCTCAAAGGCCGCACGGTCTCTCCCTATATAGTAGCAAGAGCAGGAACCCTGATGCCCCTGACCGGCAACGGAAACTGGTGGGAAAAGCCCCTCAACTTTACAGTTAGCGGCGGTATCGGAGCCGTTTTCCCCTACAACATCGGTTTCGAAGTCATTTATGACTACACCTCCGTCCTAAAATCCTTCAAGGATGTGGACACCAAATTCCGTGTCTCTTCCGGCCGCGTCGGCCTCGTCCTTTCCGTGGGCATAAACATTGGCGGCGGAAACACAACCAAGCCAGAAGAATCCTGGGGTTACGATACCTCCAGTTTCTCCACAGAAACGCCCACCGAACAACCGAAAGATTCGACCGAAACGTCTTCCTTTGACTACTCCGGCGGAGCCTACTCTCCCGAACCCGACACCACGACACCCGACATGGGCTATGGCTACGGTGCAACCGAAGAAACTGCATCCGAACCTTCTGTAGATTCCGCCGCTAGCGAATCTGCCGAGCCGGTAACCGAAGAACCTGCCGCAGAAGAAGCTGCCGCCGAACCTGAAGCAGAAAGCGCTACGGAACCGGAACCCGAAGCAGAACCTGCACCGGAACCGGAAAAGCCCGCCGCAAAGAAGACCACCAAGAAGACCTCCAAGAAGGCTGCCAAGAAAACCAGCAAGAAGTCTTCTAAAAAGTCTTCCAAGAAATCGAGCAAAAAAAAGAAATAAAGCTCACACGAAATTGAAAACTGATTAATTCATAAAGAACCAGGCGCCCTTGGGCGCCTTCATTATTTATATTTATAAAATGAAAGCTTTCATTACTGGACTTTTGAAGAATCTCGCCCATCCGGGCACGATTATCGGACTTATTGTCGCACTCGTCATTCCATTCCTGATTTACCTGGGCCCCAACGTAGGCCACAAGGATACAATCAAGTATTTGGACTTGAACCTTCCGCTCCCCCTTTTCCTGGTACAACTTGTAGCGGCAATCGTTCTTTTTTACTCCTTAAGCAAGGATTTTAGGGAATGGATCAAGGGTATTCTTCCCGAAAAAAGCATTTCTATTTTGATGCTCGTCTTTGCCGCAGTCATCACCATTTTTGCGGCCACCCAGATTGAAGCCCGTCACCGCGTACAAAGCGACGAAAGCGTATTCATGTCGGTAGCCCAGAACATGTACTACAACCATGAATCGGGTACTTGCAACCAGGGCTTTTTCGAAAACGGCAAGCTGAAATGCGTCGCGACATCCAACAGCTTCAAGACCAAGGGGCTAGCCTTCCTATATCTGCTGGGCATGCCGCTCCTGGGTAACGACCTGCACTGGATTTTCCACATGGAACTCCTGATGCTCCCGCTAGCCATGCTCCTGATGTTCCTCGCCATCGTGGCATGGACCAGGCAGTCCCTGCTGGCATTCTTTGCAGCCCTACTCACGGCATTGCAACCCACGGTGCTTTTCCAGTTCCGCGCCATGTCGGTGGAACCCCTCTATATTTTCCTTTCCGCCCTTTCGCTCCTCATTTTCAAGTGGGCCTACGACCGCAATACCATCAAGCACTGGGCACTTCTCGCGCTATCGCTCGCCTTCTTCGCCCAAACCCGCCAAGAAACTGCCTTTTGCCTTTTCGCCTTCATCCTGTTCGCCCTCCCCAAGCTTTTGGACAGCAAAAGCGCCAAGGCCCCAGTATTCTTCGTCACTCTTTCGCTTTTCTCGGTTCCGGCACTTTTGACCATCAGCTACTTCCAGGGGTTCGGTTTCCAGGGTGGCGAATTCGAAGCCCACGGACATTTCTTTGAAGACCTGGCCCGCAACTGGGAAGAAATGACCAAGCCCCTCACCAAGAACGGCGAACTCGAGAACCCGTTCCTCACCTACTTTAACTACTTGTTTGCCGCAGGCGCCCTCTACCTGCTGGTGCGCGCCCTTATCGGCATCAAGAAAAAAGATTATTTCTATTTCGAGATTCTGGCATTTTTGCTTCTGTACCATATCCAGACCTACATGATTCTTGAAAACGTCTCGGGCGACTTCAGCATTCAAATTAACCAGCGCTACAGCCTGGTGATGTTGCCCTCAATGGCGTTCGTTGCATCGCTCCCCGTTGCGCATCTGGTAGAAAAGCTGATTGAATCCATGAACGGTAAAGATGCCAAGCAGAATGCGATTACAGCCATCCTCGTGACATTGGGAACGGCCCTAATCTTTACCGGCTGGACATTCCACTACAAAGAAGACTTCAACAAGAACATCATGTACAACCGCAACCACCTCACCATAGAAGAACACGAAATTCTGGGGTGGCTTGCTGAACAGCCCAAAAAAGAACGGATGTTTATCTACGCGCGCCCCTGGCACTTTGTAGGATACGGTTTGTCCTCGATTCATTACGATCGCGCACGCCAAATGAGCACCGACGCTCTTAAGAAACTGATCGACAAGTACAAAGGCGAAGTCTACTACATTCGCGGCCTAGACTGCTGGGACAGCCACACTTACCACAAGAAAGCCGTGGAACACCGCATTGCCACCACCTGCGACGTCTTTGAACGCGACATGGATCTGGAAGGAGTCAAGAACATCCTGATTACCAACAACTACTGGGTACAAATCGCCAAGTTTAACGGCCGCAAGGAATTCAATCCGGCAAAAATTATTGCAGTAAGCGACCCTGAGTTGAAAAGTTTCTCCGACGATTCCACCAAGCAATCGCTCTTCTACCGATTCAACCTGAACGAAAACGCTGCCGTAGCCAATCTCTGGGACTACACGATCCTTTTCAACAACGATACCTTGACTAACGCCCCCTACGTGAACGGAACCGTTAGCGGAAGCATCGCCAGCGACCGCCTCTCGCCGGGTTACAACCAAATAGAACACATCGTGAAAAACCGCGAAACCGGGAAGGTCATGGCGGATATTCTCAAGTTCTATTTTTACAAGGACTCAGGCGCGACTCCCCTTACCGAAGTCCCTTACACAAGCCACAAACAGGCATGGGGTAAACTCCACAAGAACACCTCTCTTGAAGGAAACATGTTCAAGGTGGGAGGCAAGTTCTATAGCGAAGGCTTTGGCACGCACGCCTCTTCCGAAACGGTCTTCAATCTAGACGGCAAGTACAAGACATTCAAGATGGGCTACGGCCTCGACGAAGAATCGCTCTGCAGCGATGGCGTCCAGTTGCAAATCATTGCTGACGGCAACGTCATCCACGATAGCGGTCGCTTTAACCTCGGCAACCTAAAGACGGCCGAAGTAAGCGTCGAAAACGTACAGACACTAACCATCAAGACAGACTCCCTTGAAGATATGGACTGCGACCATGTCGACATCATCAATCCCGCGCTTATTCCCTAGGTAGATTATGCTGTTATCTGTAATCATTCCTGTTTTTAACGAAGAAGAAATCGTAGCCGAAACCTACCGCGTTCTCGAAGAAGAACTCAAGAACGTGGAACACGAGCTCATCTTTGTAAATGATGGATCCAAGGACAAGACTCGCGAAATCGTAGAATCGCTCTTGCCGCAGAACCCGAACAACAAGATTATCAACTTCAGCCGCAACTTTGGTCACCAAGCAGCATTCAGTGCTGGCCTAGACCATTCTACCGGCGATGCAGTCGTCATTATCGATGGCGACTTGCAAGACCCGCCGAGTCTGATTCACGAAATGCTCGAAAAGTGGCGCGAAGGCTACCAGGTGGTTTATGCCCAGCGCAACAAGCGCAAGGGCGAAACCATTTTCAAGCGCTTTACCGCATTCTGTTTCTACCGACTGATTGGCAAACTTACCAGTATCGACATTCCGCCTGACACTGGCGACTTCCGCCTCATGGACCGCTGCGTGGTGAACCAGCTCAAGAATCTACCCGAGCGCAGCCGATTCCTACGCGGGCTCGTCTGCTGGGTCGGATTCAAGAAGATTGGCGTCAAGTACGACCGCGCCGAGCGCACCGCAGGCACATCCAAGTACCCGTTCAAGAAGATGGTGCGCCTCGCCCTCGAC
>JAFZOV010000104.1 GCA_017550445.1 Fibrobacter sp.
AGGTTCCCTACCCCGCTCCATCGCAGAGATTTGCTGTTTGGTAATCCCCACCTTATCAGCAAGCTGTTGCTGCGTGTACCCGAAGGTCGTGCGAAGCAACTTCAAGCTCTCGGCAGGCGTGGTTTTTGACTCAATTTCCTTTGCAAGATCCGTCTTGAACCATTCGACACATTCTTCGTCATCTAGTTCATCGACTTTAATTACTTTAGACTTCATATAGCCTCCATTGTTTTAGTTGCATCATTTTCCCCACATGGGGAAAATGATCATGTTATTCATCACAGTTTCTGCACTTTCTTTACTTCAGCAGTCTTTTTCAATCGTCTTTCAACTTTTTTCACATCCTCACCTGCAGGTAAGTTTTCAGGAACGATACCGCGATCAAGCAGCATTTTGCGAACAGCACGATTGTTATCCACATGTTCCTTTTCAATTTTCTTTTGTCCATAAAGATTCTTTGCTTGCGTTTTGAGAGAAGTCATTTCAGCTGCAAGGTCCTTGGCCTTGATACTGACTGTAGGCAAAAAATCAGCCAACGGACGACTTGCAGGAACTTTATACTTGCGCTTAAGCAAATTCGTATCAATATTGAACAAAGCTTGGTCGCCCTTCGAGCGAATCACAGCGAACCCCTTGCTATCAACACCGCGTTCAAAAAGAACTCCAGAAAGAATCTTCTCCGTCTGAGCGAGTTTTGCGCGAGCTTGAACACGTTCAAGTTCATGAATACGAGTTTCAACAATTTCAGCAACACGAGTCTGCACAGCAAAGTAATTCTGCGCAAAAGATATCTCCGGTTTGCGGGAATCGCCATTCTGCGCAATCAAGTAACAGGCATAACGAGAAAGCATGTAATCACCAACTTCACGTACTGAACCACTTCCAAGAGAGACCATTTTCCCCACGCGGGGAAAATGGTTCTCCGACAATTCCCCAGCATTATCACAGGCATCTTTTGCCTTATCAATCACATTCAGAAATTTTTCCCATTTATTGTACCCAAGCAATACAGCGAGTTCACGAGCACTCCAGCATTCAACACCTTCGTATTCGCACGCAATCTGTTCAAACTTGTTGAACAGTTCCTTGATTTCCTTAGACTTCATATAGCCTCCATTGTTATAGTCGCTTTTGCGACTGGTTGATTTTTAGAGGCGTTCTTTTGGATTGGGCGGCAAACCCAGAAAAAAGAACGCACCTTGCCTTTCCATAGCAAGATGCGTTCAGCGGTAATGTACCTAAAAGTCAAAAATCTGGCAAGGGGCTTGCAAAAATTTTACAAATCGTCATCATGCCAATCTATATTTACAGCATGAAAACGGTCTTCCTAATCGTATTTATTCTTGTTGCGCAAGTTTTTGCAGACTTACCCCGCACAGCTTATGATAGTGCTGATCCGGAGGCTTCCGAAGCAAGTTCCGATTCTTGCCAGTGCCGTAAGGAGCAAAGCGAACTCACACAGAATACATACAAGATACAGCGAACATCTTTATCCAAAAAAGAACGTAGGGAATACGTACAACTCATAGATCGTCAGCTTGACTCCGTTGCAATGGATTGCCATTTGGGATTATACGGGAGATCCCAATTAGGGTATTATGCATCACGTCGAATTTTCGCCTTGGATCTTTCCTTTTTCATGGCAATGCCGACCATTGACGATTCCTTCAACAAAATTCGGTTCTACGGCGGAGATATTTCCATAAAGGCAACTACGTCAAAAGGGGACTTCGGTTTAGGATTTAACGTCGGCTTCGGAAAAAACGAAGGGGACGACATCCACTACGAAGACATCTACCACAAAGGCGGCGAAACCGCTGGCGGCGTGACCCCGTATATCTTCTACGACTATCCGGTTTTCGACAATACGGACCACAGAATTATCCCTGCGGTCAAGTTATGCTACTACAGCGGCAGTTCCGGGGATGAATCTATCCCGGCAGAGGACGATACGCACAAGCAGTTTTTCTATTCCCTGGGGCTTCGCTACGAATATACCATCAACGCCCCCGCCGACAAGGAGGACTATCTTGAAGGACTCCTGCATGATGCCGTTTTCGCGACAATCAATTTCGGTTTCGACGTAAACATGTATGCCGCCGACGTCATTGCGGTCAAGGCCTTTATCGGGCTTGGCATTGGGCTTTTTAAGTAAACAGGAAAAGACTTTTTTACAATTTATCCAAATTTTCTATTACAAGCGATAGACATTGTACGTTTCTTAATATATATTATGAGCAAATGTTTGTATACGTCCCTCTAGGGCAAAAAAGGAGAACAATATGTCTATCGACAAGCACAAGAAATATCTTTTATCCATCACCACACTTTTGACGTTTGCTCTGGCCGCCCTTCTCGCCGGTTGCGCAGGAACCTCCATCGAACGCAATTCCGTACCCGGCCTCGACATCAACGGCAAAAAACTTTGGGTTCTCGTAGACGACCAGAAGGCCTACACGGGCTACACCACCAAGCTCGATTCCCTTTGGAAGACTTACGGCGAAAAGAACCATCTTGAAATTGAATACCGCAAGAACGAAGCACTTGCCTTGGAACCTGTTAGCCCCAAGGCACTTATGCAAGAATGTAAGGATTCGTACCTGTTGCAGACAGCCGTATCCGGCAAGTCTGAAACAACCCAATATGATGCCTCCACAGGCATGGTCATGGGCAGTTCCAGCGAAGTCGAATATACATCTGTCATGTACGACTGCAACACCGGCAAGGTCGTCTGGAAAACTATTCTAAAAACAACTGGTATGGAACTTTGGGCCCAGAGCGAACTCGTCAAGGGCATTTTCAAAGATTTCCATGAAAACCAAATCTTGAAAGAGGGGAAATAATGAAAAAGTTAATCACACTTCTGTTTGCAGCGCTCCTGCTCTGCTCTTGCGCACCTGCAATTCAAAAAATGTCCAACTTTGACAAGGCTTACCCGTTGAAGGGAAAAACTATCGTCGTGGTTTCTGAATCCCACAAGGAAGTTACAGATTTCGCCAATTCCGTAACGACTTCCGTGGCAGACGATCTCAACGCCCACGGTGTTACGGCAAAGGCCTATGTCCAGGAAAAGAGTTCGCTTTCGCTGAGCGAGAGCCCCGTAGCTGATTTTGCCAAGGATCAGCATGCAGAATTCATCCTTATCCAGAACTTCACCAAGGTGAATATCTACAACGCGGCCCTTTCTAGCTTCGAAGAAGAACTGGTTCTGTTCTCCATCACCGAAAAGAAACCCGTATGGAAGGGATCTATCAACTGGAACAACCCCATGCCCATGGGTAATGGCCCCGGCGTAACGGCAGCTCGCCAGAGCGCCATGGAAATGCTGATCGCCGACGGATTTGTCGAAGCAAATCAGTAAAGCTTTCCACTAAAAAGTTTAAGACGCCCGGCATTGCCGAGCGTCTTTTACATTTTCATTAGGATTTTTATTATCCCAGACGATTGTTAATGACGTCCCAGTCCACAATCTGCCACAGGCCCTTGAGATAATCCGGACGGCGATTGCGGTAGTCGATGTAGTAGGCATGTTCCCACACGTCAAAAGTCAGGAGCGGCTTGAGCCCCTTGGTGAGCGGGTTCTGTGCATTGCCTTCCTGCGTGATGACGAGCTTGCCCGAAGCATCGGCAGAGAGCCATACCCAGCCGGAGCCGAAGAGGCCTGCACCCTTTGCCTGGAATTCTTCCTGGAACTTTTCAAAAGAACCGAAATCGCGGGCGATTGCATCAGCAATTTTACCGGTCGGAACGTTACCTGCGGAAGGAGCCTTGAACTGCATGAAATACATGTAGTGATTCAGGAACTGACCTGCGTTATTGAACACACCGCCTTCGGCCTTTGTAACAATTTCGCTGATAGACTTGCCCTCGAACGCGCTGCCCGGAAGGGCTGCATTCAAGTTATTAAGATAAGTCTGCAGATGCTTGCCATAATGGAAATCAATGGTTTCCTGGCTGAGCACCGGAGCCAAATCCGCTGCCGCATACGGCAGAGCGGGCATTTCAAATTTTCCATTTGCTTGTTGGATCATAATAGGTCTCCTTCTTCGCGGCTACGCCGCAATGTGAAATGTGGAATGTGTAGTGTGTGATGAGAGGTGTGAAATGAGAAGTGTGAAATGTGTGATTAATCATTCCTCATTCCACATTAATTAGATGCTTGCCTCTATATAGTCTCGTCTGAAGGTGCCGTTACCGAGCAAAATGTCGATCGGCAGTTTTTCGAATTCATATTCGTAAGGCGGCTGTTTCCAGGCGAAATCCTTCGGGTATTCGTTAAAGATATACTGCAAAAGCTTTACAGCCATGTCAAAGCTGCGGAACTTGTCGCGGTCAAGCACGTGAATCTGCGCTCCCCCACAAATCTGGCCAGCACCCTTGTGGAAGGTGGGCTGGAAGTAGTTTTCGCGGAAGTACACGCCCGGAAGCTTAAGTCCGTTCATGTACTTGCAAAGCTTGACGGCATCGATAAACGGAGCGCCGAAAATTTCGAACGGACGCGTGGTGCCACGGCCTTCGCTTACGTTGGTAGCCTCGAACAGGCACATACCCGGATAAACGATAGCGGTGTCAAGTGTAGGCATGTTCGGACTCGGCAAAATCCACGGAAGCCCCGTCTGGTCATACCACATCTTTTTATCGTAGCCATCCATTTCGAGCACGTAAAGTTCACACTTGGGGAAACGTTCTTCCTTGAACTGTACCGCAAGTTCACCGATAGTCTTCGCATGGCGCGTACGGATGCTGTGGAGTCCCACGAAACTCGTGTAATTCAAGTCGAGCACCGGGCCTTCTTCGTCCACACAGTTGATGGGGTTCGGTCGATCCACGACAACCACCGGGATACCGGCCTTTTCACAGGCTTTCATACAAAGGAACAGCGTCCAGATAAAGGTATAGTAGCGGGCACCCACGTCTTGCAAGTCCACAAGCATTGCGTCTACGTGGCTGAGCATTTCGGCAGTGGGTTCGCGGTGTTCGCCATACAGGCTATAAACGGGAATGCCCAGTTCGGGATCGGTGTAACCTTCCCACTCAATCATGTTGTCCTGGGTGTGGCCCTTGATGCCGTGCTGGGGGCCAAAAAGGGCAGATAGCTTAAAGAGTTTACCATCGTATTCTTTGAGAAGATCGAGGGTATAATGCAAGTCCGGGAGAACCGATGCCGGGTGTAAAACAGCGCCAAGGCGCTTGCCCTTGAGAGCTGCGGGAAAAACTTTTTCAAAACGAGATAAAGCGAGAGAAACCATAGTGTAAAATGTGAAGTGTGAGATGTGGAGTGTGTAATGTGAGATGATTCATTACACATTACACATTTCACACCAAACGTTAAACATCAGTGATATAGCTGTAATATATAAAAATAATGTACAGGTACACCGGAGCACCATCAAAAATGAACATTTTCCCCAAAATGGCACAAAGTGACAGACGGATTTTTTTATTTTTAGCCCAGAACAAAAAAAACAACTAGGATGAATTATGGCATATTTGAATAAAGTGATGCTTATCGGCAATATCGGCAAGGACCCCGTCATTAGCGCAAGCGCAGCAGGTCGCAAGCGCGTATCGTTCTCCTTGGCCACCAGCCGTCGTTATCGTGACAACAATGGTGAACAGAAGGAACAGACCGACTGGCACAATATCGTGGGTTGGGGCAAAATTGCCGACACCATGGAAACCCTCGGCGTTCACAAGGGCATGACCCTCTATGTGGAAGGTTCCCTCACCAACCGCAGCTGGACCGACCAGACCACCGGCCAGAAGCGCTACAGTACCGAAGTCAACCTGGACACCTTCCAGCTTTTGACCCCGCGCGGCCAGAACGGCGGCAACTTCCAGGGAGGCAACTCCTACAGCCAGTCCAACAATTTTAGCCAGCAGAGCGCTCCCGCATACGATGCTCCGGCACCGGAAGGCGGCGATGACGACCTGCCCTTCTAAAAAATGAATCAGCAAATCGCAGATATCGCATTGATGATGGTGCTCCCCCTGGGCATCACCTTTACGGCAATTCTCATGTCTGCATCTGCGGACACCCGCTCCCAGAAATTTTTGGGAGCATTTTTGTCGTTACTGATTGTGGCGATGGACTGCATTTTCTTCTTCGTGAAGAATTCGTTCATCGCCTACAACTGCGACGGTGGCCTGTTACTTTCATTTGCGAGCCTGTTCTTCTTCGCCATCATATGCTTTGTCCGTTTCGATGACCGGGCAGCAAAGGCCGGAAACATTTTCTTCGCCTTCTTTATGCTGTCGGCCTTCATGGGCATCGCTTACTGGGACCGTCCGACGTTCATTCCGACATCGGACTACACCTCCGACGAAATCGCCGCGATGAACACCAAGTACCAGGACTACATTGCCTCGTTCCAAAACGGTGAAGGCGGAAAGATTCTGCCTAATCCAAATTCCGCAGCCCGCTACAAGGTGCGCGCCGGCGGTCAGACAGGCAAGTCCAGCAACGACGACAAGGACCTGAGCAGACTCGAAAGTTACCTGGTCGATGCAGAAACCGTCATCAAGCGCATGCACGATATCACCAACGCGATGGACGCATTCGGCACATTGCCGTCAAACATTTCGGAATCAGAGCGCGAAACTCGCAGCAACCAGGCTCTGGCAATCAACAACAACGCAGTCGCATTGAACAAGAAGGTTCTTGGGCTTTTCCACCCCCATGAATCGAGCGACGCGCACAAGGAATTGATCCAGGCCAGCGAATGCGTGCGACTCGCAGCATACGCTCTCTACAGCTTCACGCTCCAGGAAAACCCGGAACAACAGCTGATCCAGTACAAGCAGTCTAGAGACCAGATCGGGCAAATGAAGATTTACCTGAGGCGTTTCTGGAATGCCACCGAAGCTTTACAATCAAACAATCAACAACCAACCGTACAATAAAGGTTAATTATGATTCGCAACGTAGCCATTATGGGCGCAACTGGCGCCGTAGGCCAAGAAATCCTCTCCATCCTCGAAGAGCGCAATTTCCCGCTGCAGAGCTTGAAGCTCCTCGCTTCTGAACGCAGCGCCGGTAAGGAATTCAAGTTCAAGGGCGAAACCCTCAAGTGCGAAGTTCTGAACAAGGATTCTTTCAAGGGCGTTGACCTGGTGCTCAGCTCCGCTGGTGCCGCTATTTCTCAGGAATTTGCCCCCATCGCCGTCGAAAATGGCGCTGTGGTCGTGGACAACACGAGCTTCTTCCGTATGGACCCGGCTGTGCCGCTGGTCGTTCCCGAAGTGAACCCCGAAGACATCAAGCTCTACAAGGCTGAACTCGGCGGCAAGGGCATTATCGCCAACCCGAACTGCACGACCATCATGATGGTTGTGGTGCTTAACCCGATCGAAAAGATTTCTCACATCAAGAAGATTCACATTTCTTCTTACCAGAGCGCAAGCGGTGCAGGCGCCATCGCCATGGAAGAACTCAAGCAGCAGTACAAGGACATTCTCGAAACCGGTACGACTACGCACATCAACAAGTTCCCCTTCCAGCTCGCCTACAACGTGATTCCGCAGATCGACAAGATGACGGAAAACGACTACACGAAGGAAGAAATGAAGATGTACAACGAAACTCGCAAGATCATGCACTCTGACGTTCGTACGAGCGCCACCTGCGTGCGCGTGAGCTCGCTGCGTTCTCACTCCGAATCCGTGTGGTTCGAAACGGAACGTCCGGTTTCTGTCGAAGAAATCCGCAATGCCTTGAAGAACGCTCCGGGCGTGACCCTCAAGGACGATCCGCAGAACTATGTGTACCCGATGCCGCTCGAAAGCGCCGGCAAGGACAACATCTTCGTGGGCCGTATCCGTAAGGACCTCGCCGATGAAAACAGCAACACGCTGTGGCTCACCGGTGACCAGATCCGCAAGGGCGCCGCACTCAACGCTGTTCAAATTGGTGAAATTCTCCTGAAGATGTAAGATTGGCGAAATGCTTCTCAAGATGTAATTTTTGATGTCATCCCCGCCTTGAGCGGGGATCCCCTTTTTAACATTTGAAAAGCCGTCCTTTTCGGGACGGCTTTTTTCGTTAACTAAGTTCTACCAGCTGTCGACTAAGTTCTGCCGACTATCGTCCCAGCTGATCCGGGTTCAGGCACTTAAGTTCGTCGACAACGAAGATGCCGTCTTTACGGATGAGCTTGTCATCGAACCAGATTTCGCCGCCACCGTATTCCGGGCGCATAATGAGCACCAGATCCCAGTGGATGGCACTCATGTTGCCGTTCGGGGCTTCTTCGTAGCAGCGACCCGGTGTAAAGTGAATAGAACCAGCAATCTTTTCGTCGAAGAGAATGTCACACATCGGAGCATTCACGAACGGATTGAAGCCGATAGCGAACTCGCCCACATAGCGGCCCCCTTCGTCAGTATCAAAGAGGGCGTTCAAAGCCACATTATCGCCGGATTCACAGGTAGCATTCACAATCTTGCCGTCCTTGAATTCGAGGCGGATATTGCTGAAGTACTTGCCGTCGTAAAGAGTCGGCGTATTATAGTGAATCACGCCGTTCACGCTCGTCTTGACCGGAGCGGTATAGACTTCGCCATCGGGGATATTCATATTTCCGCAGCACGGAATAGCCGGAATGTCCTTGATGCTGAAGGTCAGATCGGTTCCCTTAGCTACAAGGCGAACCTTGTCGGTACGGTTCATGAGGTCCACGAGGTTCTGCGCAGCCTTGGCCATCTTCGGATAGTCGGCAAGGCAAGCTTCAAAGTAGAAGTCTTCAAACGCTTCGGAGCTCATCTTGGCACCCTGAGCCATCGAGGGGTTCGGCCAGCGGAGTACGCACCAACGGGTCTTATTCACGCGGTAGTTGAGCACGTCTTCGGTAATCTTACGATAGTTGAGCATCTGGCGGCCATCGATGTCGCAATTTTCAAGAGCATTGTCGGCACCGCGAATGGCAATGTAGGCCTGCATCTTCTGCATTTCGGCCATAGCGAGATCGGCCTGAAGCTTCATCTGTTCAATGGTTGCAGACTTGATCATTTCGCGACGCACACGGCCGCGGTAATTATGCACGAAAGCGTTGCCGCCAGCCTTGGCAACAGCCTTCACAAGTTCCGTAGTAACTTCGTCGGGTGTATCAGTCGTTTCAATGAGAATGTTTTCGCCCTGTTTGAGTGCGATGGCATTGTTAATCAGATTTTCAGCCAATTTGGTAATGCGAGGATCAGTCATATTCTATACCTTAGATGTAGAAAGCCAACGGAAAATTCCGTCGGCTTAAATTTAAAAATCTATTTGATTTAAAACCACTCTATTTGGTTATTCCGTAAAGGTAAACGGGATTGTCACCGTGGTATTGCCCGATTTCACCTTGCTGAATGTCCAGCGACCGACTGCCGTTTTGATTTCGTTGTCGAATTCGCTGTAATCCGTCGTGGACGACACCAGCGAAATGCTAATGATTTCGCCACCCGGTGCAATGGTGAACTTGAGCGTGACTTTTCCTTGGAACCCCGGCTTCTTTTTGAGGTGTTTATTGTAGATATGCCGAAGTCCCGGAGTACGCTGACGAACGACCTTCATGATATCTGCAGCGGAACGGGACGAAGGACCTGAGCCCCACTCGATATCGGTATCCTTGGGAGGCTTGATATTTCCCATCGCCTGGGTCGAAATGGCACCAGCAGCGCCCCCGATCAGGTTCGAGATTCCGTCACCGATACCGCCACTACCTCCAGCGAACATTCCCTGGTTAAAGCCATCGCTGACCTTGCCGCGAACTTCACCAATCCTAGTCTTGCCCGTCACCTGCAATCCGCTAGAATTCTTGATGACCTTGTCTATGTCCTTGGCAAACTGCTGGTTCACCAACTTGTAGACATCGGCAGAAGCATTGGCCGTTTGAGATTCCAGAATATGAATGACACTGCGTTTAATCATGGCTCTTCGATTACCCTTCCCTTGGGGTTTCCCGCCACCACAAGTCCTTCGCTGTACGTTTTGTTGCTTGGGCGGCTTAGGCTTGTCGGGCTTTTTTTCCTCCTTTTTGTCGATGATGTTCATGGTTGCCGTTATTTCGGTGGTTGGCGTATCCACAAAAATGGAATCGTCAATGATCACCTCGTACGCCGCGGCCCAGAAGCACAGAAGAATCGCGACAAGGCACGACACGCCTGCAATGCGCATCATTTTCTTATCGGAATCCGGCAACAAGGACGCGATGAACGAATCCGGTGTTTGGATTACTGTTGTCATGATTTTATCCTCCCTTTACAGGGTTTAGATGGATTTTGTTTTAGGGTATAGGCAGAGACACTACCCTTTTGACGGGGCATTATTCTTGCCTTGAGACAGACCCCGGAACGGGACTTTAAAAGCAAGCCCATTACACAGAGTCAAAGATGTCAGGGAATCAAAACGACAGAATTAAGGAATTAATTTATTTGCAATTCATTCTGCATCCGTTCCTTTACTCGGAATTAGAACAAGGTATTTCTTTCTACATCAGAAAATTAATCACAAAAAAATTAAATGGTTTCATCGGAATCGGTAAACAAATTTTCATCGTCTGTTTTGTAAATTCATACAAAATAACAAACCCCACGCCATTACTAGGATTGCGGGCATTTAGTGATTCAACGAGCAACCAACGGATTTACAAAAATTATTTCAGTTTGATTTATTCCACCTTGGAATAAGAACGGCCCCAAAATGGACAATTTTCTTACAAACATATAACCAAATCAAATAGAGTTACCTATATTTCCCACATCATGAAACTTTTAGCGACTCCTCCCGATTTAAATAAAATTGCGCGCCCGAACTGGATTGAAATCAACTTAGACGCACTCTGCAACAACATTCAATTTATACGCAGCCAAATTCCGGCCAACACCAAGATTTTACTGCCGGTCAAGGCTGACTCTTACGGTCACGGAAGCCTCGCCTGCTCCTTTGCCGCAAAATTCGGCGGTGCCGACTACCTGGGCGTTGCCCACATTAGCGAAGGCATGCTGCTTCGCCAGTACGGCATGGATCTCCCCATTCTGGTGCTTGGCCCCTGTACACCGGCAGATTTCGCCTATTTCGTTGAATTCCAGCTAACAGCGGCCATTACAGATATTCGTACCGCCATGGCCTTTGACCAGTTCCTGCGCGACACAGGAACCACCTGCAAGGCTCACCTGGCAATCGATACCGGCATGAACCGTTACGGTTTCGACGCCGAAGACTTCAACAACATCCGCGCAGCATTAAGTCTCAAGAACCTGCATTTCGAAGGCATGTTCACCCACTTGGCCACCGCCGACATGCCGGGGAACCCGAAGACCGAAATCCAGATTCAGCGCTTTACGCGCCTGGTCGATGTGTTGGAAGCAGAAGGCCTCCGTCCCGAGATTTGCCACTGTTCTAGCTCGGCAGGTACCCTCACCCACCCCGAAAGCCACTTTGACATGGTGCGCCCGGGTCTCGCCCTCTACGGCTACAACTGCATGGGTGCAGCACCGTCCCCTTGGCCGATTAAGCCGGTAATGCGAATCAAGTCTACCATCCGCCACATCCACGACGTAAAGCCCGGTGAAACCGTGAGTTACGGCGGTTACTGGATGGCACAGCAGCCCACCCGCATCGCTACCATCGCCATCGGTTATGGCGACGGCTACCTGCGCGGCGAATACAACAAGGGATTTGTGTTTATCCGTGGACAGCTCTGCCCGATTCTTGGCCGCGTGTGCATGGACGCCACCATGGTCGACGTCAGCCACATTCCTGATGTGCAAGTCGGAGAAACGGTAGACGTGGTCAACGGCGAACTGGACTTCCGCATTTCGATGGAAAGCGTGGCCGACGATCACCATACGATTCCATACGAATTAACAAGCCGCGTAGCACGCCGCTTGTATCGTAAGTATTACTGGAAGAACCGCCTGGTGCGTTGGGATTACTTGCGCCAAGAATTCGGCGTCAAGGAATTCCACGAATACCCGCTGCGATAGTTATAATAAATCCGGATCTATGGTCGGCTCGTAGCCGGGCTGAACAAAGTCTTCAGGAGCAATGCCGCGCTTACGTGCGGCTTTTTCTTGCTTGATACGCTTGCGTTCCGCAGCCTTGGCCTTACGGTTTGCAGCATTCGCGGCACGTTCGGCAAAGCGCTGGGCGCGAGTCTTGCGTTCCTTATAGGGCGCCACTTCTTCGGGGAAGAGTGCCAACGGTTCTTCGTCGACATATTCTTCCTCTTCTTCGAAATAACGCATTTCAGGGTCGAAATCGCGGAAGCCTTCATCTTCTTCGTCGTATACAGGAGCGTCTGCCGGGCATTCCTTCTTGAGAAGTTTAAGAACTTGTTCGAAAGGCTTTTCGAGAGGCACCTTGAACTTCATCTTTTTACCCGTAGTCGGGTGAATCAGTTCAATTTTCACGGCCTGCAAGAGCTGTGCCGGAGCAATTTCCAAGACCTTTGCCGCAATATCCTTCATCAAGGGAGAAACTCGATTCAAGCATCCGTCGCGGCCATCGTACAGTGGATCGCCCACAACCGGGTGGCCCATGTAGCGGCTATGCACACGAATCTGGTGCGTACGTCCCGATTCAAGCTGCAATTCAAGCAACGTTGCAAAAGCAAAAAATTTCTTTGCAACAAAATGGGTGCGGCTCGGCTTGCCGTCCTTGACGACAGCCATCTTCAGGCGATTCTTGGGGTTACGCCCGATGGGGGCATCGATTGTACCTTCCAAGTCGCGGGGATGCCCCCACACCAGGGCATTATAGGTGCGGTGCAGCGTACGGGTTTCGAGCTGGTGCGCCAAATGCCTATGGGCGGCATCGTTCTTTGCTACCACCATAAGCCCTGGTGTATCCTTGTCCAGACGATGGACAATGCCCGGGCGTAACGGACCGTTAACCGCAGAAAGATTTTCCTTAAAGTGATACAGAAGCCCAGCAGCAAGCGTACCGTTCTGCACGCCGTTACCCGGGTGCACCACCAAGTTGCGGGGCTTGTTCAAGACAACAATATCGTCGTCTTCGTAAACAATATCCAGCGGAATGTTTTCGGGTTCCAAGGAGCTTGCTTCTTTTTCAGGAACCTTGTCCACCACCACTACCATTCCCGATTCTACACGGAAATTCTTGGGAGTAACAACTCCACCGACCTTGACTTCGCCCGCGGCAATCAGTTTCTGCACATCGGTGCGAGACACGTTATCCATGACACCCACAAGAAACTTGTCGATGCGTTCACCGGAATGTTCTTCTTTTACGAGGTAATTCATATGAAATGTGGGGTGTGGAGTGTGAGATGTGGAATGTGAAATGTGGCTAGAAATTACTCATGGATTGCGTCGTCACTGTCGTTCCTCGCAACGACGTTTTTTCCATTCTCAGATTTCGGCGTTTCTTCTACGGCGTTCTTCTTTTCTTTTTCCGCTTTAATTTCTTGGTGCAGTTTCTTCAAAATCACCGGCGAAAGGATTACAATAGCTACGCCAACAGTTACAAAGGAATCCGCAACGTTGAACGTCGGGAAACGCGTCATGATAAAGTCAGGAAAATCGCAGTCGATAAAATCCACGACCATGGAAAGACGCATGCGGTCGATAAAGTTACCGATAGCACCGCCCAAAATCATCACCACGCCCAGGCGGCTCATCCAATCGCGCTTGTCAATGGACTTGTAGAACCACAGAAGCACAACGGTTGCGACAATCGAAATAAGCAAAAAGAATACCCAAGGCGGCAAGAAGGGCATCAGGTCTTGAGGACGGCTGCTAAAAGCGGCGCCCTTGTTAAACACCAGCTGAAAACGGACCAAGTCACCGATGACATTGATATAGTCGTGGTTCGGGGCTCCCGTTTCGTTGGTAAAACGAACAAGCGCCCACAGCTTTGTCAGCTGGTCAGCCACAATGCTAAAAAGAATCAGACCCAGGTGAAACGGCCACTTATTATAAAATTTCATCGTTATCCTTTTTTAGATCCTTCGACTCGCTACGCTCGCTCAGGATGACACTTTCGCCACTGTTTTCAGTTTATCATACGACGACTCTATCCACTTGTCCGAATAGAAATGGAGCGTCGTAGACTTGATAATTTTTTTAACGGTATCGCGAGTAATCTTAACCTTTTTATCGGATGCAAAAAGGCTAGAACCATCGCCAATCAACTTCATGTTTTCGGCGGCCATAAAGAGCGGCCACAGGCAGAACAGCCTGGTTCGCATCTTCACGTTGGGAACCAGCTTAGTGTAGGCAATGGCATCGTCCAGGTGCCCCCAAGCCTTTTGCACTAGCTCACCCATGACAGCAGCGCGACGCTTATCAAAGTCTGCGCGGGCACTCGTCTCCGCAGGTACATCGAACATTTCATAGGAATGCGCAAATCCGTGACGACGGCAAATTTCTTCGGGCACAAAGCATACCCTGCGGCCGGAATCTTCAATACAGTCCTTCACGATGTTTGCCACCTGCAAGGCAAGTCCAAAACTCACGTCGAGCTTTTGCATTTCGGCCTTGCGGGCCTCCCCTATCAGGCAGGTATCTGCTGCGAACAGATTCGTCAAAAGCTTGCCGACGATTCCTGCAACATAATAGCAGTATTCATCCAAGTCTTCCACGCTTTCGAGGGTAAACCAACCCGACGAAAGAGCTGCCTCTTGCCGGAGCGCAAACTTGGCCATGCCATGGCACATTTCGATAGTTACGGCACGCACCGGAGCAGCATAGGTTTCTGGCATTTCGCGCAACAGAGGCACAACCACATGGGTATGCAGACAAAGATTCATGTAGGGGTGTTCAGACTTACGCCAACTTTCCGGAAGCGACTGTTCAAAAGCGGAAATCAATTCATCATTCAATTCCGCCGTCTTAAAAATCTCGGCAAACTTGCCCAGAATAACTTCTTTTTCAGAAGCCTTCATGTCGGGGTCGTCTTCGACCGTGTCGGCAATTCGCAGGTAAAGGTAGGCAAGCAGAATGCTCTTGTGGAGTTTACCCTTAAGAACGTTGATATTGAGAGCAAATGTTCTAGAAACCTGCAATAGGATTTCTTCAGCGTACTTCCACGCCGCACGACCGTCCAAGACGTTTTCGCCAACTCCGATTGAGTCTAGAATATTTGACATCTCTGTTCGTTCCTCATCCTAGTACATGGTTTGTGCGAGAACATCAGGCGGAATCTTCTTCGTTTTCGCCATGGCATTCACGTACTTCCACAAGCGACCATGCGATTCGGCGTTCTTGAGTTTCTTGGTAAAGCTCCAAATCGCGTGATTCTGTACATCGGCTTCGTTCCGGAAAACGCCCTTGACCTCACTTTCGTAACGAACCTTGCGATATTCCACAAAGTACGCCATCTGGTAAAGGTGCGCAGCCTTTTTCTTGGCGGAACTGCAAAACAGAAAACCGATAAGCAAGAACAAAGGCGACACGGCAAAACCGTAGTACCATGGGAAATCTAGCCATTTTCGGATAGCCCAAATAGCAGGCAGGGCGGAAAAAAGCGCCATAACCAACGTAAACAGGATATCGAGCGGCAGCCAATAGCCTTGCGACTTTGGCGTAAAGGCCCATTTCACGCCTTTTTTGACCAATTTTCTGAGATACCGAGGGTAAGAAACACGGTAAAACCACATATAGAGACCGATCCAGAACAAAATGGGGGTCCAGAACCAGTAATCCAAGCTTTCAAACATCTGCATACGGGCCCAAATGTAGAAAATTAGCGCATCTTTCGAGTTCTTTAAGATAAAAAGAAGATTCCGGGTCTATCTCGTTATCAATCAATGACTTAGGGTGGCGGTTGGGCCATGAAAAGCATTTTTTACTCTTTCCTGCCCATAAACTTATCAACAATCTTTCACTTTTTTCTAAATTATATGGCCTACCTGTTGATAGATTTTGTACGCCCTTAGTGGAAGAGGAAGAAATGCAAGCCGAATGGGAAAGATGTTTGAACTACCTCCGTGGGATGCTTTCGGACACGGTTTATAAGACTTATTTTGCGCAGACCAAGCTCACGAGCCTTACCACCGGTCACGCAGTCGTCACCGTTCCGCCCGGACTGGATACCGCCGTCTATTCTGCTTACAAAGAACTCATCCGCCTCGCCTGGCGCGAAGTCACCCACGACGAATCCGCTATTGAATTTGAATTCCAGCAACAAGAAGCTGTAGCCCAGGCCGCCCCTGCAGGCAACAACAGCTTCCGCGATTTCTTGAAGCCGAGCATTCCGCTTTCGGGTTCTTTCCGCTTTGAAAATTTTGTGCCGGGCGACAAGGCCCAGCTCGCCTTCAACGCAGCCCTCGCCGTTGCTAGAAATCCCGACGGCACGCAGTACAACCCGCTCTTTATTTACGGTTCTTCGGGCCTTGGCAAGACTCACCTTTTGCAGGCAATCGGTAACTACATTCTCGAAGAAGATCCGACCAAGCGCGTGTGCTACCTGACCTCTGAAGATTTTTCTCAGCAGTACATGAAGTGCCTGCGCGAACAGCGCATCACCGAAATGTCCGACTTCTACCGCAACGAAGTCGATATCTTGCTGATTGACGACATCCAGAACTGGACCGGCAAGTACGAAACCCAGAACGAATTCTTCTTGATTTTTAACGCCCTGCACCAGGCCGGCAAGCAGATTGTGCTGACCTCTGACGCACCGGCTGCCGAAGTCAAGAACCTGTCTGACCGCTTGGTCAGCCGCTTTGCCTGGGGCTTGACCGTAGACATCCAGCCGCCTGATGTCGAAACCCGCGAAGCTATTTTGCACAAGAAGGCCGAAGAACGTCACCTGGAAATCAGCGACGACGTTCTGCACTACCTTGCAGAAAACATCGCAAGCAACGTGCGTTGCCTCGAAAGCGCCATCATCAAGCTGACCCTGCAGTCCAGCCTGATGCACCACGATATCGACATGAGCATCGCCCAGAAGGTGGTGGCCGAAATCGCCCCGACCCTTCGCCGCCGCGTAAGCCTCGATGCAGTACTCCACACCGTTTCGAAGCACTACGAAGTGCCCGAAGCAAAGCTCACCGAATCGGGCCGTGGCACCAAGGAAATTTCAAAGGCTCGCCAGGTGGCCATGTACCTGATGCGCGAATGCTCCCCCATCAGCTTGCAGTCCATCGGTTCCCGCTTTGGCGGCAAGGACCACTCCACTGTGGTTCACGCCATCAAGAGCATCAAGAAAGAAATGGAAACCGACCCGAGTTTCGCACGACTCATCGAAAGCCTCAAGAACTCGATTCACGACTAACATTCCTCGCCCGACATTGTCGAGCAAAAAAAGAAACCCGGTTCCATGAGAGCCGGGCAAATTTTTAACATGAGATTCCGGGACAAGCCCGGGATTAGCCATTACTTTTTCTTCTTTTTCTTGGCCCTTCTAGCGGCGTCCTTTTTCTCTTGAGCGAGACGTCTCTTTTCGGCCCTTTTGGCAGCGCGTTCGGCCTTCAAAGCTTCCCGTTCTGCCTTCAGGGCTTCCTGTTCGGCCTTTTTCGCTTCGGCGAGGGCCTTTTCGGCTTCGGCAAGAGCCTTTTGTGCTTCAAGTTTTGCGGCTAAAGCCTTCTTGCCCTTTTCGATGGCCTTGGCAATTTCATCGTCATTCTTGGGCGGCTGGGCAGTGGTAGAATCCGTCTTGCTAGCCACCGTAGAATCAGTCAACGCCTGCGTTTTAGCGAGATCCTCTTCGGCATCCTTCATGGCTTCTTCAGCCCTGGCGCGTTCCTTTTCCTTGACAGCAATATCGGCGTTCAAAGCCAGCTTTTTCACAGCCACAGAATCCAAATCGGGGCAAATCAAATCCTTGTTGCCCTTGGTGCCGTCGGCGCATTCCATGGATCCCTGGAACATACCCATTTTGTAGGTACCCCACTGTTTCTTGGTCACGCGTTCCGAATAGCAAACCGATTCACCGGGCATCCACTGGAAGCATGTATCCTTCACCGTCCAGAAGGTAACCACCCCATTCGGGAGACCCTTGTGGAACACCCCACCAAATTCACCAAAGTCCACAAAGCCTTCGAGACTGTTCGCATTGAAAGTCAGCGTCACCGGCTTTTTCTTGAAGGGATTATACACCGTCATGCGGCCATGAAGCGCATTACGCTTGTAGGGTATATCGGCCATCAAGAAGCCCTTATCCGAGTACATGCGAGCCATGCCATTCACGTAGCCCTGGGTGTAAGGCACTTCCAGGAACTTGAAGTAGTAGGCACTATCCACCCCGCCATGAACCTTCTGGTCCAAGACGCTGGAACGGTAGAATGTCGAAATACCTTCGCGCATACCCATCTTGTAGTTGGACTTCCAGAGGATTCCACCCCATTCGGGGCCCTGCTGTTTCGGGAAGGTAGGATCATTCATGTAGCCAATTTCTTCGCCATACAAAAGACCGTTGGCATCCACATGTCGAACATTTTCCACATAGCCGTTATTTGCAAAGCCAGTCAAAACGCCCTTATCCAGGCAACGAACATCACTGTAATCGGTGAAGCGGCCCGCAGCAGAAGGAATCAACTTGCGCGGCAATCCGGAAAGATGGAACAGGAAGGGGTTGCGGTTATCGGTATCAAAGGAGGCGTCAGGCCTGTTATGCACATTGATAAAGCAGTTGATAGAGTCGGCAGAAGCCTTGTGGGCATCCAGATATTGGCCAAAAGGAGTCTTTGTATTTGCACTATCTTCAAAGGTAAGAGCAATTGCACCTTCCAGGGGTGCACCCTTAGCATAGTCGCTAAGCATGGGGACAGATTGCTTAATATGGTCTACGCACTGTTCGATAAAGAATTCGTCAGTGCAGGTCATCCCCCTGGGGCAAGTCAGGATTCTCGGCTTAGGAATGTCCCAAACCTTGACAATCTTTTTGCCTTCGTCATTGGCTCGCCAACCGAAACCACCCTTTTCGCGAACGGTATAGCAACCGCAAACCTTGGCCTCGTCACGGATGGCACTAATGCGATTTCGTTCTCTCGGAACAATATTTGCAGCCGACTCAACCCAGCAGTCGAGGTATTCAAAATGGTTTATGTCATACATGCCAGGCATGTTCGCCGCTTCGGCAGAATCCACCGCAGCAAGAGCATCTTCAAAATCATCGGCAAAAGACGCGGACACCAGGAACAGCGCCGCGAAGGCAAATTTCACAAAAGAACTCTTCATACTGGGGGCAAATCTATATATATAAAGACAATTTGTCTTATAAATTTAGTTTACACGCATCTTTTTTGCGCATGATTTGAGCCCTGTCCCCATCCCCTTGCCCTATTTTACAGATTTTGGTATCTTTACAGCACGCCATCGACGACCCGGAAAAACCTTCCGACAGCCGCCAGACGAGAAACGTAAGGCACAACGATGGACATTAAAATATTGCAACAGCCCGATGACGTGACCTGTGGACCCACAAGCCTGCAAGCTGTCTATAACCATTTGGGTTACAAGATTTCCTTAAAACAACTGATTTCTGAAATTGAATTCTTGGAAGACGGCGGAACACTGGGCGTTTTCCTCGGAATTGACGCACTCAAGCGTGGATTCAAGGCGACCATTCATTCGTATAACCTGACGCTTTTGGACCCCACTTGGAGCGAGCTTTCCATGCCGGAACTGAAAGCAAAACTGGAGCTCTTGCACAAGGCTAAACACGCACCCAAGCTCCGTAAAGCAATTGAAGCCTACATCCGCTTTATCGATTTGGGCGGTACCGTGGCATTTTCTGATCTCCGCGCCGCCATGTTCGAAAAGTACTTCAAGAAGGGCGTACCCGTTCTGTGCGGACTTTCAGCCACCTACCTGTACCGCAGCATGCGCGAATTCACCGGAGCCGATGACAAGTCCGTATTCGACGACATCCACGGCGAGCCCATGGGGCACTTCGTAGTGGTTTACGGTATAGACGACAAAAAACAGTTCATGGTCGCCGACCCCGACGGCACCAACCCCCTTCACAAGACACCTTACTACAAGGTAGACAAGTTCCGCCTACTCCACAGCATCTTGCTCGGCGTCATGACCTACGACGGCAACGTGTTGGTCATTGAAAACAAAAAATAAATCATGAAAAAGTTAATCGTTGTAAACAACCCCAAGCACTGGAAATTGCATGTTCCGGGCATCGACATCATTTCGGCACAGGACTACCTGATTTCGAGCAAGTATACCAACGAACGCAACCTGCGCGTATTCAACCTTTGCCGCGATTACAACTACCAGAGCAAAGGCTATTACGTTTCGCTCCTCGCTGAAGCTCGCGGACACAAGGTGATTCCAGGCGTCAAGAACATGCGCGATTTTAAGGCTCCGGCAGTCATCAAGCATATCTCCGATGAAATTGACAACCTGATTCAAAAAAGTCTGCACAAACTCACCGGCACGGAATTCATACTTTCGATTTACTTCGGACAGAACGTGAGCCCGCAATACCTAGAGCTTTCTCAGGAACTTTATCGCTTGTTCCAGGCACCGCTGCTGCGCGCAAAATTTGTATTCAAGCAGAAGTGGTTCATTCAGAGCATTCGTCCGATTTGCGTCGATGAAATTCCTGAATCGCACATGGAATTTGTCGATAAGTTCGCGCAGGAATACTTTGAAAAATCCCGCTATGCCGCAAGCAAAGAAGAAGATTACCTGTACGACTTGGGAATTTTGACGAACCCCGATGAAGTGGAGCCGCCGAGCAATGCGCAGGCCATTCAGAACTTTATCAAGGCAGCCGAAGAAACGGGATTCCGCGTGGAGATGATTACCAAGAAGGACTACCCACGCGTAGGTGAATTCGACGCCATCTTCATTCGCGAAACGACGAATGTGAATCACTACACCTATAGTTTCGCACGCCGCGCACAGTCGCAAGGCATTGCTGTGATTGACGACCCGGATAGCATTCTGCGTTGCTCCAACAAAGTTTATCTGCAAGAACTGATGCAGGCCGCCAAGATTCATTCGCCAAAAACGATTATCGCACATTCCGAAAACCGCCATACGCTTGCTAAAGAAATCGGATTCCCGATGGTGATCAAGTCGCCGGATTCGAGCTTCTCGATGGGTGTAAAGAAGGCGACCAACAAAGAAGAACTTGAACAAATTCTCGACGAAATGTTCGAGCACAGCGACTTGCTGATTGCACAGGAATTCACGCCGACGGAATTTGACTGGCGCGTAGGTGTGCTCGACGGCAAGCCGCTTTACGCCTGCAAGTACCACATGGCCAAGGGCCACTGGCAGATTTACAACTGGGAAAGCAACGACAAGCAAAGCGAAGAATTCTCGGGCAAGTGCGAGAGCGTGCCTATTGAAATGGTGCCGCACGGAATCGTGAAGACGGCGCTGCGTATTTGCAGCTTGATTGGCAACGGACTTTACGGCGTTGACCTTAAGGAATGGCACGGCCACCCGATCGTGATTGAAGTGAACGACAACCCGAGTATTGACGCTGGCATCGAAGATGGTGTCGGCAAGAGCAAGGTTTACCTCGCTATCATGAGGTCTCTGCGTCACCGCATCGAAGAACGCATGAATGCCGCACAACACAAACTGCAACAACACGAGAGAGAATGGTTCTAGGAATGTGTGATGTGGAATGTGTAGTGTGAAATGTGAGATGTGGAATGGTTATAGTATAGAAGAGTATTGTTATGAGCGATTTTAAGATTTTTCAGCGTTACGGCATTGAGATGGAATACATGATCGTGGATCGTGATTCCTTGAATATACTCCCCCGCGCCGATGTTCCTCTCGGAAAAGACAAGAATGGCGAACAGCTTTCGGACGTAGAGCACGGGCCGATTGGACTTTCCAACGAACTCGTAAGCCATGTGCTGGAATTCAAGTGCGCAGAACCAGTTGACAGCCTGAAGCATTTGGGAAAGACTTTCCATCACGAAATCTTGAAGGCGAATGAATCGCTCAAGAGCATCAACGCGATGCTATTGCCGACGGCGGCGCACCCGTTTATGGATCCCGCTGAAATGAAGCTTTGGCCTTACGACTGTCTCGACATCTACGAGACTTACGACCGCATTTTCAACTGCAAGGGCCACGGTTGGGCGAACCTGCAGTCCACTCACATCAACCTTTCCTTCAACGGTGACGAAGAATTCGGCAAATTGCATGGTGCGATTCGCGCACTGCTGCCGCTGATTCCGGCGATTGCAGCCTCTAGCCCCTTCCTCGACAGCAAATACTGCGGATTCTTGGACGGACGCATTGAAACCTACCGCCACAATCAGGAGAAAATCCCGAGCATCACTGGCAAGGTGATTCCCGAAGCGGTCTTTACCTACAAGGATTACGAAGAACAGATTTTCAATCGCGTAAAGGCCGACATTGCGCCTTATGACCCGGAGCATTTGCTGAATCACTTTTTCTTGAACAGCCGTGGCACCATCGCCCGCTTTGACCGCGGGGCTATCGAGATTCGTCTCGTAGACATCCAGGAATGCCCCGATGCAGACATTGCGATTGCCGAATGGGAAGTCGCCGTACTCAAGGGACTTGTGGAAGGCGCTTTTGCCAACGAAGCCGAAATTCGCGCCCTCGACACCGATGCGCTAGCCAAGATTCTACTCGCAACTACAAAATCAGCCGAGAAAGCAGTCATCAACGACCGCGATTTCTTGAAAATCTGGCACATCGATGCTAGCGAAATCACTGCCGGCGAACTCGTGCAGCACATTACCGCGAAGGTCCGCGATAAGATTTCCGCCCATTCGCAGGAACTGCTCGCAGCCATGTTCAAGCGCGGCACGCTCGCAAGCGCACTCGTCAAGGCAGTCGGAGCAGACCCCGACCGCGACGATTTTGTATACGAATACGGAAAATTGGCAAAATGCCTAGCCGAGAACAGACTCTACGGAATTTAAAAGAATATATTTATTCCTAATGAGAAAATCCTGGATCATTCTTGCAGCGTTATTATTTGGCGCGCAGGCATTTATTGCCTGTAGTGATACAACATCGTCTTCTGCCGTTATTGAAATCGGTGGACCTACAAAAAACGATACCATCGCGGTCGAAGAACCAGAAATCGTCGTACCGGATACAACTACAAAGCCCGATACTACGACTATCGAGGAACCTGTACCTACCGATA
>JAFZOV010000105.1 GCA_017550445.1 Fibrobacter sp.
AAAGCCACTACTACCACAATATTCTGTACAAGAATCTAATTTTACAGACGCATAAATATCACCACCATTAAAAACATTCGAGACATTCCAAGAATCGCCTATAACGCCTCCTACATAAGTCTGATATCCTGCGCCGGAACATGAATGAATATTCAGGTTGCCCTCGTTTATTAAATTATCCACTTTTGTCCAAGCAGCCCCAATGCAACCACCAAGATAGGATTCATTGTCATCATCTGTAAAATCAAAACACTCCTCTCCTTCATAGCTAATATTTCCAAGGTTCAAAGCCCTTGCAAAATGAACGGAATCCCCCTTAACTGACGCAAATAAACCGCCTACAGAAAACTCCCTGTATCTAGTATACTGTTTAACCGTAATATCGCCTTCGTTATAAGCTTCTGGAGCGACAGTTCCTGTAACATTCAATACATTGGAAAGTCCACTCACCGTTGAATATATACCGCCATCAATCGTGATATTCCCATAATTAGACATCTTGTAAAAAGAATTGCTTAACGAGAAATCCACCATACCATGAATATGCACAGATGTCGCTTTGGGGGAGACCACCTTAATATCGCCATAATTGACCGCTTCATGAATCAAGGAAGTGTCTTTAATTCCAAGCAAACCATAATCGCCGACACCAAAGATATTTATCCTTTTAACCTCGCCATTCAAAACAATATGGATTCGATTTTTTAGGACTCCATTCTGAAAACCTCCTCCCATTATCGTAACAGAATCCCTTTTTCCGTAGACATTGATAACGCCTTCTAAAATAACATTTCCGGTACTCTCACCGTTTTTTAAATTAATTGTCGAAATCGTATCCCCCGTAAACGAGGAAAGATCCGCCACGATTTCAAAATTCTTAAACGAAGCATCTTTCACAAAGGAGCGTTGTCCATCCGAAGAAGTTCCCAAAATAAAAGGGGCGCCGACCGAGTATGCACTATAGACAGAAAACCCGTTGAAATCCAGATTTAAGTTTGGCGACGAAAGCGGTTTTACCGGATACTTATAATCAACGGTATTTTTATCCTTGCCGAAAATAACGTCGGCCACGAGTTTAGCCTTATCTCCAATTTGAAGATGATTTCCTCCAAGCCAGACATACTCTTCGGGTTTACTGATAAGGTAATAGCCGTTTGCTTTTTGGGGAGCAATCGTATCGCCAGTCCACTCCGCCATGGCTAGCGAAGCATTCATCAAAACGAACATCAAAAACAACAAGATATTCCGTTTCATATATTACAGGCAAACCGTCTTTAACCACTCACGCATTTCATAGACATCGACTTTCGCCTTCAAGGACATACGGGCGATTTTTGCACCCGGTGCGGTCGCCATTTTTTTCGGATTGAGTTCCATTCCCACGCGGCCGAGGTCTAGGCGGTCGGCGTCGTAGCAAGTATTGATAGTTGCATCATCGGATTCGCGTTCCTTGGTGTGATAGAAGCAAGCGTGGTACAATTTGTCGAACTGCTCCTGCGTAATATCGAGGAGCCCCTTTTCGAAGCATTCCTTGGCAAAAGCCGCACCTCGCGGGCCATGTTCGCCATCGTAGCCGTCATCTTCGCGTTTGCAGTCATGGAAGAGCGCGAATAAGCGCACCACTGTGACATCGGCACCTGTAATCGGAGCAATCAAGAGCCCATTGAATTCCACCTGCCGCCAGTGAGCAAGACCGTGGATATTCGAATCCACGATTCGATTGCTATAGACAAAATCTTGCAAGGCGGCAAAGTCGATCATAGCAGACTCACTTGCCGTAATGTTCCTTGAGGTCCATCAGGCATTGGAGCGCCTGAATCGGGGTCATTTCTTCGGGCTTTAGGCGGCGAATTTCTTCTTTAAGGAGCTGCGTAGATTCGTCAGGGGGCGCAAACAGGTCCACCTGCGGTTTTTCCATGAGCTTCTTGTGGGTAGCGCCATCGCTCGGGTCAATCTTCTGCTTTTCGAGGCGTAAAAGAATCTTGCGGGCACGGCGAAGCACGTTGTTCGGGAGGCCCGCCATTTCGGCCACGTGAATACCGTAACTCGAATCGCATGCACCTTCGAGAATCTTATGCAAGAAGAGCAACTTGTCGCCTTTTTCCTGAACGGCCACCTGGAAGTTTCCGGCATGTTCAAGACTATCTACGAGTCCCGTGAGTTCGTGGTAGTGCGTAGCAAACAGCGTAATGGCGGCGCGGGCGGGTTCGTCGTGCAGAGTTTCTACAATCGCCCAAGCAATCGAGAGGCCGTCGAAGGTACTCGTTCCGCGACCGATTTCGTCGAGAAGCACCAGGCTATGCGATGTTGCATTGCGCAAGATGTTTGCGGTTTCAATCATTTCGACCATGAACGTCGAAAGACCACGGCTCAGGCGGTCGCTTGCACCCACGCGTGTAAAGATGCGGTCCACCACGCCGATGCGGGCACTTTCCGCCGGCACGAAGCAGCCGATTTGCGCCATGAGCACAATGAGTCCCGTCTGGCGCAGGTAAGTTGATTTACCGGCCATGTTCGGGCCCGTAATGAGCATCAGACGGGTCGCTTCGGGAGAAAGGTTCACGTCGTTCGGGATAAAGTCGAGGTCGGAATTGACCGCGACAATCACCGGATGGAAACCGCCCTTGATTTCAATACCCGAACCTTCGAAGACTTCGGGACAAACGTAATTGTACTTGCGGGCGGCGCGGGCAATGCTATAAAGCGTATCCACGTGCGCAATCGCATTCGCGATTTCCTGAAGCTCGGCACGCCAGCTGTTCACGCGTTCGCGGAGTTCGCAGAAAATCTTGTATTCCAGCGCATGGATGTTGACTTCGGCGTTACTGATGATAGATTCGCATTCCTTCATCTCGGGCGTAATGTAGCGTTCGCCGTTCACCGTCGTCTGCTTGCGAATGTATTCGTCGGGAATCGGAGCAGTCGCCTTCGCCATCTGCGCCTTGGTAATTTCAATGTAGTAACCGAAAACGCGATTGTAGCCAACTTTCAAGCTCGGGATTCCGAGGCGTTCGCGTTCACGGACTTCGAGCGAGGCAATCCATTCGCGGCGTTCCTTGATGTCTTCGTTCATGGCATCAAGTTCCGCATTTGCACCCGCGCGAATCATGCCGCCCTCGCGAACGGTCAGCGGCAAGTCATCGTTAAATTGCGAAAGGAGTTCTTCGCCACGGCCACGGGCGGCAATGAGGGCTGTTCGCATCGGTTCAAAAATCGGCGAATTCAAGCCTTCAAGTACATCAGCAACCTTAGAAGCCTGCGAAAGCGAACGGCCCATGCCCGCCAAGTCGCGGGCATTCGCGCGACCAGAACCTACACGGCCCATCAGGCGTTCCATATCGAGAATCGAGGTCAGCGATTCCTTCAGTTCATCAAGGGCAACCGGGTTGTTAACGAGTTCCTCGACAGCTTCTTCACGTTCCTTAATGCGGTCCACCGAAATCAGCGGGTGGCTCACCCACTCCTTCAGATTGCGCCCGCCCATCGCGGTCACCGTAAAGTCGAGTACGTAGCAAAGCGTACTGCTGATATCGTCGGCATTCAGCGGACGCACCAGTTCCAGGTTACGCAGCGTACTCGGATCAAGCGTCATGTAATCGTCGAGATTCAGAATCTCAAGCGTCGTAAAATGCGAAAGTTCGGACTTCTTCTGGTCCATCAGGTACTGGAGCAGCGCTCCCGTCACCTGCGTCTCGACCACTCGCCCATCCAGGCCGAGGCCATCCAAGGCTTCTACCTTGAAATGCGCAAACAAAACATCTTTCGCCTGGTCTTCGCCAAACATAAAGGCCGGCAATTCCGTGACCAGAATGTTTTCGGAGCGGATCAAGTCCATGACGCCAGAGGGAATCGCGGTCCCTTCGGGCACCACCACTTCTTTAGGCATGCGGCGGCAGAATTCGCATTCAAAAGCCTGCACCGAGCTCTTGCAAGCAGCTAAGTAACCTGTAGTCACATCGGCAATCGAAAACGAGACGCCATCTTTTTCAGGGATAAAGGCGCAAAGGTAATTCGCCTCTTTCGCGTTCAGGTTTGATTCATCCATCGCGGTACCCGCGCTGATGATTTCAACGATATCGCGCTTGACAATCCCCTTGGCGAGCTTCGGATCTTCGACCTGTTCGCAAATAGCGATGCGGTAGCCTGCAGCCACCATCTTGGGCACGTAGCGGTCAGCCGCATGGTGCGGAAATCCGCACAAAGGAGTCGCTCCCGAAGCACCGTTATTGCGGCTCGTGAGGGTAAGTCCTAAAATCTTAGAGGCAATGACAGCGTCGTCTTCGAAAAGTTCGAAGAAGTCGCCCATTCTAAAAAACAAGATGCAGCCAGGATTCTGTTTTTTGATTTCGTAGTATTGCTGCATCAACGGGGTGACTGCCATTATGCATCTCCCATCGACAATTCAACCTGGTCCGGATTTTCTTCGGGCTGCTTGGGTTCTTCGGGGCTAACCGATTCGGGCTTCGCATACTGCGGCACCAAGGCACCCGCTTCCAAAAGTTCGCTGAATTCGCGGAGTCTCGGCAAGTCTTCGGGAATGCGATTGATGCCGAAATACTTCATGAATTCCTGCGTGGTCACGTAGGTATAGGGGTTGCCCACCGTATCGGCGCGGGAACCCAGTGCAATAAAGCCTTTGTCCAGCAAGTTACGGATCGGGCCGTCCACCGACGACACGCCGCGCACCTGTTCAATGGCAGCCTTGGTAATCGGCTGCTGGTAAGCAATCACCGCCAGCGTTTCAAGAGCGGCCTGGCTCAAACGGCGAGCGTTTGCTTCGGGGAACAGCTTGCGCACCCAGGGGTAATACTTGGCGCGGGTTCTAAAGCGGTAACCGCCCGCCTGTTCCACAATTTCAAACGGAGAATTAATCTTGTTCAGCGAATCATTCGCCGCAATCAAAGCATCGGACACCAAACGCGCATCCAAAAAATCACCCAGAATTTCACGCAACTTCTTGAGCGTCACAATGTCAGGAGACGCAAATACGAGCGCCTGGATAATGCGGGCCAAATCCTCTTGGCTCTCGACTTTCGGGAGTTCCGCCGATTCTTCGGCCAAATCGTCCAAATTCTGATTTTCTTCCATACGCCCGCAAAATAAAAAATTTCACAGAGCCTAATATGGCCCCCCAGCAAGATTTCTCTCTTTTGGGCTTTCCTTGGCCCTTATTTTTTCTCAATACAAAATATTATATATGATTTTCATAAAACAGATTATATGATTTTCATAAATAAAACTATTTGTTTTTCATAAAAATTTAGTTATATTTAAAGAAAAAAGGCACAATTATGATTGAAAGGTCGATTTCTAAGACAATTATAGACATGGCAAAGAATTTTCCCGTAGTAACGCTCACGGGGCCTAGGCAAAGTGGCAAATCCACCTTGCTGAAATCATGCTTTGTGGACTATAAATACATTTCGCTAGAAGACCCCGATATTCGCCAACTCGCCGAAAACGACCCCCGCGGATTCCTAAAAGACTGCGGAACAAAATGTATTATAGACGAGGCGCAACGCGTTCCGGACTTATTTTCCTATCTACAGACAATCGTGGATTCTCGTGACGAATGCGGACAGTTTATTTTGTCCGGTTCGCACAATTTCTTATTGATGGAACGTATTTCGCAAAGCCTCGCCGGACGCACAAGCATCCTCAAGCTTTTCCCATTTTCCGCCGAAGAATTAAGGGCTGTTGACAAACTTCCAAACGATCTTGACGAAATTTTGCTCAAAGGTTGTTACCCAAGACTCTATGACAAGAAAGTTTCGGCAAAGGAATATTTTACATCTTACCTACAGACGTATGTCGAACGAGATGTTCGCCTATTGCGAAACATAACCGACATGGCCGCTTTCAAGCGTTTTCTCAAACTATGCGCGGCAAACGTCGGATCCATTTTGAACGTAGCCTCGCTTGCCAAAGATGCGGGAATATCCGTCATAACGGCAAACTCATGGATCTCGATTCTTGAAGCGAGTTTTATACTTTTTCGCCTACCTCCGTACTATAAGAATTTTTCGAAAAGAGTCATCAAATCGCCTAAAATTTATTTCTGCGACACGGGACTACTTTGCAATCTGTTGAACATTTTCAACCAGGAACAAATGCAAAAAAGTGGATTGCGCGGAGCAATCTTCGAAAATTTCGTGGTTACTGAATACATGAAAAAAGCACTGTTTAAAGGCGAAGAACCGCAGCTCTATTTTTGGCGCGACACGAACCAGAATGAAGTCGACTTGCTTTGCGAAACCGATGGTGAACTGAGCGCCATCGAAATCAAATCTGGCGAAACAAAGAACCAGAAATTCTACGACGGATTGAAAAAATTCGCCGAAGTCGCAGACATTCCGCTATCGAACACAAGAGTTGTCTATGGCGGAGACGATTCTTACCGCGGGGAAAATCAGAAATTCATCAGCTGGAAAGAAATATAAAAGCCCCGACAACTAACGCTGCGGGGCAATAGCTTCCACTAAAATTATTTAGCAGACTAGAACACGACCAAGTCGTTTTTGTGGATGAGTTCGTCGGGAACGTTCTTGCCCAACAGCTCATGCACCTGGGCAGTCTTTTTGCGGAGCACCAGCTTCAAAGTTTCGCTGTCGAACTTCGCTACGCCACGAGCCACCGCTTCGCCTTCGGGGCTCAGGACTTCGATCAGGTCGCCCTTGTCAAAATGCTTCTTCACGGCACAGACACCCACCGGAAGCAGGCTCGAATGCTTCTCGCGCAGAGCCTTCACGCCACCTTCGTCAACCACCACGGCCCCGCGCGGAGTCGTCACGAAGCTAAGCCAGCGCTGACGGCTGTTAAGCTTCTTCTTGGAGCCAACGAACAACGTTCCTTCGGCATTTTCAAAAATCACCTGATGCGGCAGCACCTTCATGCCGCTCGCGAGGAATGCGTTGCAACCACTCTTCGTCACGTTACGGATCGCTTCGAGCTTGCTACGCATTCCGCCGGTACTCACGGCGGAGCCCGTCTCGCCGGGCTTACCCGCGAGCGCAAGCACAGCAGGCGTAATCTCCGGCACAAAGCGCAGCAAACGTGCATTCGGATTCTTCTTCGGATTGTCATCGAAGAGGCCATCTTCGTCCGTGAAAATCAGAAGCAAGTCGGCATCCAAGAAGAGTGCCACGTCGCTCGAAAGCTTATCGTTATCGCCCACCTTGATTTCAGCGACAGCGAGCGAATCGTTCTCGTTGATAATCGGAACAATCTTACGGGCAAGCATCGCCTTGATGGTATTCTGCAAGTTCTTGTAACGGGTACGGTCGCGGAAATCTTCGGCAGACAAAAGAATCTGGCCCACCGAAAGCTGCATCCAGCGGAACATTTCGCGATAGGCATACATCAAGTCAATTTGACCCACGGCAGCGCAAGCCTGCTTTTCGGCAAGCACGGTCGGCTTTTCCTTGTAGCCCAACTGGCTCATGCCCGTACCCACGGCACCGCTAGTCACAATCACGACTTCCTTGCCCGCTTCCATCAGGCGAGCCACGGAATCGGCAAGTTTCTGAATATAGCGCGTGCGTACACCGCCCTTTTCGGAATCCACCAAAATGCGGGAACCGATCTTTACGACAATGCGGTGGGCTTCATCTAAAATGTTTTTACGTAATTCACTCATAGGTAGTAGACAGTAGGAAGTAGACAGTGGTTAGTGTTTAGTTTTTAGCGACAGACTAGCAAGCGGATTGCATCAAGGCGAATCTGCGGGTTCGAAATAATCTTTTTCCATTCCTGCACGTTCTTGCGGAGCTGTTGCAGCTGGGCGTTGTTGCCAGCCTTGCCACGCATGCTCAGCAAGTGGTTCATGCGCTGGTATTCCTGTTCAGCGCGAGCTTCCACAGCGGCTGCGGCACCTTCGGCAATTTCCTTTGCCTGAGCACTCACAATGCGGCGTGCAATCGCCAAGCCTTCTTTACCGAAATACTTGAGCGTCATGTTCACGGCGGCATTTCCCTGCGGAACAGGCACATCCTTGAAGTTTGCATTCTTCAGTTCGGGCACCTTGTCGGTCAGGTCTTCACCCGTCGGGTTCACGAGCACGCTAATGTAGCGCGGGCCCGCCAAGTCAGACACGCCCCATTCTTCGGAGACCGAGAAGTCCACCGCAAAGTTGTATTGCATCACAAGGCCGCGCATTCCGGAATTCTGCCAGATGTTGCAAGCCACAGCACCGTTGTCCAGCGAGGTTTCAAAGTCAATCACGCCCTGCGAAAGCGGGTGCTCCAAGCTCACGAAGTCCACTTCGTCGTGTACCATGGCCACGTTGCGGTCAAAGGTCACAGTCAAGCT
>JAFZOV010000106.1 GCA_017550445.1 Fibrobacter sp.
AGCCATATTACTTAGCCTCCTTCTCAAACGGCATGCCAAACTTCTCGAGGAGCTTCGTGCTACCTTCCTTGGAGCCATTCTTAATAACAAATGTAATTTCGAGACCGTGGAGAACGGCTGCATCCTCGAAGCTGATTTCTGGGAAGACAGTCTGTTCTTTCATACCAAGGCTATAGTTGCCCTGAGCATCGAAGCTGCCACGTGGAACGCCGTGGAAGTCACGAACGTGTGGAAGCGTGATGTTAATCAAACGATCGACGAATTCATACATCTTGTCGTTGCGAAGGGTAGTAACGTAACCAACTGGTGCGCCCATACCTTTGCGAATCTTAAACTGTGCGATAGATTTCTTTGCCTGGCGGCTAGTAACTGCCTGGCCAGTAATCTTGGTGAGCGTAAGCTCGACAGTTTCGGTGAAGCGCTTATCTTCGCGCTTCTTGCCAACACCCGCGGAGACCATGATCTTCTCGAGTTTTGGTACTTGATTGATATTCTTGAGACCAAGCTCTTTCTGGAGATTCTTTGCAATCTCTTTGTCATAGAGAGTCTTGAGTCTTGCTTCATATTTAGCTTCAGCCATTACTTAATCTCCCTGTTATTAGCTTGGCGGGCGACACGAACGGTCTTGCCGTCTTTATCCTTACCGTAACCGACGCGGCTGGTCTTGCCAGCTTTTTCGTCGATGACGAGGGCGACGTTAGACATATCGATGCCAACCTGAATTTCTTTCTTGCCGGCCTGGCGATACATACTTGCGCGCATGTGGCGAGTACGATTGCCGAAGCCTTCGATGAATACTTTATTCTCGGCAGGAAGAACCTTGGTGACCTTACCGGTCTGGCCCTTTTTGCTGCCTGCGATGATCTTTACGATATCACCAGTCTTGATACGGACACCCATTATAGTACCTCCGGCGCAAGGCTGATAATCTTTGAATAACCGAGATCGCGAAGTTCGCGTGGAACTGGACCGAAGACGCGAGTACCTTTTGGCGTCTTATCTTCGTTAACGAGCACTGCAGCGTTGTCGTCGAAGCGGATGGTGGAACCATCTGGACGGCGAATTGCCTGGCGAGTGCGGACGATTACAGCGCGGACTACGGCTTTTTTCTTAACGTTACCGGTTGGGGATGCATCCTTGACGGAGCAAGTGACGATATCGCCAACATGTGCGTAACGAGCGCGGGTACCACCGAGGACACGGATAACGCCAAGTTCCTTAGCGCCACTGTTGTCGGCGACCTTCAAGCGGGTTTCTTGCTGAATCATTTATTTTTCTCCTTCCTTGTCACTTACGACCTCAGTGACTTCTTCTTTGAGCTCGACCTTACCGCGGCTCTTCTCGACAATCTTGACGAGAGTCCAGGTCTTGGTCTTGCTGATAGGACGCGTTTCGGCGATCATAACGACGTCGCCTTCATGAGCCTCATTGTTGGCATCATGCGCAGTATATTTGCGCGTCTTGGAATACTGCTTCTTGTAAATTGGATGCGTCTCACGAGAGGTGATTTCGACGGTAATCGTCTTGTCACGCTTGTCGGAGGACACTACTCCAGTGAGTGTGCGTGCCATTACTTATCTCCTTTCGTGGCGTTAATTTGCGTATAAATACGGGCAATTTCCTTCTTCAAAGCTTTGATGTGGTGTGGGTTCTGTAAAGTAGTGCCGAGACCCTGACGTGCAATCAAAAGCTCTTCTTGCTTTGTCTTGAGCTGCTCTTCTAGGGAAAGACTGCTAACAACTTTAGCTTCTTTTGCAGCTTTTTTGCTAGGTTTCTTGTCTGCCATATTAGAGCTCCTCTTTCTTTACGATTTTGCAGCGAACTGGAAGCTTGTGGCTTGCAAGGCGAAGTGCCTCTTTTGCCTGCTCATCAGTAACGTCTGCGATTTCAAACATAACGGTACCGGCCTTAACCTTAGCAACGTGATACTGTGGTTCACCCTTACCGCTACCCATCTTGACATCAAGAGGCTTCTTGGTGACTGGGGTATGTGGGAAGATGCGAATCCAAATCTTACCACCACGTTTGACGTAGCGGGTGATTGCCTGGCGGGCTGCCTCAATTTGGCGGCCGTTGACGCGTTCGTTATCAAGGCTCATAAGACCGTAATCACCGAATGCAACATAGTTGCAGCGGCTAGCGGTACCTTCGTTCTTGCCTTTGCGGACCTTGCGGTGCGCTTCTTTGCGTGGTTGACTAAGTGCCATAATTTATTTCTCCCCCTTGTAAATCCAAACTTTAACACCTACGATACCAGCAATCGTCTGAGCGTGCTCGACGTAGAAGTCGATGTCGGCGCGGAGAGTATGAAGAGGAACGGAGCCCTCAATAAACTTCTCACGGCGGGACATTTCAGCGCCGTTGAGACGACCAGAGACCTCGACGCGGATACCCTTGGCGCCAGCGTTCATCGTAGAGGCACATGCCATCTTGACTGCGCGGCGGAAGTTCATACGCTTGCCGAGCTGGAAGCCGATGTTTTCGGCAACGAGCTTAGCGCTGAGTTCTGGTTTCTTGACCTCTTCGACGTTAATGCGAAGTGGTGCGCTAGTAATCTTTTCGAGCTCTTTCTTGAGTTCGTTGATGCCTGCACCTTGCTTGCCGATCACGGCACCAGCCTTAGCGGTGCGGATAGTGATGGTAGTAAGGTTCGGGCTGCGCTCAATGCTGATACGATCAACAGTTGGGCGACTCTTGAAGCGATTCTCGATAGCTTCGCGGATTTTGATATCCTCGATAAGCCAGTTCTTGAAGTCGGCTTTGCGGGAGAACCACTTGCTGCTCCAGTTTTTGTTAACCTGGAGACGGTAGCTTACTGGGTTAACTTTCTGACCCATTACTTGTTCTCCTTCTTTTCTGCTGCCTTTGGAGCAGCTTTCTTGACTTTCTCATCGCCAACAACCTCGACGAAGATGTTGGAAGAGATCTTCTCATAAGGCAAAGCGCGACCGCGGCTTGCTGGAACATAACGGCGCATGCGGGTACCAGCGGTGACGGAGATGCGGGAAATCGCAATCGTCTTGGTATCGATGCTGTTGTTATTGATCAAGTTCGCAGCTGCGGACTGAATTGCTTTCATAACAGGCTTTGCGGCGCGGCGTGGCGTGTTCTCGAGGATCACGACAGCGTCGGCGACATAGCGGTCACGGACAAGGCTAGCAACGATGTTAACCTTGCGTGGCTGGCTATCAACGCCTTTAATATATGCGCGTGCAGTTTTCTGGGCCATAGTTTATGCTCCCTTCTTTGCTGCTGCGGCTTCAGCGGCTTTCTTACCGCCATGGCGCTTAAATTTACGAGTTGGGGCGAATTCGCCGAGCTTGTGACCAACCATGTTTTCAGTAACGAATACTGGAACGTGGACACGGCCATTATGAACAGCGATCGTGCGGCCAACCATTTCTGGGCTGATGGTAGAACAGCGAGCCCAGGTCTTTACGATAGTGCGGTCTTCTGCGGAAAGAGCTTCAACTTTCTTCTGAAGCTTGTAGTCCACAAAGAG
>JAFZOV010000014.1 GCA_017550445.1 Fibrobacter sp.
CGCAGGTAACTGTAAAGGCCACCATACTGCTGCAACGCAATGTGCTTTTGGGCCGAGTAGAAGCCCTTGTAATCCAGCATCGAAATAGCGCTAGCAATAAACTTGAGGGCGCTGGCCGTCGTGTCGTTAAAGGCGTTAGGGTACACAGAATCCATTACAAGAGCACCAACGCGAAGTCCAGAAGCATGGTCGACCAAAGGCACGGCCACCACCGACTTGATAGACGGATTGTCGATATAGTACATGACACTCTTGGCCCCCGGAAGATCGCCCTCCAAAAGGCGGTTCACGTTGGAACGAAACAGCTGACCCAAAAGGCCCGAAGTTTCCGTAATGCGAGTGCGAAGATTCACCGAAATTTCTTTGTCGTTTGCAAAATTGCGAATGCCCCATTCCCTCTGGTTTTCCATCTGCGTAAACACGATGACAGAATTCACATGCGGAACAACAATCTTGAGCGCAAGCAACATGTCGGTCATGGAACGGTTAATATCGGCATTGGCACGTGCCCAGACCTGGCTCACCTTGAGAGCGGCCTCGGGTTCATTCGCCATGCCCTTGGGGGCATTGGAAAATTCGTTTTGCAGGGTCGGAGTAATCACCGGGGTATTCGTAGTCGAGCGATTCTTGAAAATCGTCGGAATCGGAGCCGTTGCAGGCTGCTGGGCATTCGGACCGGCAAGACGCGGGCGGTTCATGCAGGCAAGCACAAACGCAACAACGGCAAAGGGAATGAGGAACAGGAACATTCCCCCTTGGAATGCAAGGCCAAGCAAAAGCCCCGCGACCACGAACAAAATTTCTGCAACAGACATATCGATCCCGTTATAAACGGAAGGAACGGTACAGCATTACCACCGAGACGCCGCCATATACAAAATGACTGATCCATGCCGCCCAAAAAGGCGAAAGCGCACCATTTTCTCCCATCTTCAAACCAATTCTTTCTAGGATATAATAGCTAAAAACAATCAAGAGGCCAACCCCGAACTTCTGAGAAAGGCCCCCAGAACGACTATAGCGGTGACAAAGGGCTGCACCGATGAGTAGCACAATCAAATTCATCCAATGGGCAGAACGTTTAAACTGCAGAGCCGTTTCCATAGCACGGGTATCTTCGCCGGAACGCCTAAGCACGTTGATACGCGCCATAACCATCTTGGAATCCATTTCGTCGGCTGTCTGGCGTTCGTTAATCAAGTCGCCCGGATAAGTCGTCACCTTTCCGCACAGTTTTTCGCGCTGAATCGAATACACCTTGACCGTTCCGTCCTTAAGGAATTCACGGCGGTTGCCGCGTTCAAACTGCCAACAGCCTGGCGGCGGATCTATGCTACTAAGCCTAGCGATGGAATCTAGCGAATCCTTGGGCGCATCTTCGATCCAGCGGGCAATTTTAGCATCGTAGCGTTCTACCAGGCGACCATCTTCGCGCAACAACAAAACCACATCGCGGCCAAAGCGGCCCTTGCCGGAATAATGCCTAAAGAACCAGCTGGCCCGTTCGCTGTCGATAAAGGTAAAGTCCCTTTTTTCCTTGATACGGGGATTTTTCTTTCTCTGGGCGTTGGTTTCCATGGTCTCTAGACGCTTGTGGTTTGCGTCAGGGAGCCAGAGTTCGCTCATCTCGTAAGAACCGATGGACACCAGAATACCAAACACAAAAATCGGGACCAGCGTCTTGAACGGAGCCTGGCCAGAACTCTGCATGGCACTCATTTCAAGGTGGCGAGTCATGTTACCGATAGAGGCCAGCACCGCAATAAACAGCGCCACCGGCGAAATCAGGTAAAGCATGTAAGGCAGGTAACTTACGTAGTAGTCAATGGCATCCTTGGTATCACGGGCAAGCCAAGTCTTGATGTTACCCACAAAATCAATGACCGCAAACATCAGGATTGCGCCCAAAAGCACAATCAGGAACATCTTCAGGAAATTCCACATCATGTACCGGGTGAACTTCATCCAATCCTCCTGGTAAAGAATCCGAAGAATTTCTTGAAGAACCCGCCGATGGCACGCAAGAACCTGAAGAACTTGGAATCGCCTGAGAAGCGGTCGCGAACCATTGCAATCGTAATGAATATGCCGAAGGTTCCGATGATAATGTTCGACGCCCACATTGCAAGTACAGGGTCTATCAGGAGCCTATCCGCCATGTTTTCGCCACCGATCAAGCAAATCCAATAAATCACGAAGAATGCAAGACTATAAAGGATACCCGTACCGATACCGCCCTTGCGGGCCATAATTCCAAGGGGCGCTCCAATCAGAATAAAGATAAAGCAAGCAAAGCCCGTGCTATACTTTTTGTGAATTTCGACCGTATACTGCGCCTTGCGCTTGAGTTCCGATTCCATTCGTCCGTACAATCTTTCGGTCGTTTTGAACGCCGCGATTTCTTGAACACGTACTCGCTGCAAGGACCGCCTGCGCTGGACAGAATCTATCTGCGCTCCGCTTTCCACCGCATCGGGAACAATGGAGTCGCCCAAGACTTGCTCCCGCAACTCCACCAAGGTATTCAACCTTTTTTCAAGAGCCTGCTCTCGATATTCCCCGTAGCGTTTTTCGGCATCTTCTACCACCTCGGTCATCATCTCGATAGGCATTTCACGGTCGCTACGATAGCTACGGCTGCGACGTTCCAGGCGGTCGTCCACGTTTTTCATGGCGAGGTCTTGAGAGAAATAGCGGATACGGAAATAGTTTTCCGGGTTATCGGCATCGGTCATGTGGGTTTCGCCGCTACGCAGGCGAAGCATGAGGGTAGCCCCGTTATCTTCGTATTCCATGGTCGCACTATCGGCATAAACAATGCGGGGAGCGCCCTTCTTTTCCATTTCGAAAATCTGGATTCCGTACAAAGTCCCCGTTACGGGGTCAATGCGGTTTACCCAGAGTTGCACATCGGGGAACTGGGTAATGAGTCTGCCGGCATCAATAAACACATGGGGCTTCTTACGAGACACCGCATTCATGAGTTCCACGGAGCGGTGGTTCGCCTCGGGCAGCACCCAGTTATTGAATACCACCATCAACACCGAAATGAGCATCGACACAAGGAGCACCGGTCGCATTAGCGACAGGGGCGAAACGCCGGCCGCCTTGCAAGCCGTAATTTCCTGGTCTCCCGAAAGCCTACCGAAAGCCATCAGGCTAGCCACCAACACTGCCATGGGAATCGAAAGGGAAAGCATCCACGCCAGATTCAGCGCGAATATTTCAAGAACGGTAGAAGCCGGCAAGCCCTTAGAAAGAACATTATCGAGGATTTTAACGAGAAAATCCACCACGAACAGGAACGTGATTCCAAAAAGAGCGGCCAAAAAGGGACCGATGAGCTCTTTCAACACGTAGCGGACTAAAATCATTTTTCTGAACTTACAAAATTTTCTACTTTACGGGAGTAAAGTTAGAATTAACCAAAGAAAAAAAATGAACCTGTTCAAAAAGATTCCCTTATTCCTTTGTATTTTAGCCGAAACAGCATTTTTAGTAGGATGTTCTTCTAGCGGACAAACCAAGATGAAACATACCGAATGGTGCCGTATCCGCTACGAACACGCAGAGGAACTTTTCAAGAAAGAAAAATATGGCCGCGCCACCGACAAGCTGGAAGAAATTCTTGCAACTTGTGCAGGCACCGGTTATATGGAACAGGCTCAATTCTTGATTGCTGAAAGCTATTTCAACATGGAAGACTGGATTGAAGCCCGCGGAGAATACGGCAGCTTCATCTTGAACTTCCCGGGCTCGCCCTTTATCGAAACCGCCGAATTCCGCAAGGCGGTTTCCTCCTTCAACATGGAATTCCGCGTGAGCCGCGACGAAGCGAACACCACCGTCGCCATGAAGGACTTTGAGCGCTACCTGTCCAACTACCCCGAATCCCCGTTGCGCGACTCGGTGAACTACTACTACAACCTGTTGGTAGAACGTTTGGCAGAAAAGGAATTCCAGACCGCAAGACTTTACCTGCGCATGGACAAGTACCAGGCCGCCGTAATCTACTTCAAGGAATTCCTTGAAACCTACCCCAACAGCAAGCGCCGCACCGAAGCCCTGTTCATGATCGCACAGGCGTACAACGAACTGGACCAGTTCGAGACGGCGAAGCTTTACCTGAATATTGCCCGTAACGAGGCGAGCCCCGACGACAAGAAGATTCAGAAGCAAATCGAAAAGACCGAAAAGAAAATTGACAAGGCCGAAATTGCTTTTGCCAAGCGCATGAAGAAGGATTCCCAGAAGAAGCGCTTCTTTAAAGAAGACCGCGAAATGCAGAACTAGATGAAAGATAGTAGGAAGTAGGAAGTAGACAGTCGGTAGAGCTTAGACACGTCATTGCGAGCGAAGCGAAGCAATCCAAAGTAGAAAAAGAAAGGGTTACGCACGAAGTATTTATTGCAAATAGCACTGGTGGCAATTCTTGCCGCATCTGCCATGGCCGCCGAAGAGACTTCGGCTCGCGACCGTTCTAGGCTATCCATCTTTTTGCAGCCCGCTGTTTCATTTCTGGACTTTCCAGAACGTGAATACTTTCAGAACGCCATCGACACGCTCTATTACAGCTTTAAGCAAGACGCCCTGACCGAAAGCGAATCCCTCAGTGTAGCCAAGCAGGATTTTCAGAAGGTGAATTTCTGCTTTCCACTATCTGCCGGACTCCAATACCAGATTCTCAAGGACAACTTCATTAGCGCAGGCGTCAGCTTTATTTACGACAACGAATCGGTAGTGCTTACCGACCGCAAGAACCGCACCCACAATTACAGCTACACTATCCAGGGAATGCCCTTTTTCCTGGAATACCGTCTAGGCGTTCCGAAAAACTTGATGACCCTTTCGGGCGAAAGCCTTTTCAGCATAGCCGTGCGCTGGTACTGGGTCTTGCCAGGTACCGAGATTTACTCCACCTGGGGCATGCTTGAAGCAAAGACTCCCCTGCTGGGAGCAGGCTTTGGCGTAAGCGTCGGCTACCTGATTGCAAACTGGAAAAATTTCAACATTTATGGCGACATTGGATTCAGCAGCATCAAGGTTGAATCAGAAAAGAAGTTCTCTAAAATTGTTCCCGACGGTCCCGATGAGAAGGCCAAGTGGAACATTGGCGGACTCACCATGCAAGTACGCGTAGGCTTTGGCTTATGGAATGAGCCCGAGCCCATCGAAGATAAAGACGATTCTGACGACGATGACAAAAAAGACCCGGAGGAATAATGAGCATTATTCCTGGCGAGAAGCTGCATTACGCCGAAACGCATTTTAAGTTCAAACTTCCGTGGTCGCTGCTATACAAGCCCTGGCCCGAAATTCTGGTAGATGCGCCATTTCAATTTGTCCCCAACGCAAAGCCCATGTTATGGATTGTGGTGCGAGACGCCCACCGGTTTCCGACCCTTATCGAAAAGATGGAAATCCATTTTGTCGGGATCGAGTCCGATGTTAAACACATCCCCGAAAGATTCCTGGATTTGCAATTCCGGGCAACGGAACAATACTGCTTTTACCCGATACACTTGGGCATTCTTCCGGCCGGGTGCTACGAAATTCACTGCAAGATTTACGCCAAGCGAATTGAAACCGGTAGCGGAAAAATCATCGGAAAAGAAAAGGTCTTTAGCCGTTGGAATTATCCGGGATTAAAACCCACACCGCTCAAAATTCGAATTCTTGCAGAAGATCCCCCAAAGGCGCCTGGCTTTGTTGCAGGCGAAATGCATTGCCACACCTATTATTCGGCAGACCACGTAGAACACGGAGCCTCGCCCCAAATAATGCAGCAGGCAGCCAAAGCCGTAGGCCTTGACTTTGTAAGTTGCACCGACCATACCTACGATTTTGCCTACACCACCGAAGACTACACCAAAGAGGCTGACACTCCCCTCACCCGCTTCGACGCCCTCCGGGAAGAAATCCGCATTCTGAATCAAGCCGCAGATATGCCGCTCATGATTGCTGGCGAAGAAGTTTCTGCCGGCAATTCCAAGGGAGAAAACGTCCACATGACAGTTCTCGGGCCTAGCGGATACCTGCCGGGCCTCGGTGACTGCGGGCGCAACTGGCTCGATAACAAGCCCACGCTCAAGATTTCAAAACTGCTGGAAATGACCGATGCCCATTGCTTTGCGGCCCACCCCATGCAGCCGATGGGCTACATCGAAAAATTCATTTTCCGCCGCGGCTACTGGAGTCACAAAGACTTGAACCTGGACGCCAGCCACAAGATTCGAGGAATCCAGTTCTGGAACGGCATTCGCGACGAAGGCTTTAAGCTAGGACGTGAATGGTGGATCGAAGAACTGGGTAAAGGCAATTACCTTTTGCCCATCGGCGGAAACGACGCTCACGGCGACTTGAACGACACCACATCCGTGAATACGCCGCTGATTTCGTTGAAGCATAGCCGCGACCATGTTTTCGGAAAGGTCAGAACGGTTGTTAAAATAATAGACGAGAGACGAGAGACGAAAGACGAGAGAGGATTCTCGCTTGAATCGCTCAACGAAGCTTTCGCGGGCGACAACTGCTACATTACCGACGGTCCGGCCCTCTGGTGGGAACGCGGCGAAAAGAAGATTACATTCCACGCCCGCAACACCCAGGACTTCGGCGGAGCCTTCCGCTACATCCGTATTTTTGGCCGGCGCCGCAACAACAACGGAAAACTTGCCAGCCAAGAAAGCATCTGTATGGAAAGCCTGGTTTTGCCCCCTGCCAGTACAGACATCACCGTCAACACGGATGACTTTGCTTACCTGCGCGCCGAATGCGAAACAGCCACTGGCAAATTCGCCATGACCTCTGCCGCTGTAATCTAGGAGGACTCATGCCACCCGAAGAAGAAGAGCCGCAGTATCCTGAAACAGTCTGCGCATCCGAAGGCACGTTCCGCCAGATTCGCGATGACAGTTTGGTACTTCTTTCGCAAGGGATTTCGCACCGTCTGATCCGTACAGAAGAAGGCCCCTTCCAGATTTTTATTCTGCCTGAACACGAAGACCGCGCGCGCTTACAGCTAGCCCTATATCGCAAAGAAAACCCGCCTAAAGAAGAAAATCCGCCGATACCATTAAGTTTTAGCTTGCAGCCCCTATGGGTTTTGATCGCACCCACTATCGTCACGCTCATCGACTTTACAGATAAAGTAAATTTTCACACCCGCGGAATTTCAGACGCAGGCAAGGTGCTAAAAGGCGAATGGTTTCGCAGTTTCACGGCGCAGACTCTGCATGGCGATGTTCGTCACCTAGCATCGAACCTCTTGTGCGGATACATCGTAATGAACATGATCACCTTCCGCATTCCGCTGCTTAGGCTCGCGCCGTTTATCGCGATTGCCTCTGCAGTAGCGAACCTGTGCGTTTCTTTTACGGTGCAGACGCATTTCCGCTCCCTTGGATTTTCCACATTCGTGTTCGCCGCCATCGGTTGCCTTTCGGTGATTGAATTCAGGCTCATGCCCAAGGAAACGCACGGCCTGCTTCGCAGGTTCGCGCCGCTCTGCGGTGCAGCCTCCCTCGCCGTATTCCTTGGACTCGGCGAGAACGCGGACATCCTCGGCCACGCCTACGGATTCATTGCAGGACTCTTCTGCGGATTTATACCCAATAAAAAAAGCCTGCGCTGGGGGACTCCCCTTTCGAACGCAGACGGAATCGGCTTGCTACTCTACTACGGCCTTTATATTGCCGCATGGAAGTTTGCACTGACATAAAAGATAAAGAAAAGGCAGTCTAAAGACTGCCCAACAAGATTTTCAAAATCAACTCAGAATTCTGAAATCCGAATTCCGAACTTACTAGATGTTCAAGAACTTCTTGGCCTTGTCAGCGTAGTTCTGGTTGTCGCCGTAGACTTCGAGAATGCGTTCTGCAGTCTTCTTGGCCTTGTCGGCAGCACCGAGCTGTTCATAAACGAGAGTGAGCTTCCACATGGCGTCAGCAACCATCGGGACTTCGTCTACCGGTTCGTCCTTCTGGTAACGGTCTTCCTTGTCGCCCGTGCGCTTGGCAAATTCGGCGATGTACTTTTCAAGAAGACCAGCGGCGGCAGAATAGTCAGCCTTTTCAATCTTCACAGAGGCAAGACCATGCATGGCAGCCGAGCGAACCAAAGCCACAGAACCTGCATTGTCGAGGCTCTTCTGGAAGAACACTGCAGCGGCATCAAAGTCGCCAGCCTGATACTTGATGTTGCCAGCATAGAGAGCGGCCTTGGCCAGAGCCACACCGCTCAGCTTGCCGGAATTGATCTTGGATTCGAATTCAACAAAGGCAGAATCCTTCTGGTCGGCATAAAGGAGAGTCATGCCCGGTCCGAGGAGTTCGGCCTGTTCTGCGGCAGCAGCCTTGCGGTAGTCGCGGAACTGCACCACACCCACAACAATAACCATAACCACCACGAGGGCAGCCACAACCTTAGAGCCGTGAGTAACAAAAAATTCCTTAATTTCAGAATTGTTGGTATTCGATTCGTTAGCCATTTTTAGCGTCCATGTTTAAATTTGTGCTCCAAACATAAAAAATTTTTCTGGGGCTGTCAGCGAACCTTGACAAAACACCCCCCTTTTGCTAATTTTGGCCTACCATGCCACTCTAGCTCAGCTGGTAGAGCAGCTGATTCGTAATCAGCAGGTCGGCAGTTCAAATCTGCTGGGTGGCTCGAAAAAATCCCGCTCATTGAGCGGGATTTTTCATTTATCTTTACATCTCTACAAATCACGGCAATAATCGCTGGCGTTGCGTTCAAACGGGATGAGCACGGTGCTGAAGAAGTCCAGGACGCCATCGTTTGCTGTCACGGTGACCATAAGGCTGAAGTTACCGCAGGTAGTGAAACCTGGATCAAGCAAATTGACCTTCACGCCAATCGAATTCATCGAGTTAAGGTCTATTTTATTGGAAGTAGGGAACGCAATCGGATTAGATTCGACCGGTACGACAACAATTGTATTTTTATCGTCAATTACCCTAAATTCGATTCTTGTGAACTGAATGTTATTACCGTTTGCAGAGGTGTCTTGAGAAAGATCAAGGCTAAAACTACCCTTGAAGCGAACATCATCACCCGAAAGTCTGGAATTGGTCAACAGACCGTCGCCGACAAGTTCATTACTCAAAACAATAATCGGTTCATCATCAGCAGGCGGCACATATATGATGTCCGGGCCTCCAGCCACACTGCTACTCGAGTTTTCAAGAGAACTGCTGGACGATTTTCTCTCTTTCTTTGAAGAACTTGACAATTCTTCTTCCTCAGAAGAACTGCTTTTAACTTTCTTCGAAGAACTTGATGCATTTTTTTCATCCTGCTTTGCAGAACTACTGGATTCAGCATCAGAAACATCTGATGACGACAAAGTCACGGGTTCTTCATCCGACACAACAGGCGAAGAATCGTCAGAGCACCCCACAAACATAAACGCAGCAACAAGACTCATTGCAGCAAAACCGCGAATAACGGATAAATTCTTCATAACGAACCCCTAGTAAATTGGTTACACGCTTACAAATGTAACCAAATTTTTAACAATATCAAGAACTTTTTTGACCAGATATGAAAAATCCCGCTTTTTGCGGGATTTTCAAGCCGAAGCTTACTTTCTCGCAGCCAATTCCTCTGGCGTGCGCGCAAGTATATCCCAGTCGCCGCGCTTAATAATCTTATAAGCGTAACCTTGTTCCGTAAGGAACAGCTGGCGGTTCATGGCAAATTCCTGTTCCTTGGAATCCTGCGTCACGATGCTGTAGAAATGAGCCGCGCCACCGTCGCTCTTGGGGCGGAGCACGCGACCGAGGCGCTGGGCTTCTTCCTGTCGGCTACCAAAGGTACCCGAAATCTGAATGAGCACATTGGCATCGGGCAAGTCGATAGCGAAGTTACCCACCTTCGAAACCATCAGATTCTTCTGGGTACCGTTACGGAAAGCGGCATACAGCTTTTCGCGATCCTTGTTGGGAGTTTTACCGGTAATCAGCGGAATCTGCAAGTCTTCAGAAAGGGCTTCCAGCTGGTCAATGTACTGACCAATAATCAGCACGCGGTCATCAGGTTTATCAAAATACTTGAGCAAACGTTCCACGATATCCGTCTTTTCGGGGTTCGTAGAAGCAAGCGTAATCTTTTCGCGAACCGGAGCAAGCGCATACTTCATCTTGAGTTCCGCTTCCATCGGAATACGGATTTCGTTACAGTCGGCGGTAGCAATCCAACCCTGGGATTCCAAAATGCGCCAAGGAATGTCGTACTTTTTCGGGCCAATCAAGCTGAATACTTCGGTTTCCTTATGGTCTTCACGCACGAGCGTTGCCGTAAGGCCCAGGCGGCGCGTGGCCTGCATTTCGGTACTCAGGCGGAACACGGGAGCCGGCAGCAAGTGGACTTCATCGTAAATCATGAGTCCCCACTTCTCCTGGCTGAACAGCGGGAAGTTTGCCAGTTCCTTCTTGACTTCTTCGTCGGTAAAGTCGTCCAGTTCAGTTTCGGGCTTTTCGCTTTCGGCCTTCTTTGCACGCTTGCGCTGCGTCAAAATCTGATAGGTAGCAACCGTTACCGGGCCGATTTCCTTGACTTCGCCGGAATATTCCTTCACCTGGTCAATCGTCAAATCCGTCTTGTCGCAAATTTCACGAATCCACTGACGGCTCGCCGAAATGTTCGGCGTCAAAATCAAGGTCTTAGTTTGTACCAAAGCCATCGTGGCAAGACCAATCACCGTCTTACCCGAACCGCAAGGCAGCACGATTACGCCCGAACCGCCCTTCTCGGATCCGCTGGCGTAGAACACCTGGGCAGCTTCCTTCTGGTAGTCGCGGAGAGCAAAGGGCTTTCCGCCCACCGTCGTTTCGCGCAGGTGAATGGGCAGCGGGTCGCCCACGGTGTAACCGGCCAAGTCTTCCACCGGGAATCCGGCGTTGGTAAGAGCCATCTTCAAGTGGCCGCGGCGTTCCGGATCCACTTCGGCATGCAAGTCGTCGATAAAGTGGAGCACGTACGGCTGCACTTCCTTAAGGTTGCAGATTTCGGTGAACATATACTTGTCATCGGATTCTACAATCAGGCGGTCGCCATCTTTTTTAAGGCGGAGCAAACCATAGCGCGCCATGTAGTCTTCAATCTCGGTAATCACAGATTCCGGAATCGGGAACCGGCTCTGGCTTTCGAGACGTTCAAGCACTTCTTTTGCACGGAGTCCGGTCGCTGCTGCATTCCACAAACTCAGGGGACTAATCTTGTAGGTATGCAAGTGCTCGGGACTTTTTACGAGCTCAGTAAAGGGGGCAATCGCATCGCGAGCTGCTTCATAGGTAGGGGCATCGACCTCCACCATAATTTCCATATTACTCTGAACAATAATGGCGCCATTCGGATTCATAGGCGCCAAATTTAGTAAAAAAAGTCTCCCGCGTTTATGCAGGAGACCAATGATATCTTTAAATAAGAAGATTTAGACTTACTCAGCGTCCATATCGGCTTCGTCGATTTCGGCGTTGTGGTAAACGTCCTGAACGTCGTCGTGATCTTCGAACTTGTCGATGAGCTTGAGGAGCTTCTGGGCATCGTCGTGACCGAGCTTCACCGGGTCGTTAGCGACGTAGGTGATTTCAGCGCTCATCATTTCGATACCGGCAGCTTCGAGAGCCTTGGACACTGCGTCGAATGCTTCGGGGCTGGTAGAAATTTCATGCACGCCGTCTTCGGTGGACATGTCTTCGGCACCGGCTTCGAGCACGAGGTCCATCACCTGGTCTTCCGGATACTTTTCAGCATCGACAATGATCACACCCTTGTAGGTGAAAGCCCAAGAAACGGAACCGGATTCACCCATGGAGCCGTTGTTCTTGTTGAAGATGTTGCGGATTTCGGCAACGGTACGCACCTTGTTGTCGGTCAGGCACTGCACCATGATGGCGATGCCACCCGGGCCACGTCCTTCGTACAGCGGTTCCGTCATTTCGGTACCGGAGTTTGCACCCGTACCCTTGGCGATAGCGCTTTCAATGTTCTTGGTCGGCAAGCTCTGGCTCTTGGACTTGAGGATTGCCGCACGCAGACGCGGGTTTGCGTCGGGGTTTCCGCCGCCGAGCTTAGCAGCAATGGATATTTCCTTAATCAGCTTGTTCCAAGCCTTGGCGCGAGCAACGTCAGTCTTGGCCTTCTTACGTTTGGTGGTGGCCCATTTGGAGTGACCGGACATAGATTTACCTCTGTGGGATTTAAGTTAAAAATTTTAGGAAGTTACTAGTTAGTAGTTACTAGTTAATAAGGATTTTCAGCTTTAAATTTCCTAGTAACTAGTAACTCAGAACTATTAACTACAAGTTCTATTTACTCTTCAACTGGCAGCGGCGTTTTTCCTTCACACTCAAGCTCGGGTCGTCGCATTCATCGCCAGAAACTTTTTTCTTCTTACCCGTCGGAGCCGGAGCAGCTTCAGCTTCGGCATCAACACGGCGCTTACGCTTGTTCATCGTAGCGTCATCTTCCACCGGCTTGGCCTTCTTTTTCTTCGGGGCAACTTCTTCGGTTGCCTCGACACGACGCTTACGGGTCGTAATCGTCGCTTCTTCTTCCGGAGCCTTATTGTTCTTCTTCTGCAGGGCGCGGAGCTTAGCCTTGTCCATCGGATCGGCAGAAGCCTTGGTAATGGCCTTGTCGTACTTGCCGCCCCAAACGTTACCGAGCAGGGAACCAGATTCCAAGGCATCCTTCAGAATGCCCATAGCCCATTCGTCGTTTGCCGGAGGCAACAGCTTAAAGCGCAGGTTGCGGATTTTGGTAGGTTCGTCTTCGAAGTAGAGCATCATGTCAAAGAGGCCCACCTGATATTCCTTGTTGTCAGAACCGACTGCAGTAGAAGGAACATAGGCAAGAACCGCATAGACATCGCCATCGAAAAGGCCGGTAATCAAGGCGTCACCGTCACCGCCCGGAGCCTGCACTTCACCATCGGCCTGGAAAGCCCACGGATTGACATCCACCGTCAAACGGAACTTGTGATAACCCTTGTCCGCCTTTTTCAGCTTGAGCAGCGCACCCGAAAAAGCCTGGAACTCAGGCTTAAGCGTCTGCGCCGAACAAACCGCCACAAAAACCAAACAAAGCAACACTATAAGCTTTTTCATAGGATCCTCCCTTGAAAGACTTATTAATTCTTAAAGAACAGAGCCTTGGCTGCCTCGAACATCGGGTCCTTTTCATCCGGGTTGCGGCATTCGGTGTAAATACGCACCTTGGGTTCCGTACCGGACGGGCGAACGAGCATCCAAGAGTCATCTTCGAAGATGACCTTCACACCGTCGAGCGTGAGGAGCTGCTTCACGGTCTTTTCGTTGTTGCCGACCATGACCTTTGCACCCGGCTGGGCGATCGTGGCGATAGCGTCAACCTTGGCCTTGAGCGGAGCACCCACGAGGGACTTGTCCACTTCGAAGCCCGAACGAGTCGGGTAGAAGCGGCCGTATTCTTCGTACAGGGCGTCGAGGTATTCACCGAGGTTCTTGCCGGTGACAGCCATGATTTCAAGAGCGATGAGGAGACCGAACTGGGCATCCTTTTCGAGCGTGTTGTTGAGGCCAGAGATACCGTCGGATTCTTCGAAAGCGACGAGAGCCTTCTGCTTGGCGTTGCGAGAGAGCCACGGGCGGAAGTTCTTGAAGCCCACCGGAGTTTCCATCACAGGCACGCCGAGCTTTTCGGCAATGATGTTCACAAAGTTAGAAGTAGCAACGGACTTAGCGACACAGCCCTGTTCCTTGCGCCAGGTAGCCATGTAGTGGAAAGCGATTGCGCCGAACTGGTTCATATCGATTTCGCGAGTGCCGTCGTAGAAACGGATACGGTCGCCATCCGGGTCAAAGATTGCGCCCAGGCGGAACCAGCTCTTGCTTTCGTCCAAGACATTGCGGACCTTCTCGAGGTTCTTGCTGGACGGTTCCGGGGCGATGCCGCCGAACAGGGAATCGTCTTCGTTGCGGAGCGTAATCAGGCA
>JAFZOV010000107.1 GCA_017550445.1 Fibrobacter sp.
ACCATCCTGAAATTGCTGCCATCTTGATTGAAAACGAAACCGGTGCAATCCGCGCGATGGTGGGTGGTTCCGACTTTAACCAGTCCCGTTGGAACCGTGCGGTGCAGTCTCTGCGTCAGCCCGGCTCGTCGTTCAAGCCGATTGTGTATTCGACTGCCATGGACAACGGCGCAAGCCCTTGCGACTCCGTGAACGACCAGCCGGTGAGTATCCCCGACCCGGACGATAAGGACAAGAACAAGGTCTGGCGCCCGGCGAACTTCGAACACGACTTCGAAGGCATGATGACGCTCCGCCGCGCCCTTTACCGCTCCAAGAACTTGCCGGCGATTTTGACGGGTATGAAGTATGGCCTGAACAATGTGGTCAACTACGCCCGCAAGTTCGGTATCGTGCGTGCCCCGCTGATGGCTGTGCCTAGCCTTGCTCTGGGTTCCGTGGGTGCAACGCTTATGGAGATGACCTCGGCCTATACCGTGTTCCCGAACGGCGGTAACCGAATCGAGCCGTACATGATTGAATCGATTGTGGACCGCAACGGTGAAGTTATCGAGAAAAATTCCAAGGTCGAACACGAAGTGCTTCGCCCGGCATCGGCTTACCTGATGGTGGACATGCTCAAGGACGTGAACATCCGCGGTACGGCTGCCCGCGTGTGGGCGAGCGGCTTTACTCACCCCAGTGGCGGTAAGACAGGTACCACCAACGATTACACCGACTGCTGGTACATCGGCTTTACCAAGCAATACACTATGGGCGTATGGGTCGGTTCCGACAGCCCGGGTACTTTAGGCGCTGGCCATACGGGTACCGAAGACGCCCTGCCGGTGTGGATGGCCGTGATGAAGCAACTCCACAAGGACTTGCCGCGTAAGCCTTTCCCCGTGCCGAGCGGTGTCGTAAGCAAGGGTATCTGCAACCATACGGGTAAAATTGCCGGTGAATTCTGCTCCGAAAAGACTTACTGCCTCTACACGGCAGGATACGCCCCGACGGAAGTCTGCGACGGTAACCACTTCGAAGTCAAGACCAAGTCCGCTGACGACGCTACGCTCTTCAGTAACAAGGGCGCAAGTGCGGCTCCTAAGCCGAGTGGTGACGGCAAAGGCCCTGCCAAGAAGAATACAAGAAAGATGTTCTAGTGGAGAAAGTTCTGAGTTACTAGTTCCGAGTTACGAGTTTTTCGAACTGATTTTTTCTAGTAACTTAGAACTAGTAACTGCACCGAAGCCGCTTCTATTTAAACATCTTATTGAGTGTGGCGCGCATGTGGTTCATGTTCGCCTCGTTCAGCGTTTCGTAGCGATAGAAGGTCCCGTCTTTCTGGACAATGTAAACGACAGGAATGTAGCCGGTGCCGTAAGCGGGGCCGAACTTGTAGTCGCTATCCTGGAATACGGGGATAGAAACGTGGAATTGGTCAATAAAAAGTCGGATATCGTTCTTCTTGATGCCGCCGCCAAGTCCGATGGCGATGCCGGCAAGTCCCTTGGGCTCGTATTCCTTGACAAGGTTCTGGATTTCAGAAATGTGTCGCTGGCAGTGGGGGCACTTGGGGCTGAAGTAGTAAATCAAAAGGGGTTTGTTTGCAAAATGGCTAAAGAGAATGCCCGGATCGCTAATACCCGAAAGAGGCTTTGAAAAGTCCATCTTCATGGGCTGGTTGGTGGTAGAATCCTGCATAAGATTAACTTCTGCCATCTGGGGAACGGGGGCAAGCTGCGCAAATGGGGTTGCCGCCGCAATGGCTGCAATACTTAAAATTTTAGAAACGAATTTCATAACCCTTAAAATACGAAAAAAAAGGCCGACAAGTCAAAGAATTATCGAAAAAAAGCGATTTTTTGAAAAAATTGCTGTTTTTCGATATTCCAAGTTGGAATGGTTACAGGCTGTATGTCGTGATAATCGAGTAGTGGGGCTCGCCCTTGCGGACTCCGTTCAAGGGAATGCTTACATCGACTTTGTTGACCAGCCTGCTGATGGACTTGGTCTGTGCAAAACGCACGCCGAATCCGGTAAGGTAGATTAGATCCTTGCGGTTGATGTCCCAAAAGTCCCAGGCTGTTTCGCCGACGCTCTGGAATACCACGAATACGGGCATGAGGGTGGCGATTTCAAAGTTCGTAAAGTAGCGCTGTTCGAGGTTTGCAAATACTCGGGCTTGCCCGGCATAGAATCCGGTGGGGAACCCGGCGAAACCGTTTACGCCTCCGAGGGTAAGTTGTTTGCCGTAGCGTGCGTCTTCGTAAAAGTCAGCAAGGCCCGATAGTGCCGTTGCGAAATTGTTGGTGGGGTGGAAAATGTATTCGCCCGAAATCTTTCCGTAGTAGTCGTGTCTTTCGCCGTGGTCCAGGTAGAAGTTCATTTCGGACTTTAGCGTAAGGTGGTGCATGTTGCGGCCCAGCATCAGGTCTGCCCAGAAGTCAAGACGGATGTCGTTGTCGGCGGCACCGATCTGTTCGTAGTTCTTGGAAATTTGCGCCTTGAGCTCGTAGCCTTTTTCGATGTCTTCGGTCCACTTGGCGTTGTGGAAATTCTTGATTTTTTCGTAGCGGATGTTTGAAAGGGTCAGGTAAAAGCCTAGGCGGGAGTCTTTCTGTTCGGGGAGCCATTCGTTGACGGCCGTGGCAGAATCGATGGCGTAGGTGGTGTCGCCGTCGGTGAATGCGTAGGGGTAAAGCTTGCCTTCGCTAGCGGTAGTGTAGTGGTAGTTGTAGGTGGCACCGGCGTAAAGCTTGCGGTAGGTTCCGCCGAAGGAACGGCTGACTCTAAAACTTAAGGAGTCGTCGATAAAGTCCTTGACTGCAAGCAACTTTACGACTTCGTTGCCGTTGTATAACGGGAATGAGTCTAGCAGGGCCTTTTTGTGATTGTAGATAGGACTGTCTTTGTATCTTTGTTGGGCATCGTAAACGGTGGCACCGGGGGGCAGCTTTCCGCTGCCGTAAAAGTAAGCTTCACGCTTGTTCTTTAGACCTTCGATAATGTAGGACCACTGGTTTTGGCTTCTGTTCAAGAACGGCTTGTACATTTTTCCGTAGGCAAGGTAGCCGTCGGTGTTGTAGCTGTACAAAAGGTCTAGGTGGTTGTAGCGGAACAGGAAGTGCGGATCGCCGTATTCCACTTGCCACATGTCGCGGAATTCGTTGTGGCCGAAGTAGAAACCCAACTTTTGCCCCAGGCCAAGGAAGTTGCTTTCTTGAACGCCGATGCCCCAGTTCAGGTTTTTGTAGTTGTATTCTTTTCCGGCAAAACCGAATGTGGTCGGAATGGAGAGCGTCCAGTTGTCGCTGGTCTTGACGTTTGCGATGTTCTTGCCGTCTTCGTTGGTAATCTTGATGCTTGCGTCCGAAAGGAAGTTCTGGCTGCGCAGGAACCTTTCGGCTTCTTGCACCTGGATGGGCGTGACCGTTTCGCCTTCATCAAAAAGGAGCAGTTTCTTGACGGTCACCTCGCGGGTCTCGATGTGCACCCAGTTCAACAGGTCGTAAGCCCACTTGTCGTACTGCGTGTGGTATCTGGAATCGTCGAAGGCGTCGCCGATGTTATAACGGATAGAATCAATCTTGAATGCACCGGGGGTGTCCTGTGCAAAAGCGATACTTGCTAAAAAGACGACAAATAAGATAATAGGCATTGCGTGGAAAATATAGAAAATATGCCTTGCCGTAAAATGCTATACTTTGCCCGAATATTTGATTTGGGATTCCTGGAGGTATTCTGTGAAGATTTTTAATTGTGCCATTGCCCTGTCCGTGCTCCTGACCATGCTCGTTGCATGCGGAGACGATTCCTCTTCGTCTTCGGTGTCGCCGGAACCGGCCGAAGAATCTTCGTCTTCTGTCATTCCCGCTTCGAGCGGAGATCTCCAATCCTCGTCTTCTAAGGATTTGAAAAATTCCAGTTCGTCGGAAGAAAAGGCGAAGGAATCTAGTTCCTCGGTAAAGCCTTCTTCTTCGGATGCCAAGTCCAGTAGCAGCGAAGAAGTTAAGCAGTCTTCGTCGAGCGTTGTGGCGTCGAGCAGCAGCGTGACGGGGCAGTCGAGTAGCAGCTCTTACGATAGAACGATTGCGTTCAATGGATCCTTGTGGCGTAAGGGTGCGTATAAAACATTTGTCGATTCGCGCGACAACCGTGAATATTATTACATCGAAATCGCAGGTGAAGATACAGCAGGTAAGGCCGCCACAATCAAGGTGATGGCGGAGAACCTGAATGTCGGCGAGTTTGTAAGAGGCCGTAAAGACCAAGAAGACGACACTAAAATAGAACGTTATTGTTACGACAATGATACCACCAACTGTAACAAGTACGGAGGCCTGTACCAGTGGGCAGAAATGATGCAGTTGCCGAGCCGTTGCAATACGGAGAGTTGTGCTGATTCGATTAAGCCGAATCATCAGGGAATTTGCCCCGATGGCTGGCGCTTGCTGACTTACAATGATCTCTATATCGTCATTCACTCCAATAACAATAAATATGGCGTGGAGGGAATCCGTGCTGGTCGCTTTGGCGGAAGCGATGATAGTGGCTATAGCCTTATTGGGGCTGGGTATCTTTTTGATCATTCTTTTAAAGAGGTTGAAACAGGTACATATTGGCATTATCCTGAAGAGAATCCTAATGACTATGCGAAAATGTCAAAGGCCTCTTGGCAGAGTAATGCTTCAAAAAGCAATCCCGTTTCGAATATGTACAAAACACAAGGTTTTTCTGTCCGTTGTGTAATGGTTGAGTAGAGGGCAAAGCATTCTTTTTGTTCGGGTATGAAAAGCCGATGCTCCCTGAACCGAGTTCAGGGTGACAGCAGTTTGGCTGTGGGCAGTCCAGAGACATCGTGTTAGCAGGCATCAAAGGAGGTCCCGGCTCAGAGGCCGGGAAGACAGAGGGTATGAATGCCTAATCACATTCTCTAAATTATATACAAACTGATTTTACGTTAGTAAAATCGAATCCGTGTGGCTATTTTGAACAATCCGTGTGGCACCTTTAAAGATTCTTGATTCCATCTAAGTCTTTTTAGCAGGCATCAAAGGAGGTGCCGCATCACGTGCGGCAAGACAATGATGGCGGTCGGGTTCTTAAGGGCAGGGCCCTTAGGAGAGGGGGTGATGGAAGCCATGCTTAGATTCTTCGACTGAGTTTACCCTGAGTTTATCGAAGGGCCTAGGATGACACAAGCAAGGCTGCAATCAGGGGGATTCCTACCCCTTTTGTAATAAAAGCGGGAATTTTTGCTATATTTGGGCCGTACAAAATCTCCAAGGAGTAGCTAAATGCTCAAATCTACACTGCAACAGACCGATCCGGAAATCTACAACATCATTCAGGAAGAAGCCGAACGCCAGGAATATGGCATCGAACTTATCGCTTCTGAAAACTACACCTCCAAGGCCGTCATGGAAGCCATGGGCTCCGTGCTGACCAACAAGTACAGCGAAGGCTACGTGGGCAAGCGCTACTATGGTGGTAACGAAGTGATCGACAAGATGGAAGCTTTGGCCATCGAACGTTGCAAGAAGCTCTTTGGTTGCGACCACGTGAACATCCAGCCGCTGTCCGGTTCTCCGGCCAACGCTGCCGTGTACTTCGCCGTCCTCAAACCGGGCGACAAGGTCCTCGGCCTCAAGCTCGACCACGGTGGACACCTTTCTCACGGCCATCCGGTGAACTTCTCCGGTATGCTTTACAACTTCGTGCAGTACGAAGTGGATAAGGAAACTGGCCGCATCGACATGGACAAGGTCCGCGAAATCGCCCTCCGCGAAAAGCCGAAGATGATCCTCGCCGGTTTCTCTGCCTACAGCCGTAACCTCGACTGGAAGCGCTTCCAGGAAATCGCCGACGAAGTGGGCGCGCTCACC
>JAFZOV010000108.1 GCA_017550445.1 Fibrobacter sp.
ACGGCCTCAACCTGGGCAACGCCACCTACCGCTGGAAGTCTCCTGGCATGGATAAGGAAAGTGCCCTCATCAGCTTCCTGTCTTATGCGCGAGAAAACATTAAGGCACCTATTGGCATCGACATCTACGGTGCCAACGGCTGGTACCGCTCAGGTACACGCACAGGCCAGGATGCAGAAATGCTTGCAGAATACGTAGACGTAATCGGCCCAATGTTCTATCCAAGCCACTTTGAACAGAGCTTTATGAACTATCCGCCGGCAGAAGACCGCACTTACCGCATTTACTATTACGGCTCTTACCGCAACACAATCTTGTGCCGTAACCGCGCAATCATCCGTCCGTGGATTCAGAGCTTCTACCTTGGCGTAAGCTACGACCGACTCTACTACAATTCGGACTATATTAAACGCGAATTCTACGGCACCCGCGACTCAATCAACCGCGGCTACATGTGCTGGAATAACGGCGGCGACTACACCACAACTCCACCGGACGTAGGCACCGAACCATACGTTGGAAAAACCCCGGAAGCAGCAAAAAGCGTCCGTAAGCCTGCCCTTGGCCTTACAGAAAAGCCAAAAGACAACGACACAGGCCTTTCTATTCTGGACACAATTTTGCCGCAATCGCTGGAAGACGATATAAAAGGCGGTTATTTTCCATTCCTTATGACGCCGGCTCTTCCCTTAGTACCGCTAAACTAAGTAAAATGGGCGTATGACAATCGGCTCATACACACCAGAAGAACCAATTTCCTCAATCGCAACTGCCCTGGCTCCCGCAGCTCTGGGCATTGTGCGTGTAAGCGGCAAAAACTGCATTCAGCTTGTAAGCAAAGTTTTTTCTCGTCCCAAGGCACTTTTAGAAGCCGCAGGAAACACCCTCGTTTACGGATGGATATTTGACAACAGTAACGAATATAAAATGTCAGCTCCGCGCAGCGGAGGTGATATAGCGGGTTCAGATAAGTTGACAATTGAAGACACCATTACGACCCGCGAAGGGGAAAGCCTTCCCCTAGCTTCAGCCAGCGAGCTGTCTTCCGCCACCCTCCCTGCGGGGACACCCCGCAACGCCCCAAAGCGCATAGACGAAGTAATGCTTGCTGTCTACCGTGCGCCAAAATCCTTTACAGGCGAAGACATGGTAGAAATCTTCTGCCACGGTGGACCAGCCGTTGTTACCGCAATACAAAACCTCATGCTTAAAAGCGGCTTCCGTCAGGCACTCAAAGGTGAATATACCTTCCGCGCCTACATCAACGGAAAAACCGACCTTACTAAGGCAGAAGCCGTAAAAGAAATTATAGACAGCCACACCGACGCAGGCCGCAGCCATGCCGTTGGCCGTCTTTCAGGCTCACTTTTTGAAGAAATCGACAGCATTAAAAAGCTGATTATAGATACCCTTGCTTCTATAGAAGTAGAAATCGAATACCCGGAAGACGAAGAAACAATCGCCGACACCTTTGACCGCAAGGACATAGAACTTGCCCGAGACCGCCTGCAGACTCTTGCGGACAGCTGGAAGGGCGAAAAGCTTTACCAGGACGGAGCACGAGTTGTACTTGCAGGCCGCACCAATGCCGGAAAATCTTCGCTTTTCAACGCAATTTTAAAGGAAGAACGGGCGATTGTAAGTGACATTGAAGGAACTACTCGCGACTGGCTTGAAAGCTGGGCCAGCATCAACGGAATTCCTGTCCGCCTCTTTGATACCGCAGGACTTCGCGA
>JAFZOV010000109.1 GCA_017550445.1 Fibrobacter sp.
CACTTGCCAAGCAACTTGAACGGCACCATAATGCGGTGCGTAAACACGCCTTCGGGGACCGTACCGATGGTATCGCCCGCAACAACCACGTCGCCAGCCTTAGCCACCGGAGTAAATGCCCACTTCTTGTCGCGCGGGAGCGCCTTCAAATACTTACCACGCTGCAGGAAGAAGCCGCATTCTTCGGCAAGCTTCGGGAGCGGGTTCTGCAAACCGTCAAAAACCTGGGTCAAAAGGCCGGGGCCAAGTTCCACAGACAAAAGTTCGCCGGTAAATTCCACTTCGTCGCCGGTCTTAAGGCCGGTGGTGTCTTCGAACACCTGGAGTTCAGCGTAGTCGCCACGGATACGGATGACTTCGCTCTTAAGCGGGATTATTTCGGTCTTGCCTTCTTTATTCTTCTGAGAAAGTTTGGCATAAGCCACTTCGTTCTGAGATACGGCGGATTCGAACTTGACTCGAATCAAGTTACCGTTCACGCCGGTGATTTTTCCGATACTAGCCATTGAAAATGGACCTCCGGTCATTCCTGCGGAGCCTGTGAGGCATAGGCAGGATCGTTTGCATTAATAACACTTAATACGGCAGCGTCGCCCGCACTCTCGGAGAGGCGAGCCCAACGCTCACAAATCTGAAGCTTGATCGCATACGCATAGACATGCTTGACAGTCCCCTCGCCTACTCCGGCAAGGTAATCTACAAGCCAGAAACGGGCCTTGTCGATATCCAGCTCTTTTTCCATCGGATTCGACTTGGCAAACGCGTCCTGAATCATCTTGGCAAAGGTAACGTCGTAGCCAGGGAAGGACCTCTCCGTAAAACGGACTTCGGGGCCCCATGCCGCAGCACGGAGCCTACCCGAAACATTCTTCATCTGGATTTCGTGAGCCTGGTAAGCGGCCACGAACTCATCGTCACATTCTTCGCCTGCGAGAAGTGCATCCAGAGCAGCGAGCTCGGATTCTTCTAGCATACCAATACAGCGGTGGCGGAACTCTTCCATGGTGAGCGGCGGAACATCGCCCAGCTCAATCATCGGGAGAGAGGCCATCAAGTAAGAAGGAGAACTCATAGTCGTTCGAAGCCTTGCTTACTTAGCCTGTGCTGCTGCGTTTACCACGCGGGAAAGTTGCGGACGGAGCAGTGCCGAAAGAGCATCGGCCATGGCTGCTTCGGTAAATTCGTGAGTGACCTTGCCGCCATCGAGCTTGACGCGGAAGCCGAACTTGACACCCTTGTCGCTTTCGAGCTTGACGCCGCCTTTAAGCTGCTTGGCAAATTCGCCCATCACAAAGGAGCTGAGCTTGCGTGCGTCGGCATCGGAGAAATCCACTTCGATGTCGGAGGAATAATTCTTAGCGAGAGTGAGGAGCATGGACTTCACCGTGGATTCGTCGAGGGACTTTTCCACTTCGAGGTTCAGAAGATCCATAATCATCTTTTCGAGATTCTTGCCCACAGAGAGCAACAAGTCGCGTGCAGCCTGTTCAAGAGTGCGTTCACTACGTTCTGTAAATGCTTCTGCGTCCTTATCGGCCTTTTCCAGTTTGGCGCTAGCCTCGGCTTCGGCAGCCTTCACGATTTCGGCTGCTTTTTCCTTGGCCTTGGCAATGATTGCCGCGGCGTCGTTTTCTGCTTTATCGACGGCATCTTTCTGGATGCGTTCCATAAGGGCTTGCAAGTTTTCTGCCATATATCATCTCCAAATGACGTTTCCAAAAGATTCCAATAGCAAAAAACGCACCAAAAGAGTCTTTTGGGAAAATTTCGATAGTAATATACAAGTAATTTTTACCAAAAATCAAAAAAATTGGCAAATTTTTTGAAATAATGGATAAAATCGTCGAAATTGGCGATAAAAACGCAAATTTTGCGAAAATTAAAGTTTACAACCTTTCGTTTTATGAAAAATTAGCGGTGTTCGTTTGTCGTAGGATGTAAAACCCGGAAAAAAGCTAAACCGTCAAAATCATCCTTAAGTGCCTGGACAGTCTCGCCTATCATATATAGGCTGCCCGTTACAAGAACCGGAACCTTTTCATTTTCTGAAAAAACGGCGGCAGAAACCTGGTCCAGGTATTTTCGACTGAGTTCACCCTCGCTTGCCACATTCAATCCCAGATTCGAGAGTTCCGAACGCAAATCGTCCAATTCGCGGAAACGCGGGTAAGGAGTCTTGGTGATATGCCAGTGGCTCACAAACGGGGCCATCAGCTTGAGCATTTCGCCCACGTCTTTGTCCTTGAGGGCTCCGAAAACGCAGTGGAACTTGGTGCCGGGGTAATACTCAGCCAAGGTTTCAACCAGGCGACGCACCGCATGGGAATTGTGAGCTCCATCGAGAATGTAGCGGACTACCCCATTTTTGTCGGAGAGCTGCTGCATGCGGCCCGCCCAGGAGCGGGTTTCCAGGGTTTTAAGAGCCAAGGCATCGTCATAGGGACGGTCGCCCCTCAGCATAAAGCACTCGGCGGCAGCCAGCGAAAGGCTCGCATTTTCAATATAATGGTGGCCCAGATTCGGGAGCTTGATATCATCGCGGATTGCAGGAGCGATACATTCGGCGTCATGCTCCTTGGCAAATGCGCAGGCATCGGCCAAAAGCGCGTCCGATAGGCCACCGACGATGAACGTTTTGTTGTGGCGACGATCCGCTTCCACTATCGCCATTTTCTCTTTGAGGATGGCGCTTTCGGTGGGGCCAAGGATTTCGGTATGTTCCAAGCCAATACTTGTAAGCACCACGATATCGCCACAAGCGACAGCGGTACTGTCCAGACGACCGCCCATGCCCGCTTCCATCGACACAACATCTACACCCTGCTCGGCGTAATAAAGGAACGCGACCAAGGTCAGCACTTCAAAGAAAGTCGGTTCAACAGCCACTTGTTTTGCGGCATCCTGCACGCGAAGCAAAAGTCTTTCTAAATCAGCATCGTCAATCGGAATGTCATTAATACGGATGCGCTCGCGAAGGCTTACCAGATGTGGGCTCGTGAAAAGGCCAGTCTTAAAGCCATGCGCCTGCAAAATGCCCGCAAGGTAGTAGCTCGTGGAGCCCTTGCCATTTGTACCTACGATATGAATTGTCTTGAACTTGCGTTCGGGATTTCCAAGAGCGTCACAAAGTTTTCGTGTCGATTCAAGCCCAGGCACCATGCCGAACATGAGCCTAGAATTCAAAAAATCCATACCAGGTGATTGCATGCACCAAATATAAGAAATTCAATCAGTTGCATTCGCAAGAAATTCCGATGAAACAAATTTATTTTTCACCCCATGCATATAAATTTCATCACACAGCCGTTCTTATATGCACAAAACCTCATTTCACAAACAAACTATCATCATTCTGTTTCAGAAAATCATCAATAAAAGCATATAAATAGCCTCGAAAACGAGATTTATATGCCCAATCGGACTTGAACGGCACTCAAAAATGCACACACATACATATAAAAATGCATTTTTTCCTGTTTTATATGCTCACCCCTCTAAAAAACGTTATTTTTGAGAGAAAAAGCAAGTAAATCATTCCTTATGAAGTTTTGGGCCATCATCTTTTTAATATTGACGGTCTCGGTAGTATGGTCTCGCGTAGACCCGACCGCCGCTCCGCAGCATTACAACTACCGCGATGCTAGTAAGCAGCTCAGGCGCGTGTATTACGGCGAACTGCAGGAGACGCTTTACTGTGGTTGCAAATACGACGATAAGAAGAATGTTGACTTTTCTAGTTGCAACTTCAAGCCCCGCGAAAACCCGAACCGCAAAAGTTTTAAGCGCGCCGAGCGCATTGAATGGGAGCACATGGTGACCGCCCACAACATGGGGCAACACCTTCCCTGCTGGCACGATGGTGGCCGCAAAAACTGCAGCGCCAATGACACAACCTTCAAGGTGATGGAAGGTGACATGCACAACCTATACCCCGCCATTGGCGAAGTAAACGGGGACCGAAACAATTTTATGTACAGCCAGTGGACTAACGACCCTGAGCCCATGTACGGCGGATGCAAGACCATTGTGGATTTCAAGCTGAAAAAGGCGCAGCCGCGCGAAGAAGCCCGAGGAATCATTGCTCGCGCGCACTTCTATATGGAAAAGACATACGGTGTTAATTTGTCTAAACAGGATCGAAAGCTTTTTGAAACCTGGGACAAGATGTACCCCGTTACCGAGAAGGAATGCGAACGAGATCGACGGATTTTTAAGGTTCAAGGGGACCACAACCCGTTTGTGTACGAGAAATGTAGTAAATAACTAACATTTTTCAGCGATGGCCATATTGATTCTAGAATTTGTCGATACTGACCATAAGTTATTATCTTTGTGGTGTTAAGGAGTTTTCGTTTGTCTTTTGACATCGCAGATAATGTTCGCCGACATGGGTTCAAGCGCCTGCTGCTTGCGGTTTCGGGCGGTCTAGATTCTATTTGTTTGGCGCATTATTTCATTGAAAATCGAGAAGCGCTCGGGATTGAATGGCTGGGGATTGCGCATGTGCATCATGGGCTGCGCGAAGGTACCGCAGATAGGGATGCGGAATCTGTTGAAGCGTTTGCGAAGGCGCATAACGTTCCGTTTTTTTTGAAGAAGTTGGATGGCGAGGCGCTAAAGTCTGCGGAAGGTTCGCTTGAAGAGAATGCAAGAGAGGCAAGGTATACGGCTCTTTTTGATGTTATTGGAAAGGAGATCCCCGGTCAAGCCGGGGATGACATTAGCAGGACAGAGGACGACATTTGTGAGAACGGGGATGACTCTCATCTAGTCATCGTCACGGCGCATCATGCAGGCGATCAGGCAGAAACCATGTACATGCGGTTGCGACGCGGAACAACACTCGCGGGACTGAGGGGGATTCAAGAGTTAAGAGTTTTGAGTAATGAGTTGTCGGCAGTGAGCCAGGGCGTTGCGGGGCTGGCGTCTGAAGCCCCGCTAGAGGGGGTAGCGGATGCCGCACACGGCAGAAGCGAGGGGGAAACATCCCCTCTGCCCACTGCCTACTGTCTACTGCCTACGATTTCCCTCTATCGTCCTCTATTAAGCGTGACGCGCGCAGAACTACTCGCCTACGCTCGTGAACATAATCTCACCTGGTGCGAAGACGAAAGCAACACCGATGTAAAATTTGCAAGGAACAAGATTCGGCACGAATTTCTCCCCCACTTGGAAGATTCTTCCCCAGGGGCAACAAAGCAACTTTGCAGAATTGCGGAGTTAGCGGATAAGGCGTATGGGAAAGTGATGAGTACTTGTAAAGCTCTTTTTAATTCTGTTTTGCAGCGACAAGAGGAGATGCCCGGTCAAGCCGGGCATGACAAGAAAGATGCGGGAATGACAAATAACGAAAAAAACAATAATGGATTGCTTCTCCCCAGAGGGGATAACTCTACTAAGGCAACAAGTTGCCAAGTATCGTTTAGCTTCGCTCGCAATGACGTGCAATTAAACAAAAAAGCTCTTCGCAAAATTCTTCTCGCTCACACAGATGCAGACCTTTCGGAGATGTTCCGTTTATGGCTTTCGGAGCTAGGTTTTCGCTTCCCAATTGGATTCTTTTACGACCAAAACGAGCCTGCCCATGTTAAAATTCCCGTACGCGCAGCTTACCGCAAGCGTTCCATCTTAAAAATGGGCTCTACCATCAGAATTTGCGAATTTGAAAGCGTTGAGGATGCCTTAAAATTTGTATCTTGCAAGTGAACGTATAAAAGGAATTTATGAGTCAAGGAAAACCTACTCCCCCCTATAAAAGCAAGAACTTTATCATTTTGTTGGTGATGATTCTTTTGTTGTTCGTCATGTTCCCCCTTGCCGGGAAAGACGGCGATAACGACATTACGCGCACCGAATTTTTGGCCATGATGGGCGACTCCACCAAGGTGATTACCGAACTCACCTTGCAAAAGACCCCCGACGGCGTGATTATCGAAGGCAAGCGCGAAATGAGCCCCGAAGAAAAGGCTGAATCGAAAAAGAACCAGAGCGCTCTCGCCCGCTTCACCAAGTCCAACGACAACGGCAATACGAAATCATTCCGCAGCCACATGCTGGAAGTTTCTAACGACCAGATTACCGCCTGGGAAATGTTCAAGGGCGTCAAGGTCAAGGTCATTCACGAATCCAGCACCTGGATCGATACGATTGTCGCGTTCTTGCCCGCCATTCTGTTGATTGTATTCTTCTACTTGATGATGAACCGCCAGATGGGTGGCGGAGGCAAGAGCCCCTTCAGCTTCGGCAAGAGCCAGGCTCGCCAGCTCAACGGCAAACAGAAAACCACCTTTAACGATGTGGCCGGTTGCGACGAAGCCAAACAGGACTTGCAGGAACTCGTAGAATTCTTGAAGGACCCGAAAAAGTTCGATGCACTCGGCGGACGCATTCCGAAGGGTGCATTGCTTGTTGGCCCTCCGGGTACAGGTAAGACTTTGCTTGCTCGTGCCGTTGCAGGCGAAGCAGGCGTGCCCTTCTTTAGCATGTCCGGTTCGGACTTTGTAGAAATGTTCGTGGGCGTGGGTGCTAGCCGCGTGCGCGACTTGTTCGAAACAGGCAAGAAGAACGCCCCGTGTATTCTGTTCATCGACGAAATTGATGCCGTGGGTCGCCAGCGTGGTGCGGGTCTCGGTGGCGGTCACGATGAACGCGAGCAGACATTGAACCAGTTACTTGTTGAAATGGACGGCTTTACCGCGAACGAAGGCGTGATTTTGATTGCAGCGACGAACCGCCCCGATGTGCTCGACAAGGCGCTGCTCCGTCCGGGTCGCTTTGACCGCCAGATTGTGGTAGGACTCCCCGACTTGAAGGGCCGCGAAGAAATATTGAAGGTTCACCTGAAAAAGCGCAAGGTACCTCTCGCCGACGACGTAGACGTGAAGGCCGTCGCCAAGGGTACTCCTGGACTTGCCGGTGCAGACCTTGAAAACTTGGTGAACGAAGCCGCCTTGCTTGCAGCTCGATTCAACAACAAGAAAGTCACGATGCTCGACTTTGAAGAAGCCCGCGACAAGCTCAGCATGGGTGCCGAACGCCGCACACTCCTGATGACCGACGAAGAAAAGCGCCATACTGCCTACCACGAAGCAGGCCATGCATTGATGACGCTCCTTTGCAAGCATTCTGACCCGCTGCACAAGATTACAATTATTCCGCGCGGCCGCGCCCTCGGCGTGACCATGAGCCTGCCCGAACGCGACCAGGTAAGCTACAGCCGCGAATACGCCGAAGAACGCATCATGATCATGATGTCTGGCCGCCTCGCCGAACTCATCTTCTTCAACCACCAGAGCACGGGCGCCAGCAACGACATTCAGCGCGCCACCGAACTTGCCCGCAAGATGGTGACCGAATGGGGCTTCGACGATGAAATTGGACCGGTATGCTACAGCCGCACCGACGGCGAAGTATTCCTCGGCCGCGAAATTAGCAAGCCGAAAGAAATGTCCGAGATGATGGCGGAAAAGATCGACAACGCAGTGAACAATCTCATCAAGCGTCTCGATCAGGCAGCCAAGAAGCTCATCGAAGAAAATAAGGACAAGTTGATTGACCTAGCCGAAGCATTGTTCGAATTCGAAGTGCTTGACCGCGAAGAAATTGACCGCGTGATGGCTGGCGAAAAGCTGACAGGCACCAAAAAGAGCCGCCAGTACAAGGCTCTGGAAGAAATGGAAGCGCAAAAGAAGCGCGAAGACACGCCGCCGCCTGACCCAGGTAAGCAGCCGCCCGTTGCCCCCGCGACAGACGCTAACATTGCACCCGTTGCAGAAATCAAGCCCGCTCCCGCCACCGGAACCACTCCGGCAAAGGACGGCGACGCCCAATCTTCTACTGTAGAATCTCATCAGGAAAATTCGTAATGTTCAAAGAAGTTCTGGATCATAGTCGTGCACTCCCATGGAAAATCGGGAACAAGGTTCTGCCTTGCAAAACCCCGCTTATCATGGGCATTGTAAATGTGACTCCAGATAGTTTTTTTGACGGTGGCAAACACAACAAACCAGATGCCGCCTACGACCACGCCATGATGCTTCTGGAACAGGGCGCAGAAATCCTCGATATCGGAGGCGAAAGCAGCCGCCCGGGTAGCGCCCCCGTTAGCCATCAAGAAGAACTGGACCGTGTATGCCCCGTGGTGGAGCGCCTTGCGCCGCTCGCGAAGGAACGCGAATTCTACATCTCGGTCGATACTGTGAAGGCCAAGGTCGCCGAAGAAACCATGAAGCTCGGCGCACACATCATCAACGACATTAGCGCCTGCGCCATGGACCCGAACATGCTCCAGACGGTCGCAGACACCAAAGCAGCAGTGGTCCTCAATCATATCCGCGGAAACTTCGGCACCATGCAACAGGACTTCAAGCCCTACACGAACGTGGTACAAGAAGTTCGCGAAGAACTCCTGGCGCAAGTGCAAAAGCTCTTGGCCCTCGGCGTAGAACGCGAAAAGATTTGCATCGACCCAGGCATCGGTTTCGGCAAGACCGCACAGGACAACATCGATTTGATGAAATCCACCGAAGAATTCCTGAAAGACGGCTACCCCGTCCTGATCGGAACATCGCGCAAGTCCTATATTGGTAAAATGCCGGGACTTGAAGCTAGCGACCGCTTGATTCCGACAGTTACCGCAGGAATTATCGCAGTTCTCGGTGGCGCCAGTTGCATTCGCGTGCACGACGTGAAAGAGGCGAAGGAGTCACTGCTTTATCTGGAGGCATTGAAAAATGGTTCTGTTTAAACTATTCGGAATAATTGATGTCCGCATGGCGGATATTCTGGATGTGCTCCTAATTTCGATTATCATTTACTACATCTTCTTGCTGTTCCGCGGTACACGCGCCGCCCAAATGATTTTCGGCGGTTTATTGCTGATTCTTGCCTGGATTATTGCGCAATGGTGGGAACTCCACACGGTCGTGTGGCTCATCAGTAATCTTGCGACCCTCGGTATTATCGCCCTCGTGATTTTGTTCCAGCCCGAAATTCGAAGCGCCCTTACGCGTATCGGTCAGGCAGCCAGTAAGCTCGATTTTCACAACCTATTTTTCCATTCCAGCGGTCTCGACGAAATCACCAAGACCATCGCCAGCGCCGCTCAAGATTTGGCCAAGACGCATACAGGTGCATTGATTGTGCTCGAAAAGCGAGTGGGTCTGCGTAACTACGCCGACACCGGTGAAATTCTGGATGCCCGTATCAGTTCTAGACTTCTGCGAGCCTTGTTCTTCCCGAATTCCGCATTGCATGACGGAGCCGTCATCATGAACAGCAAGCGCATTATTGCCGCCGGCTGTATTTTGCCCATGCCCACGGGTAACGCCGAAAAAGAAGCGGGCTACGGCATGCGCCACCGCGCCGCAAAAGCACTCGCCGCCGAATGCGACGCACTCGTAATCGTAGTCTCCGAAGAAACGGGCTACATTTCTATCGCTTACCGAAACAGCCTGCGCCGCAACATTAGCGTACAAGAATTAAAACAAGAAATTATCCGCCACTGGGGCGAACTTTTCAACGACGTACGCGAATCTGTAAAGACGGAAACCGCCGAGGAGAAGGCAGGATAAACCCCACACTGTCATTCCCGCGAAGGCGGGAATCTCCTTTTTCTTCAAATAAGAGAGGAGATGCCCGATCAAGTCGGGCATGACAAACAAGGAAACATTTATGACTGAAAACAATAACGAAACTGAAGACCAGGCAAAATCTCGCCGCAAAAAGAAGAACATCGCCATTCTCGTGTTGATGTTCCTTTTGCTGCTCGCCCTTTTTATTGTGCAGTGCCACTTGGACCAGATTAAGCAAGACGCTCTTGCCAAGGAACAGGAAACCGCACTCGAAATGCAGCGCCGCCACACGCTCGACAGCCTGCGTGCATTGGAACAGGCCCGCGCCGACAGCATTCGCATGGCTGATTCATTGGCTAGACTCAGCGCAGACAGCTCTCGCATCGCCGACAGTCTGCGAATTGCAGATTCCCTGGCAGCACTCCAGAACAACGTGAACCGCGACAGCATTCGCCACGTGCGCGACAGCCTGAACCGCATCAAGGATAGCCTTGCTGCCATCGATAAAGCTCGCGCCGACAGTCTGCAGCGTATTGCTGACTCACTGGCAATTATCGAAAAAGCACGCGTCGACTCGCTTGAAAAGCAACGCATTCAAGACAGCATCCGCGCAGCCGACCAAGTGCCGCCCGTTGCCGAAATCGCACCGCCCGCCGGCCGCTACTACGACCCCATCAAGCTCAAGGTCAAGTGCGAAGAAATCAGGTGCAAAACATACCTCTCTATTGGCGACACACTCCATGCCCAGGAAGCCAGCAAGGCCATTGAATACAACAAGACCGGAAGTGTATTCTTCTACGCCGAAGACTCCGTGGGCAACCGCTCCGCATGGGAAGAAGCCAAGTACGACATGGCTAGCGACAACATTTGCGGCAAGAACGCCTACCCCGTTCCGCTCGGCGGCAAGACCGTTTGCGTAGACGCCTACGAATACCCGAATAAGGCCGACGAACTCCCCCGCGACATGGTGAGCCAAGAACAGGCCGCAAGCCTCTGCCAGCAAGAAGGCAAGCACCTTTGTAGCCTCGCCGAATGGCAAGCCGCCTGCAAAAGCAAGGACAACACCCGCTACAGCTACGGCGACAGTTACAAGCAAAACAAGTGCAACACTAACACCAAGGCCGCCAAACGCAGCGGCCGCAAGGAACAATGCCGCAGCTGGTACGGCATGTACGACATGAACGGAAACCTTTGGGAATGGACATCGACCACCAGCAAAGATCATCCTAACATGTACTTGGTAGTCGGTGGTGCTTGGAACACCAACAACGAAAGCAAGTGCACCGACAGCAAGTTCAGCTTCTATCCGCAGAACCAATACCCAAGCGTCGGATTTAGATGCTGTAAGTAAGAATTCCCAGCTTCAACCAATTAGGCGGGCATACAGTCCGCCATTTTTTATTGGAGTATAAGTCAGAACAAGCTGTTAGTTTCAAAATAATGTCATAAAAAAGAGAACTGCCGTTAAGCAGTCCTCTTTTTAAAGGGAGATCCCCGCCTTCGCGGGGATGACATAAGAGGGGCGCGGGATGCGCCCGTTCCTACTTAATCCTTTCCGTACACCTTTTCGGCGTAGGTCACGGTAGCGCCGAGGTATTCGCGGTTCATCTTGGCGATGTAATCCACGGTGATACCCTTCGGGCATGCAGCCTGGCATTCGTAAAGGTTCGTGCAGTTGCCGAAGCCTTCCTTGTCCATC
>JAFZOV010000110.1 GCA_017550445.1 Fibrobacter sp.
ATGGTCCGCCTCGTGACCGACCCGGCCTTTGTGGAAGAAATCCGCCGCACGCTTCCGGAACTGCCGGATGCCCGCCGCAAGCGCTTCATGGACGACTTCGGTGTTTCCGAATACGACGCCATGGTGCTCACCGAAGACCGCGACGTGAGCGAATGGTACGACACCGCCGCGAAGAACTGCAAGAACGGCAAGGTGCTCGCCAACTGGGTGATTACCGAACTCCTCGCCAAGGTGAAGGAACTCGAAGGCGGCCTCTCCGCCCTCAAGATTAAGCCCGAAGACCTCTGCAAGCTCGTGAACCTGATCGCCGACAACACCATCAACGGTAAGATTGCAAAGACGGTCTTCGCCGAAATGTTTGAAACCGGCAAGGATCCCGAAGCCATCGTGAAGGAAAAGGGCCTCGTGCAGGTGACCGACACTGGCGCTATCGAAGAAGTAGTCCGCGCCGTCTGTGCCGAAAACGCAGCCCAGTTCGCTGAATTCAAGGCCGGTAAGGTTGCTCTGAAGGGCTTCTTGGTCGGTATGACCATGCGCAAGTCCGGTGGCAAGGCCAACCCGGGTCTCGTGAACCAGATTCTCGACAAGCTCGCGAAGGAATAATGACTAAGTTCGTTCTTGTTGTGGCTATAGCGCTCCTGTTTTCAGGGGCGTCTTTTGCCGCAGACAAGCTCGACAAGTATGACAGCGCCTACGTCAGTACGCTGAACATGACGGATGCAGAGATTGCGGAAACCTACGGTGTCGACTCCACCAAGTTGAACCAGGGCCCCACGCTCCAGGAATTGAACGAAGAAAATCCGAGCTACGTTAAACGCGAATACAACCATAGGCAGCAGGTCATTGTGGGAAGTGTGGTGATGCTTTGCGTTGCCGTTGCCATGGTGCTTATGAACAATTATAACCCGAAGCGATGATTCTACGGATCAATCAAATTTCAGCCGCTTTTATAGCGGCTTTTTTAATACTATACAGACTGTATAGTATTTTAATTTCTCACTTAAAAAGTGGTTGTAAAATATGCGAATTTTCATGTAAAATTGTAATTTTTGTATAGAATTACATTGATTTTGAATTAGAGAAAAGGTATATTAATAAACATGAAATCGATACTCGAATATAAGGACTATCGCCTGTATATACAGGATTACTACGACGAGCGCAAACGCTTGGGTGCGTTCTCGTGGCGAGAGTTCTGCAAGAGTGCCGGCTTTACTTCGCCGAACTTCTTGAAGCTTGTCTGCCAGGGCGAAAGCAGGTTGGGCAAGCCAAAAATCGAAAATGTCGCGAAAGCCTTGGGACTTGTCGGTTTTGAAAAAGATTACTTCCACGAAATGGTAACGTTCTGCAACGCCAAAAAAGATTCTATCAAGAAAGCTGCACTTCTTGAAATGCAGAAGATTGCGGTGGAACATAGCATGCGTGTCGTTGACAGCGAAGCATTCCAGTATTATGAATCCTGGAAGTACCCCGTACTCAGGGAACTTGCCCCGATGATGCCTGGAGCCAACCCACGTGATCTTGCCGAAGAATGCAAGGAGCATGTATCAGCCGAAGAAGTGCGCGATATCTTGAATTTCTTGGTTAAGGCAGGATTCCTGAAAAAAGACGGAGACAAGGTCTATTCGCAAACAGAACAGAACGTTATCGGTTCTAAAGAGGCTTTGCCCATAGCCATTCGTACCATGCACAAAGAAATGGCGAACATGGCGGCTCGCGCAGTAGAACGCTATTCTCCGGACGAACGTTATTTTAGCGGGCTTACGCTTGGCGTGAACGAAGAAGCGAGCCGAAGAATTGTCGACGAGCTAAAAGCCTGTGGCAAGAAAATTCTATCCATTGCTAACGAATACAAAGATTCAAACCAAGTTTGTCGAATTAATTTCCAGTTTTTCCCGTTTACGGATAAGATAAAGGAGAAACTCCATGTTTAAGAAGTTTGCTCTTGTCTCAGGTTCTCTGTTTTTGATACTTGTGATTGCGTGTTCCGGTGGAGGATCGGTGGATCCCAATACCATGGCGGAAAACACTAACGCGTTGAATCCGTTGAGTAGTGACTCGTCGAACGATGTTGCGGACGTATCTAGTTCGAGTTCGTTGGACATTGGCATTATAGATGCCAATGTCCAATGTCAAAACGAACGCATAATGGATGACACCTTGGTTGTTTCCCGTGGAGAAAGGATTCCTCCGTTTACTTACAGGTATGTCGGTACCGATCGGATAACCTTTACCATTGAAAACATTTCGCTCACATGTGGTATTGAAATTGACACCCTTAATGTCCACGTTTTGGGAGATACGGTTGTTGTAAAGGCGAAATACGATTATACGAATGCACAGAGGTGTATTTGCAAGTCCAGGATTGATTTCGCCGTAGATAACGATGAGGCCTACACCCATGCGACATTACTCTACTTTGATAACGGTAATGGATCTCTTACGCCGGAAATCATGGACATTGTTGATGCGGAATAAGGCATTCATTCAAGGACTTCATTTATAGGAGGATAATGATATGAAAAAAATCATTGCATGTACAGCCATGCTGTCACTTATGTTTATTGCCTGCGGGAACGAATCCAGCACGAATGCCAGAGGGCAGGATTCGGCTATCCCCAATAGCGGCGTTACCAATAGTGCTATTGGCAGAAAAGATGCTGTCAAGACCGCCGTTGCTAATACGGGTCCCTGCAGCATGAACAACGCCAATGCCGGTAACAAAGCCTACTTGACGAATACGGAAAATGTCGGTTACCAGATTGTTATTCCGGACATAGACGTGGACTTTGAATACCATAACGACGAAGTGCAGATTGAGCGCGTGGGGGATACTCTGCGAATCGTGCCGGATAGTGATTCCGTATTTTCTCTGAATTGGATATGCTACGCATATTATACGTTTGACCTTCCGGCTTCAGAAAAGGATATCAATTACTTCGAATTCAAAGGAAATGTCTTTGATGTAATTCCGGGCCCAGCCCCCGAAAAGGCTCCCGATACATTGTGATATCTTTGCTATATTTGGGGCCATGAAGTACACAGACGAAGCAAAACAGAATTTCAAGGCCCTCTCCAATAACCCTTATCCTGGACGTGGAATTGTTCTCGGCGAAAGTGCCGATGGCAAGTCCTACGTGCAGGTCTACTGGATTATGGGCCGTAGCGTGAATAGCCGTAACCGCGTTTTCGAAATCGAAGCCAAGACTGGCTTCATGAAGACGAAGGCTTTCGACGAATCCAAGCTCACTGATCCGCACCTGATTATCTACTACCCGGCCCGCCACACGGCTGATGTCCAGATTATCACCAACGGTGACCAGACCGATACTATTTACGACGCCATTAAGCTCGGCGGCACTTTCGAGAGCGCTCTCGCTACCCGTCAGTACGAAGACGACGCACCGAACTTCACGCCGCGTATCTCCGGCATTCACTACAAGAACGCCCAGCCGGCCCTCTACAAGCTCTCCATCCTCAAGAGCCGCAACAACTGCGAAGACGCAGGCTGCGAACGCATGACGTTCGAATTCGAAAAGGCTCTGCCGGGTCTCGGCCACTTCATCAGTACTTATGAAACTGATGGTAACCCGATTCCCTCTTTCAAGGGTTTCCCGCAGCTCATGCCAATTTTCGATAACGCCGAAGACACCCTCAAGAAGTACTGGGCAGCCCTCGACAAGGACAACAAGGTTTCCCTGATGGTCAAGTGGATCGACCGCAAGACTTTCAAGGCAAAGACCTTGATCGTGAACAAAAACAAGTAATTGTTGTTGTCATTCCCGGCTTGACCGAGAACCTATTTTTCCACCACGTTCCCGAGAATGTGGTGGATTTTTTTATTTGTGGCTTGACAGAACCTGGGGTAGATTCCGTCTGCCGTAGATTACATGAACGATGGAAACATTCAGGTTCTTTTCGTCAATCGTGTAAAAGATGGAATAATTGCGAACAGTAAAATACCGCACACCTTCCGAAATCCAGGGCTCATTCGGAAATTGATGATAGCGGCTAGGCATAAGTGATAACGCCTTCATGGCTTGATGAAGTGAGCTTATCACGTTTTCGGCAGATTTTTTCGATTTCAGCTCAACCGAAATGTAGGAGTATATTTCGGCTAAATCGGATTTTGCTTGTTCAGTGAGAAAAACGGAGTATTCCATTATGCGAAGCGTTGCTTGAGTTCTGCAAAAGCGTCGTCAAGGGGCGTAACACGACCGTTGCGCGCATCGTCTAATCCTTTTTGCATCTTTGCATTGAACACTTCTTCCGACTCTTCGAGTGCGGACATGCGCTCCTGTTCATATTGATAAAGTAGGAACTGGATATACTTCGAAACATCCTCGAGATAGGATTCCGGCAATTGGCGAATTTCTTTTTCTAGGACGTCGTATGACATAATAACTCCGTTGACAAATATACTCTTTTCCTTGCTGAAAAACAAGTCTTTTGAAAAGATATCGATTTGTGTGGTGCGAAATTTAAAGTATATTTCTATTGGACTCTTGACCGATAGGAGAATTTTATGAAAAAGTCCTTCC
>JAFZOV010000111.1 GCA_017550445.1 Fibrobacter sp.
GGTCATACCCGTTCCCTTTCCGAACACGGAAGTCAAGCCCCTCATCGCCGATGGTACCTGGCCCACGGGCCCGGGAGAGTAGGTCGCCGCTGGATTCACGCCCCGCTTGCCGTAAACGGCGAGCGGGGCTTTTTTTATGCCTAGATATTCTTTTTTACTTACAAATTAATCTAATGTGGAATATTCCAATCTGGAACTTTGACAAACTGTCCATTGCAATTTGATTTCACCTTATTTTATTTCCGTGTCTGATTTATAGTTTGATAAATGAAAGGCGCGCGATTCTGCGAACCCGTTGGTATGTGAGGTTGTGTTATGGATAAGAATGAATTCAAAATCAGGAAGTTCAGTCCCATCGTTGAAACCATATGGGGCGTCCTAATTTTAGTGTCCAGTATTGTGCTGCTTTTTGTAGGCGGCTAGTATAGCCGAAGGCTTCTAGGCCTTCCAGAGCGCCGGAATAGAGCTCTGGCTGTCGTATATATCTTCTGCTTCGCGCATGGGCTCAGATTTGCTCTTAAGCGGAAGCATGCGGTGCGCATCTTGGTTAGCCGTCGGGTGATTCGCGACGGCTTTCTTGTACCAGCGCAGAGCCAGGTTATAGATGTGAGCACGTTCCAGAATGTTTCCGATGGCGACATAGAGGCCTGCAAAGGCTGCGTTGTCACTGTCGCTGAACTTGGCGAAGCGCTCGAATTCTTGTTCCCAGTATTCGATTTCTTCGTAGCAGGGCGGTACTGCAGATTCTGCAACGTTGATTTCTTCTACCATTGCAGTGGCAAGTTTCGGATCGGATTTCACGATGTTCTGGATTGCTTCTGCAAGGCCCTTGCGGCCCGTTGCCGTCGCAATTTTGATCCAGGGGGCATAATAGCGTGCCATACCGTAGAGGGCGTTCATGCGCTCCAGGGATTCTTCTGCACTTGTGCAACCGGCATTTTTTGCCTTCTTGTACCATTCGGCAGCACGGGCGTAGTCGCCAGCCTTTTCACATAGCTGTCCGAATTCGTTAGCCATGTTGCCGTTGGAAACCTCTTGCAGCGCGGCGCTTTCGAAAGCGGTTGTATTGCCTATTCCAAATTCGTTTGCCTTCTGGTACATTTCGTAGCAGGAGTCGTAGGCGTTAGCTTGTCTAAAATAGTGGGCGAGGGCCAGGGCCAGCTGCTTGGTAATGGGCGGATTCTGTACGGCATAACCGGCCCATTCTTCGACTTCGCCTGCTGGCGGGACGTTGGTAGAATCAACGCCTTCGTTCACGGCCTGGGCATGTCCCTTGGCTTGGAAAATCTTTTCGAACGCCTTGAGGCCTGCCGGGGTAGAGGTGTCCGGGGCGGGGGCGTTCTCGATAATATTCAGCAGTGCGCGTGCAATGGAAAAATGTCCCTGGTTCTTGGCCATGACCAGTCGGCTATAGTAGCTGGGGATGTTCGATGTATCCAATTGCATTTTGCCCTCTTATAAAATCATTTGCATTGCACTTTGATAAGTGCATAATAGAATTTTTTTAAAGTGCTCGATTGGCTAGAGCAAGTAATCCATGCGGATATTTCGCATGCTTTCGAAGAGGTTTGCCTTTAGGGTAGAGTTGCCCTTGGTCAGGCTCTTGATTTCTTCGCGGATAGATTTGCGGTGCGATGCCTTTGAAAATTCGCAGGTGCAAGTGAACTTGCGAATGTCGGCGTCTTCGGCGTATTCGATGATTTCTGATTCCTCGCAGTAGCACAGTGGGCGGATTACGCTTACGGGGTATTTTTCATATGGCACCATCGGGGGCATGCCGCTGAATTCGCCCTTGTAGAGCATGTTCATGAGGAGCGTTTCTACGATGTCGTCCATGTGGTGGCCAAGCGCAATTTTGTTGTAGCCGTTTTCGCGGGCGAACTTAATGAGTTCGGTACGGCGTTGCGTGCTGCACCAGTAGCAGTTGAGCTTGCGCCCCTCCTTGAGGCGGCCTTCTACGGCCACGTCCTTGAAGTAGAAGGGAATCTGCGGGTATTGTGCGGCCATCATCTGCAAAAATTCTCGCGGAGCCTTGTCGGCAAAGTCACTTTGGATGTGAATCGCCCCGATTTCGCAATTCGGCAGGAACTTTCCCATGCGAGCTGCAAGCTCCATCAGCAGTACGCTGGAATCCTTACCGCCGCTTACGGCGATAAGCACCTTGTCACCGTCTTCAATCAGGTTGAAGTCATGGAGCGCCTTGGTGATTTTCTTGCTGATACGTTTGCGGATTGCGTTGGACATAGGCAGTTGCGGCTTCGCCGCAGTTATTAGTTAATAGTTACTTCGCCCTTCGGGCTAGTTACCAGTTTAGTTACTAGAAGAATTAAAATACGAGAAGCTTATTCTTTAAAAATCTAGTACCTAGTAACTCCGAACTCAAAATTGCTGCGAAGCAGCCCTAGTAACTCAGAACTAGTAACTTTTTAAGTATGGTTTCTATGGAAAAAGGCTCGTTACCCGAGCCTTTTAGTTTATATGCAATTCTCCGTATCCTTAGTCGGCAAGGCGGAGCGGCATCAGCAAGAAGCTGAAGCCCATGTCGTCGCCAACAGGTTCGATGATGCAAGCGCCAATCGGGGTGTTCATCTTGAGCACCACTTCTTCGCTCTTGCACATGCTGAGGATTTCGTAGAAGTAACGGCCATCGAAACCGATGCTGAAGCTGCCTTCGCCATTGTGCGTAACAGCCAGGGCTTCGCGGGTTTCGCCACCGACATCCGGGTCAGTAGCAGAAAGTTCCATGTTGTTGCCGTCCATCTGGAAACGGATCTGGTGCGTACGCGGATTGGCCATCGGCAAGATACAGTGGACCTTGTCCAACAGTTCGGTGGCGTTGGCCTGAACGGTGCGTTCGAAATTCTGCGGAATCACAGCGCGGTAGTTCGGATACGGACCTTCGATAAGCTTGGAGATAATCTGCGTTGCGCCAATGCGGAACAGCACGTGAGTTTCGGTGGTGCAAATTTCGACGGAGTCTTCGTTCTTGGCGAGGCGGAGCACGAGCTGGAGCACCTTCGGGAGAACGATGACGCCGGATTCGAGGTTTGCGCCTTCCTGTTCGATGCTTGCGCGGCCCATACGGTGACCGTCGGTAGCGACCATGGAGATCTTGCCATCCTTGGCTTCCATGAACACGCCGTTCAGGTTCTGGCGGGTGTTATCGGTAGAGACAGCAAATGCGGTTTTTTCGACCAGGAATGCAAGTTCGCTGGCGGCAAGAGTAAGGGAGTTGCCTTCGACTTCGGGGAACGGAGGGAAGTCGCTGGCGTCGAAACTCGTAATGGAGGCCTGGCCCTTTTCGCTCCACTTGATGCGGGTCAAATGATCCTGCACGTCGATGCTCACGGTTTCGCAGCTCGGAACGAGAGCCTTCACGAGGTCGGAGAACTTGCGGGCGTTGATCAGGGCTTCGCCATCGCGTTCGCCTTCGACTTCGAGCTTGATCCTCACACCCAAGTTCAAGTCGGTAGCGCAAATTTCGAGAGTGTTGCCTTCGAGACGCAGCGAGTAGTCGTTGAGGATTTGCAGGGTGGACTTATTGGGGATGGCGCTGATAGCAATCTGGAGCGCTTCCTGCAATACGGATTTCTTGATATTGAACTTCATTTATGCGCCTCTTTGGATAAGCATGGTTCCAACAAAGAAGATAACGGCAATGGCGGCGAGGACTGCAATGATCTTCGGGTCCAGGGCATTGGCCTTTTTCGGTGTAAATTGCTTTGCATTTTGCTTTGCGCGTCTACGATCGCTACGGCTCATAGAATATCTCCATTTTTATACGCGTAAAAAACTAATTTTTTTACGGACAAAAGGAATTAACCATGGCTGAAAAAACGCTAAATAAGATAAAAAACAAGGCGCTGAATTATGCGTCGACCGCTCTTTTGCGGGTGGAGCTTGCAAACGAAGAATCCAAGCTCAAAAAACGCTTTGCGGCACTTGGCCAAAAGCTTCATGGAGCTGTTCGTGACGACCTCCTGAATACCATTAAGGACGATCCCTCCGTGGTGGAGCTCCTCGGGGCAATTGAAGAAGAAAAACGCGTCATAGAGTCGCTACGCAAACGAATCGATAACCCCGGGTCTGAAAGTGAAGAAGCTTGAGGTTCACGTATTCCCGACCAAGACAACATCGGGTAAAAGCTACCAGTTTTCGTTTATTGGTGCTGTAGTTGCCGTGGTGGCCGTGGTGGCTGCCATCTTTGGATTTATTTTGTTTTCGCCGGTGCAGATTTTAGACAACGTAACTAGCGGGAACGTCACGAATGTCTACAAGCAGAATGCGGCTATTAGGAAGGAACTCAAGGAAATCCGCGCCTCGGTAGACGAATCTATTTTAAAAGCCGAAGAAACCCGTGTCCTCCGCGACTCTACCTTGAAGGTGGGTGGTCTCGGTTTTGTTCTGGATGTCGCGGCCATAGATGATTCCATTTTGCAAAAGCGCAAGAGCGTAAACGAAGTTGAAAGTTCGTTCAATAAGTTGCTTACGGCTCTGGAGGGTGATTCTGCGCTTGCCGAGAAAATCCCGGTGCTGCATCCCATGAAAAATAACCATGCGGTCAAAAAGCGCTTTGAAATGGTCTACGATCCTTTTACGGATAGCGAGCTTCCGCATAGGGGGATTGACTATGTGGCGGTCGAAGGCGATACCGTCTATGCGACGGGTGCGGGTTCTGTCATCGAGGTTCGCAAGCATCGCGGTTTTGGACTTGCGGTAAAGATTGACCATAGCCATAACGTGCGCTCGTTCTATGCTCACCTGGGGCAGGCCCTTGTTAGGCAGGGCGAGCAAGTTCGCCGTGGGCAGCCCATTGCGTTGATTGGCGAAAGCGGAACACAGTCCAGCATTGGTCTGCATTACGAAATCCGAATCGATGGTATCTCCATCAATCCAGAAAGCTTTTATTTAACCAAATAGCTAGTTGCCAAAATGGGTTAGACCATTGGCGTGATAGAATTCCACGTCGGAAAGTACCTGGTCGACCCAGCTCTTGGTCAGCGGCGACTTGCTCCAATTTTCGGGCTTGGAATTGATTTCGGGATCGGGGTAGAAGGTGGCCACGGCGTTTTCCTGGCTCACGCCCACCTGAAGCATTTTCCCCAAGCGTTCTGCGCCCATAAAGACCTGATCAAGGCCTTCTCCTTCCTTGAGGGCGAGAAGCCCCTTGGAATCCTTTTGGCCGCGAAAGTTGAAATTGAAGTTGGAAACGTGCAGTATCAGCGACATTAGCAGGGCGGGGTCCAGCTTGTTGATTTGGGCTGCTTCCATGACGGGGAGGGCCATTAGCTGTTCTGTGTCCCAGGGTTCGCCGGTATAGGTCACGATGAGAGTGTGGGTTGAACCTTCGCTTATGATTTTTGTCTTGTAGCGCTTGCCAAGCTTTTTCTGCAGGAGTTTATTGAGGCGAATACCCCTATTCTTGAATTGCTTGTAGCCTTTCATGGCCAGATAGAGCGTGTCGTCCAGCCGCGTTATCACGGGAGTGGTGGGCTTGTCCACAATCTCGTTATAGGCACCTATTATCATCGGGAGCACGTAGGCGAGTTCCGGTTCCGGGTGCTGCATGTTGCAGTCGTTGTCGATTTTGAGTACTTGCAGGGAATCCAGCTTCATGACAGCGATGGCGGCGTAGTCTTCGAAGAGGCTTCTTTCGTCAATGTTCGTTTCTGCCGCTTTGGGGACCATGAGGTAGGTAATGACGATGGCCAAAACCAGTGCAACAGAGCCGACGATGGTGCGCCAGACCCTGGGAGCTTTAAAAATCAGTTTAAGCCAGCTGCGTACCCTGGGACTTTTCCCAAGGTAAATAGTCAGGAAGGCGAAAATGATTGTCCACAGGATAACGAATATCACGGATTACATTATAGCAAAGCGCGCAAATTCTATCTTTGGGGTATGCTGGATCCCTTAAAGAATATCGTGGTCATTGGTGACCGAATCCTGATTAAGCCCCTTGAAGCCTCGAACAAGACCGGGAGTGGTCTTTATTTGCCCCCGAGTGTGCGGGAACACGATGCCGTGCATACGGGGATCGTGGTCAAGGTGGGGCCTGGGTATCCGCTGCCGGTAACGCAGGATAGCGACGCCGTATTCCGCGGGGAATCTCCCGACGAAGTCAGGTACTTGCCGCTCCAGGTTAAAGAAGGCGACGAGGCTTTGTACCTGCATGCCAATGGTCATGAAATTGAAGTGGGCGGTGAACGCTACGTGATTATTTCGCAGAACGCCGTGCTCATGGTCATGCGCCAGGATGTTCCAGACGATGTTTCGGGAATTGAGAATTTATAAACCGCTAAGCAACGGTCGTTACAACTTCCATTTATCCTTGGCAGCCTCGAGCTCGGCGCTCACGCGTTCCCAATCTTCGTAAAGCTGGTCGACTTTCTTCTTGTTGTCGTCCATGTCCTTTGCGATTGCCGTGATGGCGTTGCCGTCGCCGCTTTCGGAGGCCGCAACAAGTTTTGCCTCGAGTTCGCCGCCTAAGGCTTCGGCTTTCGCGATGTCTTCTTCGAGCTTTGCGAGTTGCTTTTCCAAGGGCTTGATAATCTTGCTGCGTTCGGCGATGTAGTCAGCGCGGGCTTTGCGGTCTTCTTTGGCGCGCGGTGCACTGGTGGGCGCATCCGTTTTTACGTCGATGTTCGAGACCTTGATGTTTGCCGATTCAGAACCGCCCGGTTTCTTTTCGCTGGCCCAGCCCACCTTTTCCAAGAAGTCGGCGTAGGTGCCTTCGAATACGCGGCACTTGCCGCCGTCGAATACGACAAGTCTCGTGGCAAATGCGTGCAGCAGTTCTTCGTCATGGGTCACCACCATCGCGGTGCCGTCGTAATCTTCAAGGGCATCGATAAGGCTTTCGATGGATTCCATGTCGAGGTGGTTCGTAGGTTCGTCAAGCAAGAGCATGTTGCAGGGGCTTGCCAGAATCTTTCCGAGGAGCACGCGGCTGCGTTCGCCACCGCTTAAAACTTTCACCTTTTTGAGGGCGGCATCGCCGCTGAACATCATGAGGCCTGCGAGTCCGCGGGCGCGGCTCTTCTGCGAAACTTCTACGATGGCCGAGGCGATTTCTTCTTCGACGGTGTTGTCGAGGTTTAGGCGGTTGATATTCGTCTGGCCGAAATAGTTGATTTGGACATTCGGATTCGGCGCGATTTCGCCAGCGACAGGCTTGAGCTCGTTTGCAATCAGGTTCAAAAGCGTCGTTTTACCGCGGCCGTTCGGGCCTATGACTGCGATGCGGTCGCCCTTGAAGACTTCCATGGTGAGGTCGCTAATGAGCTCTGGGCCACCGGGGTATGCAAACGAAAGGCCCTTGATTTGCAACATGCGCTTACCGGGGAATCCTGCTTCGGTAAAGCTGAAATCCAAGTTGCGTTCATGCGTGAGGCGCTCGCCAGTGGCCAGCTTTGCTGCGGCCTTGATCTTGGACTGCACCATGGCGGCCTTAGCGGCCTTGTAGCGGAAACGTTCGATGACCTGTTCGAGCTGAGCCTTCTTCTTCGCCTCGTTTTCTTGAGTGCGCTGAGCGACTTCTTCTTCTTCGGCGATGGTTTCGCGGAGCTTTTCTACAGTACCCTTCACCTTGCGCATCTTGTGGCGGTGAATGCCCACTGTATGGGTGCAGACCTCGTCCATAAAATGGTGGTCGTGGGTAATCAGAAGCACTTCGCCTTTCCAGTTACGTAAAAAGCGACTGAGCCAGCGCATCGACACAATGTCCAGGTAGTTGGTCGGTTCGTCGAGCAACAGCATGTCGGGTTCGCTCGCCAAGACCTTCGCCAAGTTCAGGCGAATCTGGAAACCGCCCGAAAGGAGCGAGGGGCTCTTGTGCATGGATTCTTCGTCGAAGCCCAGACCGAACAGAATCGCCTCTACCTTGTGTTCTTCGATCCATCCGTCTTCATTGGGCTTCAGCACGCTGCAGGCTTCTTCGTGTACCGTAGCGTGCGTAAAGTTCAGGTGCTGTTGCAAGTAACCCAGGGTGTACTTCTTGGGAATGTCGATGGAGCCCCCATCGATGCATTCCTGACCAAGAATCATCTTGAATAGCGTCGATTTGCCGCAACCGTTGCGGCCTACAAGGCCCACGCGTTCGTGGTCGCCTACAAGCATGCTGGCGCCGTCAAGCAGCACCTGCTCACCAAAAGACTTAGAAACGTTCTGAATTTGAATCACGGGGTAAAATTTAGAAATGCATATTCTATTTGTAGGAGATATTTTATTATTTTGAGAGAGAAAAGTAGAAGGAGGAATCATGTCCTTGAAAAGAATCTCCGTTTTAGCTTTAATGCTTGTTGCCATTGTCGGCGCTAAAGAAATTGATCCGGCTGTTCCGTCGCAAGGGCTTGATGGGTGTTACCAGATTTTGACCACAAGAGAACTTTATGGTTTTGCCCAAATCGTAAATGGACACGATTCTATTGCGGCAAATACATCTGTCTGCGGCAAACTCATGAGGGATATCGTTGTAAACGAAAATCTCCTGAATGAGAAGGGCTGGCTCAACAGCGATAGCGCCGAGACCCTTGCCGTGTGGAAACCGATGGTTGACTTTGCGGGAAAGTTCTACGGGAACGGTCACACGATTTCGGGACTGTATTCGCTTGACGATGCGGGCCTTTTCCGCTCGATCAAGTCTCCGGAGAATTCTGTTGCTGTTGTCCGAGATTTGGGAATACTCGATTCGTACTTTTCATCGACGACAAGTCTTGGCGTTCTTGTAGGTTCTGTCTATGGGGAAGGCGAGACCCAAATAACCAATTTCTATACGCTCTCCACCATCAAGTCTACGAAGAGCACTTCGTATATTGCAGGTGTCGTGGGCTATGTAAGTGACAATGCATCATTGACCTTGACAAACTGCTATAGCGCAGCAAAACTTGTAAATAGCGAATATGATTATTATTCCCAATTGCTAGGCTATACATCTAGTCGGAATGAATCAATCAAGGTTACCAATAGTTATGCGATAAAGCTGAGTTCCTCTAGATACGTCGATTATGGGACTATGATGGATACGGTTGCGTTCTTTAATGGTGCGTTGACTTTTCTATTGAGAGAAAATACGGAAGGCTCCATTTGGGGGCAGAACGTTGGCGAGGATCCCTATCCTGTTTTTTCGGGAGAGCTCAAGAATTCTATTGCGGGCAGGTATACGGTTGAATTCCATACCTTCGATGGCGATACGGCGAAATATTTCGATAATTATGTTGCCGGCCTCACGACGATGCTTCCCAAGGGAACCTCCAAGGGAAACTTGATTTTTGGCGGTTGGTATAGTGATGCCGAATTTAGCGGAGAAAACGATACGGCAATTTCCAATACAATGACGGGTGACCTTGAATACTGGGCGAAGATGTATACCCGCTACAAGGTGACTTATCATTCCAATGGAGGCGTGAAGGAGGGGTCTGGGTCTTATTATGCGTGCGGTAATCCGACCAAGGGGAATCAAGATGCAATCATAGTGACAGATTCTGTAGATTGCTATCTAGGTGGTATTGGGAGCAGTCTTTATTATCGTTATACGCGTGATAGCAGCCTCTTTTTAGGTTGGTACGACAACGAAGAATTGACGGGGAATCCAGTCGACTCCATTACGACGAGTGATAAGGGCGACAAGGAGTTCTATGCGAAGTGGTACGAATACAAGAGACCGGCGATAGACCCTGCGGACAGCTGCTACATCATTTCGGATGCCGAGGAGCTTTATGGATTTTCGGCACTTGTGGACGGCTCGTTTGCCACGGGAAAATACAATGAGAAAGAACGCCTGGATAAAGCTTGTGGCAAGCTGACGAAGGATATCGTTGTCAATGAGAATGTCTTGAAGCGCGACGGTACGCTCGATAGCGCAAGGATGCGTGATTTTCTGCCTTGGAAACCGATTGCATTTTACAAAGGCTATTTCGATGGTCAGGGCCACACGATTTCTGGGCTTTATATAGAAGGTTCCGGAGAAGGTTCAGGAGGGGTGTTTTCTGATGCCAATCCCAGGTATACCTCAAGGTATATTGCCATCCGTAATTTAAAGGTCAAGGACTCCTTCATTTCGAATGATTATGATGCTGGCGGAATTATTTGCAGCAATACTAATTCCACTACAATTATGGAAATTGAAAATACGCATTTCGATGGCGCTATTTATGCAAGAGGTGGAGCTGTTGGTGGTCTAGTCTCGGAAGCACATAACTTGCTGATTATAAGAAACAGCAGCCATCGGGGTCTCATTCATACTACATCATCGGATGTTGGTGGTATTGTTGGTCACGTTGACGAATTTACAGTCCTTGTGCAGAATTACAATGAAGGCAGCATTGTCAGCGTGAGGCCCCCTGTAGAAGGATTTGTCGTCGTAGGACCTGTCGGAGGACTGGTAGGGGAAGTGGCGGGCAACTTCTTCATTGCGAATAATTACAATGTCGCCAACATAGAAACTAAGGGCAGATATGGTGGGCTAATCGGGGCTTATTATGTAGGTAATATGGGAAAGTGTCTAAATGAAACATGTAGGCCTGATCGCTCTTTTGTCCTTAACAATTACAGCAAGGGTAGGGTTATCGGCGACTGGCCTGCAAAAATGTATGATAGTGAAGTCACTTTTGAAAACAACTTCTATTTGGACGGAACGCTGCCTGAAGACAGTATCGGTACTCCTGTCAAGGCGGCGGCTTTTGAAGATGGAACTGTGACAAAGGCGCTGCATGACTATGTACTAAAGGATTCTACCGGTGCAGAGGTCGCGGGCGGTGTCAGGGGCGACAACTGGATTCAGGGAGATGAATATCCAGTATTCTCACTAGATGAAACGCGAAATCTTGTTCTGCTGTATGTGACAGGGTATGTCGAATTGCCGAGCAATGTCCTTTTCTATACGCCCGGACAGGTACTGCCGTTGCCGACGCCTTCGAGATATGGTTATTCCTTTGCAGGCTGGAAATGGGGTGATGACATTGTGACCGAAATTCCCGCGACAGTATCCGAGGACCAGGCTGTATCGCCGAGATGGCAGTCTATCCCGAGCAGTTCCAGCGTTGCGTCATCCAGCTCCGAGGCATCGAGCTCCAGTGTGGCTAAGTCTAGTTCTAGCGAGGCGAAGTCTAGCAGCAGTACCGCCAAGTCCAGCAGTTCCGCAGATGGCAAATCCAGCTCCAGCAAGGGCAAGGATGCTATTGCCACCATGGACCATGTGCCGCAATTCTCGCTCACCGCTGCTGGCCGCAGCATACAGGTTGCTCACGCCCGTGTGGGCGCTGCCTACGCTGTTCTCGATTTGCAGGGCGGCGTCATTATGCAGGGGCGTGTCGGTGCCGCTAATTTCAATTTGGTTATGCCACATTCAGGCGCCTACTTGGTCCGTATAGGCCGTGAGGTGCAAAAGGTTTCTCTATATGATTAAAAAAATTTCTCTAGCCCTGTTCCTTGCCCTTATGGCTTGTTCCGATGATTCTTCGGGCTCGAATGCGACGGATGCAGGAACGTCTGTCGATGATTCCGGTTTTATTAACGAAGGCTGGCGCGAAGACTGCCTCGCTATCATCAACGAATACCGTGCTACCGAAAACCTGAAGCCGTATACGCTCGCATCCGAAGAAAAGCAGAAATGTGCCGACAAGCAATCTGCCGACGATCTCGCTTTTAATTCGGCTCACGGTCATTTTGGTGATTGTGGTGAATCTGCACAGAACAGTGGACCGAACTTTAGTGGGAACTTCCAGAAAAACGCCTCCGCCGTTGCGCAGTCTTACCTCAAGATGATGTGGGAAGACGAAAAGGCAAAAGTGCAAGAGGGTGTCACGGACTACAACCAGATTGGCCATTACCTGAATATGAAAAACACAAGCTTCACTAAGGTCGCTTGTGGAATAGCCTTGTCTGCTGATGGCAAGAAAGGCTGGTTCAACGTAGACTTCTTCTAGGGGTTTTTCTTGGGGCGAATTTTCCCCGCTTTTAATTTATGGACATATTCCAGGCCCTTGCTCCGGTCAGCGGCAAGGGTCATTTTTTGTTTCTGGAGGTAGTCGATGTAGAGGCTGAGGCCTTCTTTCAGGTCCATTCCGGCGGCTTCGATAATGTTGAAAAATATCCTTATAGTGGGGATTTTTTCGCCTTTTCCGAGGTGCCTTATGTATTCTCTGGAAACGTCGCTAAAAAAGGCTATGTTCTTCTGGGTATTAAGAGTCCTTAAGAAGGTAATAAACTCCTTCATTGCATTCTTATGGACTTCGTCATCGAACATATTTCAATTTTAAAAACGAAGTCCTAAAAAACACGCCAACTATAGTTTGCGTATTTTAAGAAAAAAAAGTGCTTGTACGAAAAAAATATGAATAACCGCGAATACAAAAAATTATATTGCCTTATCGTATGAGATGGTGTAGTATCGTTCTAGTATTAGCGTCGATCCTTTTTGCAAAGGATATAGCCTGGTCGCCCGACAAGATGCTCGGGGGGCCATTTAGAATGCATGAGTTCGAGGCGGTGAACTTTCATGCAACGCTTGTCGATTACCCATTCGATTTGGCAAAAGATTCTGTAACACTCCGAATTCCTAAAGCAGCCGTTCTCTATATTCACGGATTCAACGATTACTTCTTTCAGCAGGAATTGGCGCAAAAGATAGATTCTGTCGGCTATTCTTTCTATGCCATCGATTTGCATAAGTATGGCCGTTCTTACCGTGAAGGCGAAAAAATGGGGGAATTGCGGGATATCTCGGAATATTATGCCGAATTGGACTCCGCCATCGCCATTATTCGCCGCATAGAAGGGGATTCTCTTCCGCTAGTATTGTTAGGGCATAGTACCGGTGGCCTTATCGCATGCCTTTATGCTGCCGACCGTGGAAACGGTGCCGGAATTTCGGCAATCGTTCTCAACAGTCCGTTCCTGGAAATGAATTACATTTGGCCGTTACGTCGCCTTGCGGTTCCTGTACTTTCAGCCTTCGGGAGCGTTGTGCCGGGGTTGGGGATTCCTCGCGGAGATAATCCGAATTACGACAAGAGTTTGCGCAAGTCGGAATTTGGGGAATGGGATTACGATGAAAAACTGAAGGTGCCTGGTAGCCTTGCCATTGATTTCGGCTGGCTCCATGCCATTCATTCGGGGCATGTGCGCGTTCAGGACGGTTTGCGCCTTATGCCGCCGGTTTTAGTCATGCACAGCGGATGTAGCTACCGTGACGACGACTGGAGCGACGAATATACTTATTGTGACGGTGTCCTGGATGTAGAACAGATTCGCGAATACGGTAGGAATCTCGGGCCTAGCGTAGAGTTGGAAGAAATCGAGGGCGGGCTTCATGACTTGTTCCTTTCTCGTAAGCCGGTTCGCGATAACGCCTACAGCAAGATGTTTAAATTCCTGGAGTCCAGGCTTTAGTCCGCTCGACGGCCTTTGACATCCACTTTATGGTGTAACTTGCGCAGTTTCGGCTGCGCCGTTTTGTTATGGTTCGGTGCAATTTTCGTGGTGCCGCTGAGGCTGGTTATTTCGATTTCGTCGCTTAAAAGCCATGAATCGTTGTCGTTTTCGACTTTTACAAGGGCTTTGTACTTGCCTTTTTCGGTGAGCGTGAGAGTAGACTTGTCTGCGTTCTCGATAACTTTTCCGTCTTTGTACCAACGGTAATTGTAGGCGCTGCCTTCTGCTTGCAGGGTTGCCCCGTCCTGCTTGATTTTGGGTTTTGTGAGGGTAATGTACTTGTTTACGATTTTGGCGAGTTCCTGGGCGCCGGTGGCATTGGGATGGACACTATCGTCAAGGAACCATGCGGGAGTCTGAAATAGCGTGTGCAGGTCGATAATGTTTACGCCCTTTTTTATTGCAGTTTCCTTGATAATCGGGTTAATCTGGTTCACGATGGCTGTGTCCATGATTCCCCAATCGCAGTTGTTCGAGTAGGGCTGCAATGTCGCGTATATTTCCGGAGTGGAGGGTAGGTGCGCAAAGGTGTCGATGAGCGCCTCGTAATCGGTGTAGAGCATTTTCTTTTCGTACAGGTTGTAATTGTAGTTGTACTTTTCGGTGCCGTTCCAGGTGCATTTTTCCGTAAAGAACTTGCTGTCGTTTGTACCGAGCTCGATGACTACGATATTCGGGGCCGATGCGAGCGCATTCTTGAACTGATCCCTGTTCCAGTAGCTCATGTTGTCGCTTGCGCCCTTATTGGCAAACGTCATGGAACTTGCGCCGAAGTTCGATACGGTATATCCGTTGCCAAGCATTTCTTGCAGGTGCTCAGGGTATTTCTTTTCGCTCCAGATGCCGTAACCTTCGGTAATGCTGTTGCCGACGCAGGCGACATTGGTTGAAAATGAGGGGCTTGCCATGGCGAGGCCTATTAGCGCCGCCACAATATAATTCGTCTTGGTTTGATTTTTACCGAACATCCTATAACACTCCTTGATAATTAAATATACAAAACAAGGGGAATTGCTTTACGGGCAAAAAAAATGCCGCGGATTTATCCGCGGCAATTTTCTTTTATTTGGTAAAGACTAGTACTTGTCCTTCAGGGCTTGCGGGCATTCCACTTCCACGAAGTCCACTTCAGGATTGTTCGCTGCATCCATCCAGTTTGCAAGGAACAGGCAGCCGTTCTTTAGGCTGGTGTTGTTGCCGTATTCCTTGTTGCACATTTCGATAAGGCAATCCTTCTTGTAGTTACAGGTGGTAAGGAATCCGCCGTATTGGGCGCCTGCACAGGAAATGCCCATCTTGCCACAGCCGTTGAATGCGCCGGGGCCGCCACCAGGAATCATCAAGTCGAACTGGTTGTGGCTTACATCGTAGCCGACGTTGCTGGACATGACGATCAGGTGCTTGCCCTTGATGGCCTTATGGTGGCTATCGGTCGGGGTGCTTGTTGCAGAAGCGCCGGTGCCCTTGAAGGTGAGCATGTAGCACTTGCCGCAGTCATTGCCGCCACCGGGTGTTGCTGCAAAAGCGTAGGCGATAGTATCGTTTACGATTTGCGGAGTCTGGTCAAAGCAGGTCCCTGCATTGCCGCCGTCGCAAACAGAACCTGCATCTGCGCTGGCTCTTGTTACACCGTCGGCGTTACAGGTTCTAGCCACGGGGCCGCCCTTTCCTTCCCATGCGCAGTGGGGCTTGCAGCTGTCCCAGTAGCGGGTTGCGTAGCCGGATTTGGTCTGTGCTCCCGAAACTACCTTGGGGAGCAGAGAACCGCCCTGCTGTTGCTGCTGGCTGCTCGAAGACTTGGCCTGTTGCTGGCTACTTGAGGATTTTACCTGTTGGCTGCTCGAAGACTTGACAGAGCTCGAGGATTTGGGCTGCTGCTGGCTGCTCGAAGACTTGGCCTGCTGTTGGCTGTTGGAGCTTTGGGCGGTTGCCTTTTCGTCGAGAGTCAAAGAAAGGGTGAAGGACTGTCCGTCAACAGTGAACTGCTGGCTGATTTTCTTTTCCGGGAAATACTGGAACTGTTCGCCACCGCTGATGGTGAACTTTTTGGAACCCTGGTCGTATTCGAACTTGAGGAACCAATATTGACCGTCGTTACCGACCTTGGGCTTCTCGTTTACGGGCGAGAAGGTAATCGGGGAAATTGTCTGGCCCTTGGCGACAGTCTGGGTCAAGCTTCCGGTAACGGTGATGTTGCCCACAGTCTGCTGTTGCTGAGAGGAGCTGCTTTCCTGCTTGGAGTCAGAAGAAGTCGGGTTGACTGTTGCGCTGGAGGTCGGATTCTGGACCGTTGCAGAAGAGCCGGGCACGCTGGAGCTTTCGCTAGAGGTGGTTGCCGTCGTGTTTGCGGAAGAAGTCGGGTTTTGGGTCGATGCCGTAGCAGAAGAAGCCGGGGTAGTGCTGGCGTTCAATTCCTGTCTGCTTGTCAAGGGCAGAACATTGAGATCGATATTTACGGCAATTGGGTTTCCGTCTATGCCCGTGATGGTGCCGTTTTCAAATGTGCCGATGACATTGCCCGAAGCGTCGGTCACAATGCCGATAGGGTAAATCAGCAAGTCCTGGCCTGCATTAAAGAGATAGCAGCTTTCTTCAGCAGTTACAGTGCTGGGATCGTTTTCGGTGGGCTGGGTGGCGGCCGGATCGAGATTGTCGAGAGCGTTGGCGGCCTCTTCGGAGCAGTTCATGAACGCGAGAACGGAGCTCAGAATCAGAGCTGATTTTAGGAATTGGTGTTTCATATACATCCTCAAATTAACCAATGAGACTTTCATTGTGAAAGCCCTTCCAATTCCATCCGCGCTTAAAGATAGATAAAAGACTGGAAAAATGCACGTAAAATTTTGTAAGGTATATGTTTACGAGATGTACGTCACATTTGGCACTTGCAATTTTTGGAAATAAAAAAATCCCGGAAATTTTCCGGGATGAAAAGTTTCGTATGATGCCAGAATCTGTCGCAGGAGATTAGTACCTGTCAGCCAGTTCCTTCGGGCATTCCACTTCCTTGTAATTGAGGGTGAGGTTGCCGGCGGCATTCATCCAGTTTGCGAGGAAGAGGCATCCTTCCTTGGCTTCGGGGTCAGAGGAGAAGGATTTCTCGCATTTGGATGTTAGACAGCTTTTGTACTTGTCCGACTTGTAGTTGGATTCCTTTTCGCATTGGTCGAGGAGACCACCGTATTGTGAGCCTTGATCGCCCCAGCCCATTCGCTGGGAGCAACCGTTGAAGATGCCGTATCCGCCACCCGGAATCATCACGTCGAACTGGCCGCCTGCCACGTCGTAACCTACGTTGTTGGACATGACAATAAGATGCTTGCCTTTCATTGCGCGGTGGAGTGCTGTCTGGGTGTATTTGCATCCGCCATCGAAGACGAGGTCAAAACATTTGCCGCAGTTGTTTTCGCCACCAGGTGTTGCTGCGAAAGCGAATGCCAAAGTATCATTGATAGCGATGGGGAACTGACTTCTGCAAATGCCGGCATTACCGCCGTCGCACATACTGCCTGCGCTCTTGTCTCCAATCTTGTTGCCTTGGGCGTCGCAAGTAGTTGCGGAACCGCCATGTTCGGGCCAAGCGCAATGAGGCTTGCAGCAGTCCCAATAGCGGGTGGCGTAGCCAGAACCGCTCTTGCCGTTGCTTACGTATTTGATGACGTAGCTCGTGCCAGAGTTAGAGCTGGAAGACTTTGCAGAGGAACTGCTGGATTTAGCTGAACTAGAAGACTTTGCAGAAGAGCTGCTAGATTTTGTAGAGCTAGAAGACTTTGTGGAGCTCGAAGAAGTTATCGGCTGCTGTCCGCTAGATGACTGGGGTGGCTGTACTGCCGAAGAATTGCCCGGATTGGGAGGATTGTTCCCTGCGCTACTTTCGGGAGTAGGGGGTTCGCTTGCGCTGCTGCTCGTTTCGGGATTCGGGTTTGGCGAGGAATTTGCTTGGAAAGATTTGAGGTTGCTGGTATCAACGTCGCTGAAAATCGGGGTGCCGTCAAGACCCACGATGTTTCCGACAGAAGTCTGGGCGCCAGTTTCCGGATCCGTATTGAAAACGATGGTCGCTATTTGATTGCCGGCTGCGTCCGTTACAACGCCGTTGGGGTAGATGACGTAAACCTGGTCTGCGGAAAGCACCCAAGCGTCAGATGTAACAACGGGCGGATAGATTACGGTGAGGCCGCCGAAATCGATTCCCTGTTCGAGGATGTTGCCTTCCAGGTCGTAAATGATGCCGCCGCCGATGTCTGCGGTACCGATCTTGTTTCCGCTTTTGTCAAATACGATGCCGGATCCGGTAATGTAAAAATCGTCGTAAACGTATGACGCTTCTGTGACCACGTATGCGGAATAGTCCACATCTGGTTCGGTCGTCAAAACGTCGTCTCCACAGTTACAGATGAAAGCGACTGCTGCTGCAGTTAGCAAGAACTTAAAAAATTTTTTCTTCATTGGGTCCTCATGCTCCCGATACACCGGGACACAAAATAGCTAAAAAAATAAAGAATCAAAGTAAAAATATATAGTCATTAATAATAACGTTCCTCGGGTGTTCCTCAAAGTGTGGATAAATTTACAAGACTTCCTGAAATGTAAATTTTTGTTTTGTAAAAATCTTTTTACTAAAAAAGTTGTTGATAAGTTGAAATGGTTGCCGGGCTTTAACTTAGGGGTGTTTTTAAAATGTTGATAAGTTGGAATTAATTTAGGTGTTGATTATTAAACCTTTGAAATTGCGCTAAAAACGCCACTTTTAAAAACGGGTAAATGTCGTGAATCCACAATCCTAGAAGGTCGAAAAAAGTTGTCGAATGGCCCAAAATTTGCGTTTTTGGGCGAAAAAGCAAAAAAAAATGCTTGAAAAATTCCTTGAAATTGCTAAATTTGTTCGGCAAAATTCGCAAAGTACCGCTTCCTATGCTTTGCGAAATAACAGGAATATGCGTTTAACCCGCGCCGTTCCTAGGATTCGAAGCGATAAACCTTCTGCTGAAGAAGAGGAAAAAATGGCAAAAGAACATTTTGACAGAAGCAAGCCGCACTGCAACATCGGCACCATCGGCCACGTTGACCAC